>NZ_JTJC03000006.1:11782-352380 GCF_000817735.3 Scytonema millei VB511283 | reverse complement strand
TTTACTCATGTCGCTCTCTCGGTGCTGTGTACTAGTTATTCGCAGCTTACACCGAGTGAGCTTTTTTACTACCCAACCCACTTTTCAAACACCCTCTTAAATAAACACGCTACCAACCTGGACTATTATCCTCACTTGTGCTGTTACCGTTTGGTTCCTGTTCGATCGCACTATTAGGTGCTTCCTCGGTGGCGCTATTATTGTCATCCACGCATCCAAATGCTGGATCGCCGTTGGGACATGGATCTGAAGCAGGTGGCTCGACAAATGTAGAAGTTTGTTTTAACTCTGGTACTGATGCTTCAGGAGTTGATTTAGCAGCTTTACTAGATACTGGAATCTTCTGCTGTATGGGAGGATTTACAGCTTTGATAACTGGCTGTGGCTGTTGAGGCAGGACTTGAGCTGGTTTAGCAGCAGCGGGAGATGGACTGGTTGGATTTGGTTTTTGCGCCAGTCGAGAATTAGCTTGCTCGACAATTTCGTTACGTTTTGTATTCCAAAATAGCGTGCTGGATGGAATTTTTTTAGCTGTGTTAACTGCATCCTGCCATCGACTTTGGCTTAGTGCTTGTTCTGCTAGTTTTAAGTAGTCTTGATTCGTTTTTGATTCTCTTTCCCAAGTGGCGACTGTTTGTCTTACGTCTTTAAAAATAGAGCTTTTTGCCGGAATTGCTCTGGTTAATAAAACAGCTTTTTCAAAATCACCATCTCTTTCATAAGCGTCTTTCGCTTCTTGAAAAATTCTCTTAGACCATTGACTGGTGAGTAGTTGAGCTTCTTCAAACAAAGGTTGCTCGGCTGGCACTGTAGACACGATCGCTAGTGCCTCAGCAATTTTGAATTCCTCTGCTAAAGCTTTAGCTTGAGCGATACGACACTCATTAACCGATTTCGTTAAATTTGTTTGTGCTTGTTTATCTTCTATGGTATTGCTGCTAGGAATGTTAATAGTTGCGCCGTGCTTGATGCATTCTTCGTATTGTTTTGCTTTTTTGAACACTTCAACTTGTGCCAAGCCAGATTTGATGCTTTCTTTATTCATCACGACCAGTCCGAAAGCAGCCGCGACACTAACGACAGCAGCAGCACCCATAGTCATTCCCAAAGGAGATTTGAGTTTAGCCGCAAACTTGGCTAAACCACCCGATCGCTTGCTAGGTTGAGTGCTGGGTGGATTTGTCGTGATGTTTTGGTTCGTTGCTGGCTGAGTGAAGTTAACTGGAGTCTGAGGAATTGACGGAGCCGAAAACTGACTGCTCGGAGCTGTCGCTGGTAAGACGGCGTATTGACTTGCTTGTTGCGTCTGCGAGTATTTGGGGCGTTGGTCTAACTCTGTCGTGGCATAACCAGCGTTGATTGATGATGGCGATCGCAATGTCTCTATAACTTCAGCTGCCGACTGATAGCGCTCTCTAAAGTCGTAGCGTACCATTTTATTGATAATTGCTGCGAGGCGATCGCTAACTTGTGCCTGACCTTGCCAGTCAATTTCTCCCTGAAAATTTTCTCTTAAATCTTGCGTCGTGAGTCCGGTGAGTGCCTGAATCGCAATGACTCCCAGCGCGTAGATATCGCTATTGAATTGCGGTCTACCTCGTGCTTGTTCCGGTGGCATATATCCGACAGTACCCACGGCGATCGAGGCGCTAACTTGGCTTTGAGCTGTCAGCAGTTGGACGTTAATCTCTTTAACAATACCAAAATCTACAAGGACTAATTTGTTATCTTGTTGGCGGCGAATTATGTTATTTGGTTTGACATCGCGATGGATTGCTCCCTGCTGATGCACGAAGTTAAGAATCCCTAATACGTCTAAGAGCATATGGATCGTTCGATCTTCTTGCCAACGACGACCACCGAACAATTCTGCACTCAGCAAATGTCCTTCGATTAACTCTTGCACCAAATAAAATTCTTCGTCTTGCTCGAAATAGGCTAGCAATCTGGGAATTTGGTCGTGAATTCCTAGCTTTTCTAAAATTTTGGCTTCTTTATCAAATAATCGTCTAGCTGCTACTAAAAAGTTGGTATTACTATTTGCTGGCTTCAAATGTTTGACTACACAGCAAGGATTACCAGGACGACGGGTATCTTCAGCGATGTAAGTTTGGCTAAATCCACCTGCACCCAAGACTTTCAGGACTCGATAACGCCCATCTAATAATTGACCTAGCATTGATTTGATATTTTGCGAGTTAAAGATGCATTCAATTGAAAAGTAGATGATTTCGGATATTATCTGTTTTTTATTTACTTTTTGTTAAAAATTTGGTTAGTAAGATAATCCGCAATCAGGCAAGTAATTCTAAAACCTAACTATGACAGATTTATGTATGATGAAATCATAAGCTTTGCTAAAAATATTTACCTTTCTAATTACGCCGTATAATCACCAAAAGTAGGGCGCGCAGCTGTGCGCCCTACAAAGATCGCGCCCGCAATCGAGAATTGCTATAACTGCCACAGCGCGATCGCCTTGTCGCGATCGCCACTAGCGAGGAATTGCCCGTTCGGACTAATCGCGATCGCCCCAACTTGCCATGCATAGCCGCAGATAGCGTACACTTCCTCTGCTGCACTCAGATCCCACAGTTTGAGTAATTTATCTTCAGTCGCGATCGCCAGTAGTTTACCATCAGGACTAAAGGCGATCGCGTTGACCGCAGCCCGCAAAGCTGGCAAAGCAGATTCTTCACCTGTATCGATATGCCACAGTTTAACAATCTTATCTGCACCGCCACTAGCGATAATTTGACCGTCAGGGCTAATAGCAACCGCATTCACCCCTAATTTGTATCCTTCCAGTTTGTGGATTTCTGCACCCGTGCCGAGATCCCATAGTCTCACGGTTTTATCCGCGCTGCCACTCACTAGCATCTGACAATCAGAGCTAAACGCAACGCTATTTACAGCCGAACCATGACCGACAAAAGTAGAGATTTCTTCAGCCGTGCTGAGGTTCCAGAGTTTGAGTGTCTTATCGGCGCTACCACTTGCTAGCATCTGACCGTCAGGACTAAACGCAACGGCATTAATCGCCGATTTATGTCCGTTAAAGGTATTGATAACTTGCCCAGTATTGAGTTGCCACAATTTAATTGTTTTATCAGCGCTACCGCTAGCAAGAATTTGACCGTCAGGACTAAACGCAACTGTACGTACCAAATCTGAATGTCCGGTTAAGGTCAAAATTGTTGGATTTAAACCAAGCTTCCATAAGCTTTTACCAGTATCGGGTAGTGCTGGAATAGCAGGACTTGCAGCAGAAATGACAGCAGATCTTGGTTCGGGGGTTGGAGCGATCGCCGGTGCTACTTCTGATTGCGCGATCGCCGCAGGTTGTTCTAGCGCTTCAGGCTGTGGTATTGGTGGCTTTACTGGCTCGATTTCAGGAGCAGGCGGCTGTACTACTTCAGATTGCGGTGGTTCTGGTGTAACAACGATTGGTTCAGGCTCAACTGCTGATTCTGCTACAGGGACAACTACACTTGCGTGAGCTGCCGTTGGCGGCTTTTGGGCGCTCGTAGGAGCTTTAACCAGTACAGTAGCAGGCAACTCCTGATATTCAAATAGAAACTCTGGACCTTGCCAACTTAGGGTAATGCGATCGCCCGATTGTAAGCTCCGCCATTCTGCGCCAATCTGCTTCCCGTTAATATACGTGCCATTGGTCGAACTGAGGTTGCAAACTTCCCAACCAGGCTCGGAACTTTTTTGCCAACGCAACTTGGCGTGATAGCGCGAAACCGTCGTGTAACGCTTAGGATCGAGGGCAATTTGACAATCAGGCGATCGCCCGATGACAATTTCTTCGCTGGGAGAGAGAAAATAACGTGGTTGTTCTCGCGCCCCCGCTGGCTCGGAAGATTCGCAAAGCGTCAGTGTAGCAGAAGATTGCATTGTCAGTTATCAGTTGTCAGTTGTCAGTTATCGAAGAGCAGTTTGAGATTCTAGAGAAAATTGCCCAGACTGAGCGATCGCTTAGTAGAACAATATACTAAATTGATAGCGTAATTTTACGTGAGGATTGGTTATGGAGAAGTCATCAAGTCGCAAGTCGCAAGCGATCGCTACTAGCCACCAGCCACTAGTCACTGATAACTGACAACTGATAACTGATAACTGATATCGCTACCAAGGTAAGGGTTGCCCCAGATGAAAAAAGCCACCGCTCGAACCATCATCGGGTAATGTTGCCAATTCTACGCCTGTTTTTGCTCCCTCTGTAATATCCATCATTGCGCCTTCACCACCCAATTCTGTTTTTACCCAACCTGGATGAGCGCTATTGACTTTTACCGAAGTGTGCCGTAACTCGTGGGCTAAATGCACTGTAAATGAATTGACGGCTGCTTTAGAAGCATCATAAGCAAATGGTTTAGCATCATAGATTGGTGAGTTCGGATCGGCATGAAGTGTCAGCGATCCCTCAATGCTAGCCATGTTGACAATTCGACCGCTAGGGCTATTTAAAATCAAAGGCAGTAGTTTCTGAGTCAGTTCGACTAGGGCAAAAAAGTTTGTCTCAAAAGTTTTACGGATGGTATCGATCGGCACAGAACTAGCATTACTGATCGACCATTCGCCATCTAACATGACACCGGCATTATTAATTAAAACGTCAAGCTTACCAAAGCGATCGCCAATCTCCTGTACGGCGGACTGAATTTCGTTGCTGTTATTCACATCCAGGGCGATCGCCTCAGCCTTCAATCCTTCTTTTTGTAGTGTAGTAGCTGCTGCTTCGGCTGCTTGTAAGCTACGGGCTGCGACTAAAACTGTCAAGCCGCGTTGTCCGAGCTGGCGACTCATCTCTAGTCCTAGTCCTTTATTTGCACCAGTAATCAAAGCTACCTTACCGTTAGATTCGCTGTTTACCACGATCGGCTACTCCTATTAGTGATGGATTTATATGCAGTACTAATGGTCAAGTTGCACTAAATACTCGCACGATTGTCTCACAGGAAGTAAAAGCAGAAAACCCAGAAAAAAGACTAGGGAAATCATTGTATTTGTCATCGGATAGAAATCTTATCGCGTCTGCTCTTGCCAGTCTTGGCGCAAAATCGTTATCTGCAAAAGCAAGCAGGACAAGATGCTCGTAATTATGTTGCTATATTATCGATCGTGAATTTTGCTAAGCGCCTCCTGAATTCATCGAACGCGACATAATGAATAAAGATGGGGCAAGAGTGTAAGTCATACTTCTTGCCCTAGCAGATTGTAAGATAAGACTTTCAAGATTTAAATCAGCAGCGCTATGCAATCAGCAGTAGGTTCTGACCAATCTCCCGCAATGGATGCACCGAAACAGGGGCTACCAGTCACCATCATTACAGGCTTTCTCGGTAGCGGTAAAACAACTCTGCTCAATCACATCCTGACTAACCAGCAAGGTCTCAAAACAGCCGTTTTAGTGAATGAATTCGGCGAAATTGGGATTGATAACGAGTTGATCGTCACAACTGGCGATGACATGGTGGAGCTGAGTAACGGTTGTATCTGCTGCACGATTAATAACGATTTGGTAGAAGCCGTTTACAAAGTATTGGAACGTCCAGAGAAGGTTGATTATCTTGTCGTGGAAACAACAGGAGTCGCCGATCCTCTCCCTGTGGCGCTGACTTTTCTAGGCACGGAGTTACGCGACATGACACGCCTAGATTCAATCATCACGGTCGTAGATGCGGCAAATTACAGTTTAGATCTGTTTAACTCTCAAGCTGCCTACAGTCAAATTGCCTATGGGGATGTCATCATTCTTAACAAGGCAGATTTAGTCGAGGAAGCAGACCTCGATCTTCTAGAAGTCAAGATTCGGGATATTAAAGACGGAGCGAGAATTTTGCGGACAACGCGATCGCAAGTTCCTCTCCCATTGATTCTTAGCGTCGGTCTGTTCGAGTCTGATAAGTATTTCGATACTCCCGCCGGTCACGACCATCACGACCATCACGACCATCACGACCATTCAGACTGCGACCATCACGACCATCACGACCATCACGACCATCACGACCATCACCATCATCACTCCGATCACTTAGAGAACGATGGTTTTACCTCAATATCTTTCCAAAGCGATAAGCCACTGGCAATTAGAAAGTTTCAGTATTTTCTAGACAACCAACTTCCTGAAAATATCTTCCGCGCTAAGGGGATTATGTGGTTTGAGGAAAGTCCAAAACGCCATATTTTTCACCTCTGCGGTAAGCGCTTTACCCTAGAAGATGAGGAATGGAACGGCAAACCCAAAAAGAATCAACTGGTACTGATCGGACAAAATCTAGATCGAGAGGCTTTGCTTCAACAACTACAAAACTGCATTTGTCTGCCTTCTACCAGTCGTGGTCAGGGGTTTGGCAAAGGATGAAAATATAGCGCCAAGATGCAGAGCTGATTTAGCGCTTTTGCGGGAAATCCTTTGCATTACATCCGTAGGGGCGTACAGCTGTGCGCCCCTACACAGTTTGTATCCCACATAACTGAAAACAGCTATTGATGTTAGGAAATATTGCGATCGCATCTCCACAAATGTAAAAAAATGTATTTCTAGCTACAGATATATTTATTTATCCGCCAAGTCATTGTAAAATCGTATCAATAAATACAGTTTTACTTATAACCGTGCCACAAATCGATTGGGAAGAAGCTTTTGAATATTTGCCAGGACTCGCAGTCGAGCTGAAGTCTCGCCCCGGCGTAATTGATACGATCGCGGCTTACGATCTAACTATGGTTCCCCCCATTTGGTTAGAGAAAGATCCGCGTCCCCGCTATCCCCACGAATTGCAGATTGTCTCGCGGGAAAGAGTACAGGCGTGTCAACTGGTAGAGACAGTTAACAGTTAACAGTTATCAGTTATCAGCGATCGCTATAGAGAAGTTACGTGTAATGTCTGTAGAAAGCGATCGACTGAGTAGAGAGGGTACTCTAATTGATTAGGTGAAATTCTTTGAGTGCGGGTAGAAAATTTCGGTTTTCGTGGCTCGAACGGCTGAGTTTGATTAACACAAATCTTTCGATGGGTGGTAAATTTGCCCATTGCTCTGAGCTGAGCGTCACGCCAAATTCGCCAGCTTTCTCCCCAATGCTAGCAGGAACAGTTGCTGCATTCATCCAATCGGGGTTGTCTTCTACTGGTAGTTCGCTGGCTGGCTTACCAGTATATTGAAAAACTAAGTCTTGTAACCACTGACGATATGCTTGAATTTCTGCTGGCGTAGTACAGGGGCGATCGATCAGTGCTTGCCGATCTTCTTGACTGAATTGGTTCCATTCAGGTAATTTCAGTTTAATTCCACAAGTATCTAACTTGTAACGTACCTGCATGGGAATACAGCGTAGGGAGTCTACAAAATCAGCTTCAAATTGAAAAAATCGTGTCATATCATGATTCGCGATGTGAGAAGGGCATTAAGTATAAAGCATCGTCCATACTTCCAGCGTAAAACATCAGCAACCCATCTCCGACAACTTGCAATCGCGAATGCGAAATTCGGGATTAGGTTGCTAGCCACTACCGCGTTGCTCACTGGTCACTGATAACTGTTAATGTTGTGTCTTTTCTTGTAGTACAGAAAGCATTTGTTTTCTGACTGCATTCGCCCAAAGATCGAAATTAAAATCTTTGCTATCGGCGATCGCGTTATTTGTCACGGGTTGAGTTTTTTGATGTTGTGCTTTTTTATCCATTGTGCCTCTGAGTAACAGGTTGAGAAATTTTGTGGTTAGTAATATCTATACAAAATTAGTCATAAATAATAAACAGTTATGATGTGGAAAATGCATCAAACTGATTAGCTTTTAGAATATACAGGAAAGTGCTACTTTTACTCAAGCATGAATTTGTACTTAACTTGAGCAAAAAGAATTGACAGTTTGACTAAATTGCCTGAAAAGCTCAAGTATAAGCAATAAAGCGACCGCAGATAACGATCTCCGTCCATGCGAGTAAGGAGATAATGGCGATCGCTTTTACAAAAATTAATTGTTTCATCTGACCTGATGAAGAAACCAGTCAGAAGTCAGAAGTCTCCAAATCAGAAGCGATTCACGCACCACTCACCACACTTGACTGATAACTGATAACTGACAACTGAGCTAGCTCATAAATAACTCAAAGCTATTTTGTCACAGTAAAGGTAGCCAAGAATTAACTTAGAGGTCAAATGTATGACCCACGCTACCCTTAACTACGAAACTGCCCCCGGACATGAAGTTTTAGCAGCAGCAGGCAAAAAATATCTCCGTCCCGGCGGACGTTTGGCGACAGAGCAACTATTTCAATGGGCGAATTTTCAACCTGGGGAAACGGTTTTAGAATTAGCAGCGAGTTTTGGTTTAAGCGCGATCGCAATTGCTCGGCGCTATGGCGTGCGGGTTGTGGGAATTGAGAAAAATCCCGATTCTGTGGTTCGCGCCCGTGCTAATGTTGTTGCAGCAGGTTTGAGCGATCGAGTTGAAATTATTGAAGGCGATATCTTTCATCTCGATCGCTTGACAGAAAAGTTTGATTATGTATTGGCAGAAGCGATCCTGACTATGCAATCTCCGCCAGGAAAAGCGAAAATTCTGGCAGGAATTCGCGATCGCCTCAAGCCTGGTGGGAAGTTTTTGTCTCACGAACTTTTAGCACAAAATCGAGAAGCAGAGATTCACCGCGCTTTAGCACAAGCGATCCGAGTCAATTCTACGCCCTTATCCGAATCTAATTGGATTGCAGCTTGTGAAGCGGCTGGATTAACAGTACAGCAACATCAAACCGGAGAAATGGGATTGCTCAAACCGCAGCAAATGCTTGCAGACGAAGGTATTTTCAATACAATCCGCATTTTGTGGAATATACTGACGCGATCGCAAATTCGGCAGCGAGTTTTAACAATGCGCCAAGTTTTCCAAACGTATCGGCAGGACTTAGGTTACATCATTTTGTCTGCCGTTCGCTCTTAAGCTCATACTTGTCAACAATAGCTTTGAGCATTTTGACTTTTAACTTTTAACCGAGGAATCCATGAGTACCACCCTATTACCTTTACGATCTTCATCCACGCAGCTACGGACAAATATTGAATATCCCCAAGCTGGGGTATTGAGTAAAGTATTGATTAAAGATAGTTGCTGTCAATGCACTCTGTTTTGTCTCGCGGCTGGAACTGAAATCTCCGAACATACATCTACACGCAACGCTACCGTCAACGTGTTGGAGGGGAAGGGAATTCTCATCCTAGAAGGACAAGACATCGTTCTAGAACCAGGAGTATTCGTCTTCATGCCTGCAAATGCTCCCCACGCTTTAAAAGCCGAGGAAAACTTAGCTTTTTTACTAACCTTGTCAGAGAAAGATGAGTAGCGCAGCATGGCAAAAACAAATCACCACTAAGTCACAGCTTTTTAACTTGTGTACGGGCGGGTTTTGGCAAACGATCTTCGTTCATGATGAGGGATTCTCGCTAAACCCGCCCCTACGAATTTTTAAATTTTAGGTTTTGACTTTTGACTTTTGACTTTTGACTTTTGACTTTTGACTTCTTGTACTAGCTACTTTTCAAGGGAATTGATACAGGATACTTTTCTGGTTTGAAGGCTGGTGTGGGGGAGTGGGAGGCGAAATAGATACCTACGAGTAAAGTCGCTAAAGCGATCGCGCCAATTCCTAAATCGAGTAAGGAAGTCGATCTTTTGGCTAAAATTGCAGCTGTAGCTTTGCCAGTTTTAGCTGGTATTTGTAATTGTGGGCGATCGCCCCAGCTATAAGAAACAGTTTCTTCTTCACCCAGTAAAGAGTGCGAATCTTGCGCTACTGTGGGTATCTGAACCTGAGTCCCTTGTAATTCGTGAAAACCATAATGCAGCACGGGTTGATACCGATTTGCCAAAGGTTCTAGGGCTGCTAAGACTTCGGTTGCAGATTGGTAGCGATCTTTAAAGCCGTAGCGCACCATGTTATCTATAGTTTGCGCTAGTTCGGGGCTGATTTTACGATAGTGTCGCCAAAGAATTTCACAGGTATCTGGATCGGTATCTAGCTGAGTCGGATGAATGCCTGTTAAAGCTTGAATTGCCACTATCCCCAAAGCATAGATATCACTGTTAGGGCGCGGCTTGCCTCGTTCTTGTTCCGTAGGCATGTAGCCAGGAGTGCCGATTGTAATTGTTGCTGGTAAGCCAATGGAAAACGTATTGATCTTCTGCCCTTGCAGCGTCACAACCTGCGTCCATGCTTGTTTAACCGAGCCAAAATCAATTAGCACCAGACGGCGATCGTGCTTGCGCCTGAGCAAGTTATTCGGCTTGATATCGCGATGAATTAAGCCGTGCGAGTGAATAAACTCCAAGATTTGCAGTACTTCTTGCAACATGTAAAACACTTGGCTTTCACTCCAAGGCTTACCTGGTTGTAGTTCTGCACTTAAGGTATGCCCTTGTACAAATTCTTGAATGAGATAAAATTCTTGGTTTTCCTCAAAGTGGTCTAGCAGCCGAGGAATTTGATTGTGACATCCTAGTTTTTCTAAAGCTTGGGCTTCGCCTGTAAACAACCATCTCAACGTTTGTAGGGCATTGGGAGAACTATTGGCAGGTTTGAGATGCTTGACTACGCATGTAGGGCGATTAGAAATATGGGTGTCTTGAGCGAGGTAGGTCTGACAAAAACCCCCTGCACTCAGAACTTGCATGACTTGATAACGTCCCTCTAGTAACTTGCCTAACATTGTAGTTGACCGAAAGTTTTTGACCCAAATTTCTCGATCCAAATTTTTATGGACGGCAGCCCACTATTGGTTGCTCAATCGATCGCATTCGTACAATTTGTAAAGTTAACTCGATCTATTTCTAATAATCTGTTATCCAGTTATAGTTGTCTGTATATGCTGCACGGTTTCATTTAGCTTGGTTGGCGGACTGTAACGAGACTCATTCAAGTTTTACACTATCTTCATAGATTATAGAGCAGGGTTGCAGGCAATAAGAGCGATTGAAAGTGCAATTCCTGCCTTATGCTCTGTTTGCTGCAATTTCTTGCAGGAATTTGAACATTTCCTTAACTGAGCGCCGATTGCTCCCTTGCTAGGCAGAATGAGGCTTGTGACTTTGCCATGAGATCTCATAGAGCGACTGTAGCGAGAAAATGAAAGCAATTTATAAGAATAGCTTATGTAACTTTGTGTTACCTCGACCTACGTATTGATATAGTTACTGTTTTGAAGGGGAAGAATACAACTAGATTCATGAAATCGCATGTCAATTGAACAATTAGTGGGATAAATTTCAAATGCCGCATTCAGCAAATTTGATTGGAGGTGTTTCTGTTGGAGAGATGAAACTGCCTCAACCTTTAGCGAATTTGTCAGCAGATTATAACCAACTAAAACTCAATGTTTTTTTGCTGGCTAACTATAAATTTTACCCGCAGCAAATTGTTTCTTTAGAAAAAACGTGGGGTGGAGTTAGAATTAGACACACCGTTGCTGAATATCCTGCCAATATTGTTTTTTTGACTCAAAGTACTCAGAGCTTTTTTGATTACATTAAACAAGCTGGTTTTTTACCAGCAGCCCGTGTTGAGGAATTTCCTCGTCGAAACGGTAGTCCTATTTACTGGCAAGTTGTCGTTTCAGCGCTTGTGTTATGGAATATTTTTTTATTAATTTGTGCTAATTATTCCTATCTAAATTTATCAGTTCCTACTTTAAGTTTACCCTTTTTGTTTGTCTTGTCCGTCTCTATTTCAGTACAGCGATCGCGCTTCGTACAAAGTTTCTTTCTCAAACCAAATCGCCATATAGAAGAAGTTGCCCCAGTGTTTAGATTTCTTGCCATAGTATCTAGTCTGTTTGCAGTTTTATTCGTTGCTCAAGGTTTAATTTAGTAGAACTGCCTGATTTAGATTTTAGGTTCGATCGCTATGGCACAATAGCAGAGGGTAGAGTGCGGCAATCGGGCATCTCACACAGGTCGTAACGTTTGCTGCATTTCTAGCCCCCAAGCTGCGATCGCCACATCGCAACAAAATCTATAGTTTTAGTCAATTGTGAGAGCAAAAGACTATAAAATCATTTTTAATGATTAAATCTACATTTATCAAAATTCAAAATGGATGTGAATCCACAAGAAGTCAAACAATAAGTCGTAAGTCGTAAGTCGTAAGTCGTAAGTCATAAACCACTTACTGATGACAAATGACTAATGACTAATAACAAATAAATCATTGAGGTGATAAACGATGGATTTTCAAGATTTTCTCAAACGGCAATATACTCAAGTTACAGTTGGAGAATTCAAACCGGGCAAGTTTGAAGAAGCAAGAAGAATTTACGAACAGGCAGTTTCAACTTATAGACATGGGTTTAAAGGTGCATATCTCCTGCAAGAACCAGGTACAGATCGAGGCGTTTCTGTGATTTTCTGGGAAAGTGTAGATGAGATGGAAGCTAATGAGCATGAGGAAAACTACAGGAGCATACTAAAAAAGATGTCCCCTTTATTCGATCGCGCTCCTACAACTACTCTTTATGAAGTGGTTTGTCAAATTCAACCCCAGGCAGCGGAAGAGAGCTGAGAGGGGAAGGGGGACAAGAGAGCTGAGGGAGCTGAGGGAGCTGAGGGGGAAAAGAATCAACCGTCAACCAATTACCAATTACCACTGATAACTGATAACTGATAACTGATAACTGTCAACAAGAGCGCTATCTTTTCTTTCCTAAAGCAATCATCGTTGAACCGTTGGGGAAGTTTTTAAATAGATACCAATCTAACATGCCAAAACCAACGCAAGCTTGAGGTATGCGCTTAAATAGTCTACCTTTAGGGGCAAGGGTTTCAAATAAATGGGCGCGATGATAGATTTTATAAATATCTATTCCGACATCAGAACATAAAGATTTCAGGTGGCGATCGCAAAGTCGGCGTAGATGTCCTGGTTCATCGGTTTTAAATCTGCCATAACCATCAAATGATGGCTGCAAGCCTCCCGTCAAGCGATTTTGCCACCATTCAAAAGAAAATTTATTGGCGCAAGGCGTGGATAATATTGTCATCCCTTGCGGTTTGAGTAATCGACCGATCTCTGTTATAGACTGAGCAACATCACCTACATGTTCTAGAACTTCTATGGAGATGATGAGATCGAAAGAATTGTCAGGTAAATTAACTGTTTCATCACTCATGGGAGTATATTGAGCTGATGAATATATATTTTTAGCAATTGTTAATGCTTCGTCTGATATATCACAGCCGTGGAGAGCAGATGTAGGAAAGTAATCTTTTAACAAATTGAGGTATCGTCCTTCGCCACAACCATAATCTAAAATTGTTGCTGGATTGAAACCACTCGATTTTATTTGCTTCAATATATCTTTCATTGCATAAAATCTACAGGACTCAAATAATCCTGAGAAATCCTGCATATAACCTGCCTGAAACCGAGAATCATAAAACTTTTTTTGGTTTTGAAGTGCCTCGTAGGAATAGGACTGTTCGTTCATGTTTTGCTACCGATAAGGGATAGGAGAGCTGAGGGAGCAGTTATCAGTGACCAGTGAATTCCGAATTCTGAATTCTCTCGCCCCTCGCCTTAAGTTTATATACGATCGCCAAAAATGGCGCTACTACGGTTCACAAATTATTCACATTTTTCTTTTAACTTCAGATTTAAAGTCAGACAACTTAACTGGGGATCGATCGCCGATCGCTGGTCAACGGTAAACTGTCAACGCACTGTCAACCACTCTGTGTTGTCTTGTCTGCCGATGGGTGAGTGAAGTGGAAGGCAGCCATTATGTGTATATCTAATAGTACCTGTAAGCCACATGTTGAATTAGCCGTAGATGTGTTTAAAACTCAAACACCCACGCTAATTAGCTCGCTTAAAGACTTTTTTACCGCTTTACCTAGCCCTAAATGTGTCGAGGAGATCTTGGCTACGGCACTTTATCAGCTTGCCGATACCGATCCCGATGCTTGTCGTTGGCTTTTGCGTCATCCTCAATATCTCGAACCCGAACTAGATTTGGTAGAGTGGGCAACCCAGTTTGCCCTGAAAAAACTCCAAGCGCAAGGGTTTGTACGGGAGCAAGATTTTCAGTTCGAGCCAAATGGTAAGTTAAATGCTTGCGATCGCGCTAAAGTAAAGCTGAGTGCGGGTAACTCTACTGCTGAAAAGTTAATTTTAGAAGAGATCTTACAAGTAGGTAATTGAATATTTTATAGAGGCTGACATATAACGTCCCTAGAATTCTACCAACCACAATTAAGGAACCATCCATGAGCTTAGACACTGTTTCTCAGCCCACATTAGTCGTAGAATCCAATCCGCAACAAACTGGTGCATACGACTTCGATCGCTTCAACGAAGCAGTCATGGACACATATGCCCGTTTCCCGATTGCCTTAGAACGGGGTGCGGGTTGTCGGGTTTGGGATACCACAGGCAAAGAGTATCTCGATTTTGTCGCCGGAATTGCCACCTGCACCCTGGGACATGCCCATCCAGCGATGGTGGAAACAGTGACGCGCCAAATCCAGACGCTACACCACGTCTCCAATCTGTTTTACGTCCCCGTACAAGGGCAACTAGCCCAATGGTTGATTCAGCATTCATGTGCCGAGAAAGCCTTTTTCTGCAATTCCGGTGCGGAAGCCAATGAAGCCGCGATTAAACTCGCCCGCAAATACGCCCATACCGTACAGAAGATCGAGCATCCAGTTATTCTCACCGCCAACGCCAGCTTCCACGGACGGACGCTAGCGACGATTACCGCCACCGGACAGCCGAAATATCAAAAAAACTTTGCTCCATTAGTCCCAGGGTTTGACTACGTTCCCTACAACGACATTCAAGCGATTGAAGCGGCAATTTCCGAACTGGATGAAGGCGATCGGGCTGTAAGTGCGATTTTACTTGAACCCCTACAAGGGGAAGGCGGCGTGCGCCCTGGGGATGTGGCTTACTTCCAAGCCATTCGTCGAATTTGCGACGAAACCGGAATTTTACTGATTCTCGACGAAGTGCAAGCGGGGATGGGACGTTCGGGGAAATTGTGGGGCTACGAACACTTAGGCATCGAACCAGATATTTTCACTTCTGCTAAAGGTTTAGGTGGTGGTATCCCGATCGGGACGATGATGTGCAAACAACACTGCGATGTATTTGCACCAGGAGATCACGCCAGTACATTTGGCGGCAACCCATTTGCCTGTGCTGTCGCCTTAACGGTGTGCGAAACGCTCGCCAAAGAGAATTTATTAGAAAACGTCTTGGCACGGGGCGAACAGCTCAGAACGGGCTTGCGGGCGCTGGCAGCCAAATATCCGGCGCTCATCACTGATGTGCGCGGTTGGGGTTTAATTAATGGGATGGAGTTAGCTGCCGAAAGCGAAATTACGGCAGCTGATGTAGTTCAAGCGGCGATCGCTGAAGGTTTGTTACTCGTTCCGGCAGGACCAAAAGTGCTTCGCTTCGTGCCACCCTTGATTGTGACAGCCGCAGAAGTGGACGCAGCCTTACAAATTGTCGAACGCGCGATCGCTACTGTAAACGTATAGAAGCAGTTGCCAGACAGTAGAAAAAAAGCAAAATTTTTGCTTGACTGCTGCACGAAAGGGTGGTGTACTGTTTCGAGAGAGTATGGAGCAATTATCAAGTCGCAAGTTACAAGTTACGTTTTATCAACTCCCGGCTCCCTGCTCCCTACTCCCTGCTCCCTCTTAAAGGTGACCATCGCCATGACTGCCTTCATTCCTTTTGATAACACGGTTGAATTTCTCACTGCTATCTATTTTGGTTCTGTGTTTGCGATTATGGCTGTTTCTCAGTTTTGTTTAGCAGCGATTGAAACTGTTGAGGAATCGAGTAAGTAAAAAGTTATTGCCTCGAAAACTTGATTATCTAAAAAAATTGGTATTTTAGTTCATCCCACTTCGCACGACTTGGGCTACTAAGCAAAGTTTATTCCATTCGCTAGTAATTTGATTTAACTTGCGGTTGAGAGTGTAGGCGATCGCATCTAAATTTTTGCCAGATTTTCTTAACTCTACAACCTGGCGCTGCCTCGGGGTTAGTTGCTCCCAAAATTCCTGCCATTGTTTAGGTGTCAAACCGAAACTGTGTTCTTCTAAACTCGTTCCCAGCCAATGACTCACTAGTTCTGGATGATGTTTTAATCCAAATACTTTCACGGCATGGTAGACAATTTTTTCTCGCAGTCGATAGACTTCTTTGACTGACAAATTTAACTGTTGGGCGATCGCTTCTTGAGACCTACCTTGCAAGTATAGTTCTAACCATTGCGCGGCAGTTTCTCCCAAATTGTGAGTTAAATAGTTGCTAAATTCCGATTGCACGAGATGTCTTGCTGCGTGCTGTTCTGCTTGGGTCTGGCTGTCTTGATACACGCTGACCGATCGCACGTCGATCGTGCTCCAAGTGCGATCGCTATCATCAGAAAGGAATTCGTCAGACAGTAGTTTGAGAATTCTGCGTTCTGGAACTTGTGTGACTCCTCCCATCTGCGTCCGGCGAAGAAAATTGACAAAGCGATGCACGATTAAAGGTCGATTGTGAATCGGGCGCAAACAATATTCTTCTACAGTAGTTAATAGCAAGGCAGTTCGCAGTCTCATATCGTCAGTACACGCCGCAATCCAAGCTGTTTGTTGTTGCAAATAGCGATCGCGCTGCAATAAATCTTGGATAATTTCTTGCAAAACATCAACGACTGCCCGACGGCGATCGCCACCCAAGGCAACGAGGGCGTGAATTTTATTTCGCAGTAGTACTAAACTGCACAAACGTATTGTCAAGCGGTGATATGCCTGCTGAGGTGAAACCCCTAAATATCGCTGTTTGAGGATGCGAAAGCGGTATTCCATAGCTTGCTGTGCTATGGATAACTGAAGAGAATTGCACGTTTGATAGCGTTCTGTATCTTCGCCAATCAGCCAACGGACTATGCTTTCTCGGGCAGTATCGCTTTGCGTCGGACATTCTTGAGTGAGACGCAAACGCCATTCTTGGGAAATTTCCGTCGCTGTAGCTAGATGGCGATCGCGCTCCGCCACGTTTACTTGTATAGTTTGCATATCACCCTGCCGTGTGTTGAACTATCTTCTTAAATAGCGAGCGATTGGAAAATTTATGCAGGGGTTGGAGTCGTTTACATGCGAACAAAACGTATTTTGCGAAATACCATCCTTGGCTTATCCAAAAGCGGCGTTTCTACGGCTCGTTTATTAGACAAAGAAAAATCTTACCTTGGCAGGGTTGACATTGCCCACCCTACACTTGAATTTTTTCTAAGGAATAAACTTCTTTAATATCTCATAAGTATCTTCAATTATTCCCAGAGCTGCATTTAAACCTACATTAGTAGCTTCTACGCCATCAGTCATGGTATCTTTAGCAGTCTCAGCTGTATCACCACTTTTATCAACAAAGCCGCTCAGTTTATCCATCATTTTTTCTAGATCTTTTGCCGTATCCATCAGCTTATCAAAGACTTCTTCTTGAGTTTCTTTATATTTAGAGATTGCATCTTCAGTTGTATCTGATGTCGATTCTTGCAAATCTTTGGTTTTCTCAGTTAGTTGCTCTATTACATCCTCAACCTGAGTTGCAAATTCGCTGACTAATTCGGCAATTGCTGGAGCAGATTCATCTTTAATGTGCGATTCAAACTCTGAAGCTCGTTCTTCTAAATCAGATTGGTGACTCTCTAGGCGATCGGATACATCGTTTTGGAGAAAGTCTTCCTGCTCTGAAAACTGTTCCTCTAACTCTGTGGCAACTTCCTCTAGTTTTTCTTGAAGAGATTTAAAAACTTCTTCTACTGCCTCTAAATTCGATTCTAGCTCGGATTTAGTCGAGTCTAAGTCTTCACCAAGCGAACTGATTTCTGTTTTGGTAGCTTCGTTTTCTTCATTAGTTTCATTCTGCCAAGTTTCTACATTTTCCTTGAGCTGAGTGACTTCTTGACTGAGCGATTCAGCTTCTTCACTCAAATCTTCCTTAGCGCTATTAATTCGTTCTAATAAAGATTGAGCGCGATCGCTTAATGTCTGCCAGTGACTATCCATTTGTTCGGAAACCTGGGCAATTTGTTCTCGCAAGCCTGTTAATTCTGACTGTGCTTGCTCGGCTTCACCTAATAATTCTGTCAGTTTAGTTACTGTTTCTGTTGCAGTTGTTTCAAAATCAGCCACGATTTACCTCGATTATAGTTCTTATGAAAAGAATTCTATTTTGATAAATTACCTCTATGTAAGTCCGCGCAGGCGGACTTTGTTTGTGTAGTTGCGATTTCTATTCGCTCAGGTTTTTTCTCATCAGCCAAAATCTATTCCAAGGCTTTCGGCTACATCTTTCACGGCTTCAACTCCATCTTTAAGCGGATCGATAAATTCATCAAGCTGGTCGAATAATGGTTCCAAGGCTTTACGAGCAATGGAAGCATCTTCACTAGAACCCGAAATTTTCTGACTCATCTCTTCTACGGAATCCGTCACGTTTTTAACGGCTTCTGTAATTAATTCTTTCAGTTCTGCTTGAATTTTTTCTTGAGCTTGATTTAACAGATCGTCCGTTTCGCCTTTGACAGTTTGGCTACTTAATTGATTTAACTTGGAAGTAAAGTCTTGATGTAAATCAATAAAAGTATCTGCCATAGCTTGAATTTTTTCGCCAACTTCTCCTTGTGACTTCTCCATATCTTCACTAAGTTGCTCGATCTGTTCGCTAAGAGCAGATTTTAATTCGTCAAGCTTTTCTTGGAAAGCTTCTACTTCTTTACTGGTTGCTTCTACAGCAGAAGTTAATTTGTCTTGACCGGATTGAATTTTTTCTTGAGCTTGTGTTAGCGTGTTTTGAGTTTCTTCACCCGTCTTTTCAGTTGTAGAACTACTTTCATCCAAATGTTCTTTGAGTTCTGAAATTTTGCTTTGAGTCGTTTCAATTTCGCTACTGAGCTGTCCTTGAGCTTCAGAGATAAATTCTGTTAAAGATTCAACTCCACTTTCAAGTTCGACAATTTCACTTTCAAGTTGAGATTGATGCTCTGTAGCTTCCTCTTTTAATTCGGTTAGTGCAGTTTGAATTTGTTCGAGAATTTCTGCAATCTGCTCTTGCTTTTCTTCAATATTGCTAACCAGGCGATCGGCTTCTGCTTGGACTTCCGATGATAGTTGTACTAAACTATCTAGTTTTTCAGGAAATACACTCGCCATTTGAGATAACGATGTCAGGGTTTGTCCTAATTGCTCGTTCATATTTTAGACTTCCAATAGTTGAGACGCGATCGATGAGTTGAAAACAGCGTTAAAATATTTAGAATATATCGACACAATCCAAAACTGCTTTAATCGCTCCGGTAGCAACCTTGGCAGCAGCTAACGCTGGTAAGATAGGACTCAGCGCACCTGTTACAGACGAACCTGTTGTCATCATCATGATGTTTTCCGCTACTTCTTCAATCATTCCTTCTACAACTTCCTGAATCGCATTCTCAAAAGATTCTTGTAGCTCGTTCTTGAGGTTATCTTCTACATGTTCGCTAGTATTTTCTAGAATTTCGGTCAATCGTTCTTTGAGTTCGTCAGCAAATTCAGTAACTTGTTCGTTAAAATCTCCAAAAGATTCGCTGAAATTATTTTCTAATTCCTCAAAACCAGAGGTGATTTTGTCTAACTGCTCTCCCGTGAGTTTATCGCTGTATTCGCTAAAAGCTTTTTCAAGATTAGAATTTTGAGTATCGCTAATTTCGTTTGCTACTTCTTCAAATTTTGATTCCAACTCACTTTGGAATGCTTCAATCTGTTCCTGAAGTTCTTCGATCGCCTCAGTTAAATCGTCAAATTTCTCCTGAGCTTCTGTTTGACCTTCGCCTACAGAGTTTTCAGTATTAGAAATTGTATCTTCTAAACTCTTAAATGCTTCTTTTAATTCTTCCAAGCTTGATTCTAGCTCTGATTTACTCTCATTAATCTCTGATTCAAAATTAGCCTGAGCTGCTTCTACAGATTGAGCAACTTCATCTAATTTTCCTTCAATGTCTGTCATTGCTTGTTGCAAAGCATCGAGTTCGGCTCTCGTTTCTTCTTCATTACTGCTAAACTCTTCTAAAGCTGTCTGCAAAGATTCTGCTAAAGTTTCAATATTTGTACTAACGCTCTCGGCAGATTCATCTAAAGTTTCAGTTTCAGATTCTAGATCGGTACACACTTCTTCCATTTGCGTACAAGCAGTTTCGAGAATACCTAATAATTCGTTCAGCTTCTCACTAGCTTCATCAACATCACGCCCAAAATCTAGAACTTGTGCCATGCTGTATTATCCTTATTTTGAATTTAGCAAAAATAAAAGTTATCGATTAGCCTAAGATTTTATCAACCATATCTAGTACTGGTTCGATTTTTTCGACAATATCAGTGACTTCACCAACCTTGTCCAAAATTTCACCTATTTTGCCGTCTAATGCATCGTTTACCTCATCTCCTGCGTCTTGCAAATGTGATGTGGCTTCGGTAATTTTTTCAGATGAACTCGTTAGTTCACTCATAACTTCTTCGACAAACTTTTGCGTCAATGCTGATAATATGTCCTGAGAAGTTGAATCCAAGCTACTCTCAACTGCATTGAGTTTGTCTTTTTTCTCGTTAGCTACGTCGGAGAAGTCATTTGTTAGCGATTCGAGCTGATTTTGTAGTTCTTCTGTCAAAGCTGCAAAGTCTTCTAAAACAGAGGATTTGCGATCGCCAAAACGACTTTCTGCATCCTCAACTTTGCCGTGAAACTGCTCGATCTGCTCTTTTGCTTTTTCTAAATGCTTCTCTGCTTCTTGCTCGACTTCCTCCACGAGCTTCGATAGCTCCTCAAAACCCGATTTGGTTGTTTCGGTTTCCTGCTCCACTTCCGAAAGCATTTCTTCCTTCCGGTTCTTTAACTGTTCTAGTTGTTCGCCAATCTGCTCGATCTTTGCTTCTGTTTGAGATTGCAATTCGCCTACCTTTTGCTGTAAATTGCTGAAGCCCTGCTTAGCCGCTTCCATTTCGCTCTCTAAGTTTTGTTCGGCAGCTTCTAGTTCGTCACTGAGAGCATCAAACTTAGTAAATGCTTCCTCAGCGATGGAAGCGAGATTAGCTGCTAAATTGGTGGCAAATTCTAAAATTTGAGTGACTTGCTCGTTAGCTTGTTCTGCCGATTGAGTCAGCACTTGCGATCTTTGTTCGCACTGATCTAATAAGTCGTTAATGTTGTCTGCCATTTTTGCTCAAGCCTTGAGTTGACGTGAATTTTCGATCGAGCGATTTGTTTATGTAATTTTCAGCACTAAGATTTTACAGCGATCGCGATCGCTGTTCGCCAGTAGCAAATGTTGATAGGTGTGTCTGTGATAACGCTTTATAGCGATCCACATCTGTTACAGCAGATTCCGTAATTAAGCAAAAAACTCGTTGAGAGTTGCTGCACCTTGAGTGAAATCTAGATACCCATACAAAAACTGTCGCATGAGTCTAAAAATTTTCTCTCAATGCGATCGTTCATTGCCTTACTGATTTATTCGGTTGTATCGGTTGTATTTGATTGTATTCAGTTATGATATATACGATTTTCCTGACATTTATAAGACTCAGTAGATATACTGAAATTTAAGCTTCAAAATACTATTAAAATACGAAAATATTATAGATAGTACAGCCAGCAACAATAATTTAAGATTTGATTTCAGCATAGCCATAGCTCAGCTATGGCTCAATGAATCAATCAAAAATAAAAATTAAAAATTCGTAGAGGCGCACGGCTGTGCGCCCCTACGAATGTATTTCACCTGCATGGGAAACGTTATATCCTGAATGATATTAATTCTATTGGTATTGTTTATTAGTAATTATTGACTAGTCAATAACAGTCTCATTTGAGGAGTGGAATTCACGCCTGTGGTGGGCAATACCCACCCTGACGTAGAGTGCTTTCAACAAGAGCGCATTTCACAAATGACTAATGACAAATGACCAAGGGCAAAAAAAAGGGGTTAACCCCTTCTAAATCTGGTTAACCCGCAAGCTTGGGAACGCGCAGAGAACTTATTTTTGCACGACCAATTTGACATTGGCATTTTGCAGACCGCGCTGCTTGACTTCTGCCAAAGTCTTATTTACTGCATACTTTTGGTTGATGGAGTTGATTAACTCGGTTTGGTTGTGCTTCTTAGCAACACCCCACAGGTCAGCGATTAGATCGAAAGAACCATCGCTGTTGCGAGACCAACCCAGATCGTATTCGCCTTCTAGAACTGCTACGATGTCAGAGCGAACGCGCTGACCGTTGTAACCACGGACATCAGCTTCGGTCTTAACATTAATTCCTAAGTCGCGCAGAGAAGTCTTGAGGATTTCTGCATCGGTGATTTTTGTACGCAGAGTGCTAAAGTGAGACATTTGGGATTCCTCCTGAAGGATAGTAACGATAAACGACAACGGTTTAGCTTAAGTTAATGTCGCCGCAGTCTTGGGATGGGATATGCGGCTTAGGTAATCTGCTAGCTGGGCGGCTAGCCTTTCCCCCTGTGAACGTAGGAGAAAGCTTTTTAAAACTCCATGCGCTGATACTCAGCCACGGAGGATGCTGCTGGTCTAGCACGCTGTCTCGCCCATTCTCTTAGAGCCGTTACTTGCTCGGTCATTGTCCGAGAGAGGGGTAGCGTGGCTTTAATTGCAGCAATAATATCTAGTTGGGTAAACTCTCGATCTTGAGCAAAAGCATCGTACATCGCAGCGATTAAGGCTTGCTCGATCTCTGCACCAGAGAACCCATCGGCAATTTTTGCTAATTGATCGAGGTCGAAGCGGGACAGATCCCGTTTGCGCTTGAGCAGGTGAATGCTAAATATATCTTTGCGTTCTTCCGCGGTTGGCAGATCCACAAAGAAGATTTCGTCGAATCTCCCTTTACGTAAAAACTCCCCTGGTAATCTTTCCACGCGGTTAGCTGTTGCCATCACGAATACGGGAGAAGTTTTCTCTTGCATCCAGGTCAGGAAAGAGCCGAAGATGCGGCTAGACGTACCACCGTCAGAGTCAGCCGAGCCTGCCGTACCTGCAAAGGCTTTATCTAACTCGTCAATAAATAGGATTGTCGGCGAAATTGATTCTGCGGTTTTGAGGGCATTGCGTAGGTTAGCTTCAGAACGCCCTACCATCGAACCATCATATACTCGCCCCATGTCTAGCCTAAGTAGGGGCAGACCCCACAAGCGAGATGTCGTTTTGGCGATCAAAGATTTACCACACCCAGGTACCCCTAAAATCAGCATTCCCTTCGGCTGAGGCAGACCGTATTCTCTCGCTCTTTCTGTAAAAGCATTAGAACGTTGTTTGAGCCAGCGTTTCAGCTCTTCTAAACCACCAACGGCATCGATTGTGGCATCCTCTTCAATGTATTCTAAAATGCCGTTGCGCCGGATTAATTGCTTTTTCTCGGATAAGACGACTTCTACTTCATTTTCTGATAGCTGTCCGGCTGTTACCTGAGCCTTGCGGTAGACTTTTTCTGACTCATCTCGCGTTAAGCCCAAAGCTGCTTTTAATAATTTCTCTCTGGCATCGGTTGTCAGCCGCCGTCCGCGATTCTGCTCTAACTGCCGCTCTAATACTTGGTTCAATTCTGCCAAATCGGGGAGCGGGAAGTCTAGTACGACAACTTCTTTCTCTAACTCAATTGGAACCTGCTGCATCGGTGACATCAGAACGATCGTTTTCTGCGTGCCTTTAAAGCTGGCGATCGCATCTCGCAGCCATCTCGTCGTTACTGGTGCGTCAATAAAAGGGTGTAAATCCTTAAATATGAATATGCTCGGCTCTCGTTGGCGGATCACCCACTCGATCGCTGCTTCTGGAGATACGGTATTATGCTGCGTGACGTGGCGTGGCTGACCGTGTTCTACGATTCCGTGCGTCACCGTCCAGATGAATATTCGGCGCTGCGGTCTTAACTGGGCGATCGTTGCTATTGCTTGTTCAGCCCGCTCTTCCTCAGAGGTCACAAGGTATATCAGCGGGTATTGAGCTTGTATGAGAATATTTAGCTCTTCTTTCATTGCCTTTGACCTTACTTTTGACCCTAAAGATAGTACGGACAGCGCTTCGGATTCAGCTTTGATGAATCAGCGTCAATGAAATTAGTGGCTGGCGAGGGCTAGTTGCCCTTCTTGTAGTGTTGCTTCAGCAGCAACTCTTGCTGGCTTGGACTGCTCTATGATCCCCGGCTGATCCTTGAGGGATACTAGTTCGCCTTCGTTCAATGCCACCGTCGTTGCACATTCAGGACATGCATAAACTCTGTGCGTGTTGCCGTATGACTCTGCTTCATCTATCAACTCTTGGTGAGATAAATAAAAGGCGAGCGCACGGGCAGCAAGTTCTGACATTGGTTCCGAGTCGATCGCGGCTCTGATTTTGAGCCGCCGATGCAGTTCAGGCGTTAAATACAGCGTAACTTTTTGCTTAGCTTGCATATTTTTTTCAATCGTCTTACCCGGGTATGTATATCACGTTATCGGTTTACTCGCATAGTGTCAAGACAGCGTAGCGTTTTGACGGCATAAATGTAACATTTTGTAATAAAAATCCGAAAATTCAAATAGAAGGTAAGAGGCAAGAGGCAAGAGGCTTTTATTGGTTAGGCAATTGTACAGAAAATATACTCCTAATTTAGGACGCAAAAGGGGGACACAAACCTGGTAGATTTAGCGAATATCAGCGAGTAACACGCACAGACGATGAAAGTATTGGTTATTGGTGGTGATGGCTATTGCGGTTGGGCAACCGCGCTCTACTTATCCAATCGAGGTTACGAGGTTGGGATTCTAGACAGCATGGTACGGAGGCACTGGGATCTCGAACTTGGAGTAGATACCCTGACACCGATCGCAACGATTCAGCATCGGATTCAAAGGTGGCAAGACCTCACAGGCAAAAAGATCGATTTGTTTGTCGGCGATATTACCAACTACGATTTTTTGAGCAAAACGCTGCACCAATTTGAACCGGAAGCGATCGTCCACTTTGGCGAACAGCGTTCCGCACCTTTTTCCATGATCGATCGCGAACACGCCGTACTGACGCAGGTGAATAATGTCGTTGGGACGCTGAATATACTCTATGCCATGCGCGATAGTTTCCCCGATTGTCACTTGGTCAAGCTGGGGACGATGGGCGAATACGGTACGCCTAACATCGACATTGAAGAGGGATACATTACGATCGAACACAACGGGCGCAAGGATACCTTACCCTATCCAAAGCAGCCAGGTAGTATGTACCACCTGAGCAAAGTCCACGACAGTCACAATATTCACTTTGCCTGTAAGATTTGGGGCTTGCGTGCCACAGATTTGAATCAGGGTGTAGTATATGGAGTCCTGACAGAAGAAACAGGCATGGACGAGATGCTCATCAACCGTCTCGACTACGATGGGGTGTTTGGTACGGCACTGAACCGTTTCTGCATTCAAGCAGCGATCGGACATCCGCTGACAGTATATGGTAAGGGCGGGCAGACCCGTGGCTTTTTAGATATTCGGGATACGGTGCGCTGCGTCGAATTAGCGATCGCAAATCCTGCTAATTCTGGTGAATTCCGTGTCTTTAACCAATTTACCGAACTATTTAGCGTCGGCGACTTGGCAGCAATGGTGCAAAAAGCTGGTAACGCGCTGGGATTGAAAGTCGAAGTCAACAATCTCGATAATCCCAGGATTGAGCGAGAAGAACACTATTTCAACGCCAAAAATACGAGTTTACTGAGTCTCGGCTTGCAACCGCATTTCCTCTCAGAAGCATTGCTTGATTCTCTGCTGAATTTTGCGGTCAAGTACCAAGATCGCGTTGATAAAAAGCATATTCTGCCTAAAGTTACTTGGAGAAGATAGTCATTGGTAGTTGGTAGTTGGTAGTTGGTAGTTGGCTGGTGAATACGCTTGTCCCTCATAATACGTAGTTGAGGGATGATGGATTATTTCAATGTCACTGGTGACAGAACTTTACAGATCGCAGATCGACCGATTGCCCAAGTCGGGAAATCATATTGTGGCGCAATCTGACGACCGATCCATTGTGGTATACCAAGCTTATCGCCCAGCGATCGGTCGCTTTGCTGCCGAACATGGCTATTTTGGCGGAGAATTTAAATTCGAGCAACTGTCTATCTTGTGAGCGATCCCAACATTGCTAAGAAATTGAGATTATCGGAAAATACTTGCTGGTAACTCTCCCCAGCCTAAACGCCCCTCAATAAGTATGAAAATTGCTTTATTTACAGAAACCTTCCTACCCAAGGTTGACGGTATTGTCACGCGGTTGCGTCACACGGTCGAACACTTACAACGTAACGGCGATCGAGTTTTAGTCGTTGCTCCTGAAGGGGGGATTACAGAGTATAAAGGGGCGAAAGTCTACGGTGTTTCCGGCTTTCCTTTGCCATTGTATCCAGAGTTAAAAATGGCATTACCACGCCCCGCGATCGGTCACGAACTGGAGAGATTTCAACCTGATATCGTTCATGTGGTTAACCCCGCAGTGCTAGGACTATCGGGGTTATTTTATGCCAAAGTGCTAAAAATTCCTCTTGTTGCCTCGTATCACACTCATTTACCGCAGTATTTACAGCATTACGGGTTGGGAATGTTGGAAGGCTTGCTGTGGGAATTGCTCAAAACCGCTCACAATCAAGCAGAATTAAATTTGTGTACTTCAACGGCAATGGTAGAAGAACTATCTAGCCACGGAATCCAACGAGTAGACTTGTGGCAGCGGGGAGTCGATACGGAGTTATTTCATCCCGATTTAGCTTGCGAACAAATGCGATCGCGGCTATCTCAAGGTCATCCCGATAGTCCCTTGTTACTCTACGTCGGTCGTCTGTCAGCGGAAAAAGAAATCGAACGGATTAAACCCATATTAGAGGCAATTCCAGAGGCGCGCCTAGCTTTGGTAGGAGATGGTCCGCATCGTTCGGCGCTAGAAAAGCATTTTGCAGGAACGAATACTCACTTTGTCGGCTATCTCACGGGTAGAGATCTTGGTGCGGCGTTTGCGTCGGCGGATGCGTTTCTGTTTCCTTCGCGGACTGAGACGCTGGGACTAGTTTTACTTGAGGCAATGGCGGCTGGTTGTCCTGTAGTTGCGGCAAATTCAGGCGGAATTGTCGATATTGTCACATCTGGAGTCAATGGTTATTTATTTGACCCCAAAGACGAACAAGGGGCGATCGCAGCAACTTTACATCTGTTAGAGCAAAAACAGGAACGGGAAACTATTCGTCAAAATGCCCGTTTGGAGGCTGAACGCTGGGGATGGGCGGCGGCTACTCGTCAGTTGCAAGGATATTATCAGATGGTAGAGTCAAAGCGTTTAGCAGAGAATGTCTTAGTGGGTTAGTAACAGTAGAGACGCGATATTTCGCGTCTCTACAGAAGTTAGCTATCTTTTTGCTCGTCGTCATTTTGAAATGGGTTTTCACCAATTCCTAACTCTTTTTTCGAGCGTTTGAGTTGTTTCCACAGGTCGCGAATTTTTTTGTATGCTTCATCTGGGGGAATTTTGCCAGCCGTTTCTAAGTTACAGATGTAACTGACATGCTGGGCAAATTCTTGGAGATTGGCGTTAAAGACTAGATTTTCAGGCTGTACTTTGCCATAGTAACGGCTGTGAGGATGCAGAAAGTCAGAACTATTTACCATAATGACAAGAACTCTCCATAGAAATTTACATAACTCATTCTGTGTATCACGAAAACCGAGCGTCAACTACAGCAATATTACGGAAACTTGGTTTGCGGTTCTATTAATCTTTGGAGTTTTGACCGAACCACGCTAAGGGTTTGGTTATGTGGCGATCGCTCGATCGAGCGCGCGAGAGCGTATCGATCGCTAGTTTATATTTTTTCACATTCAACCCGACTTTGCGATCTACCACAAGTTCAACGTTGGATCGCGATCGACGATAGTAGCGGGAGTGACGCACTGGAAGTTTCAGATTTCGATTCCCCAACCCCTTAAAAAGGGGGCATTAATTTCCTCTTTGAGGAAAATCCAAAAACTTAAAATTCAGGTATTTGTTCCCCCCTTTTTAAGGGGGGTTAGGGGGGATCGGACGATCGTTATAAGAGGGTTAGGGGGGATCGAGCGATCGCACCCGAATACTATTCCTCTTCTAAGTCTAAATCTGGGAACGATTGCGGCGGAATTGCAGCGATAATCGCATCGAGTACCTTGGCGACAGGAATAATTTCCAAATCTACGTCAGGATAGGGTTGCCCTTTGGGTACAATTGCTCGCTTAAATCCTAGTTTAGCAGCTTCTTTCAGACGCAGTTCCATTTGAGAGACGGGGCGTACTTGTCCGCCTAATCCGACTTCCCCAATTAAGACAGTGCGCTGATCGACAATGCGATCGCGAAAAGAAGCGACTACGGCGATCGCGACTCCCAGATCTACGGCTGGTTCTTCCACGCTTAAGCCACCAGCAGAGGCGACATAGGCATCCAGTTTAGACAAAGGAATGCCAACTCGTTTTTCTAACACTGCCAAAATTTGCAGTAAACGGCTGTAGTCTATCCCCGTGGTAGAACGACGGGGTGAAGCATAGCTGGTGGGACTGACCAAGGCTTGTAACTCTACCACAATCGGGCGCGTGCCTTCGCAAGCAACTACAATTGCCGTCCCTGGTGAAGGATCGTCGCGGCTACCGAGAAATAATTCTGAGGGGTTGGCGACTTCCCGCAACCCGCGATCGATCATTTCAAAGATGCCAATTTCATGAGTAGCGCCAAAGCGATTCTTGACTGTGCGTAACAACCGATGGGAGGCGAAGCGATCGCCTTCAAAATAAAGTACTGTATCTACCAAATGTTCTAAAACTTTGGGACCCGCGATCGCACCTTCTTTGGTAACGTGTCCCACAATTAACATCGTAATATCTTCCCGTTTTGCCACTTGCATCAGGGCTGAGGTACATTCTCGCACCTGCGCCACCGAACCAGGGGCGGAAGTCAAGGCGGGAAAATAGACGGTTTGGATACTGTCGATTACAGCTACATTGGGTTTAAGCGAATCGACTTCCCTCAGTATTTCTTCGAGATCCGTTTCTGGCAAAACGTATAAATCGGCTCTTGCACTACCATTGTTAACTAAATGACCGTTAGGCGCTTGGTTTTGAAGCTGGGGATCTGATTCCTCTATAGAGTTTTGAAATTTAGATACACCCAAACGAGAAGCGCGTAACTTCACTTGCTGTCCCGACTCTTCACCGCAAACGTAGAGAATGCGATAGTTTTGGGCGAGTTGGTTAGAAACCTGTAGTAACAAAGTCGATTTGCCAATCCCCGGATCGCCGCCGATCAAAACCATAGAACCTGGTACAATACCACCACCGAGTACTCGGTCGAGTTCGTCATAGCCAGAACACCAGCGGCTCACTTGGCGATCGCTAATTTGATCGAAAGTTAGAGAAGCGCGGGGTTTTGCGGCTTTAGCGATCGATTTACCATTGCTTTGCGGCGTTTGCTGCCAGCTAACCCCACGAGTTGGTAGCGTCCCGAGAGTTGTACTCGTAATTTGTTCTTCTAAGGAATTGTAAGTCCCGCAGGCAGGACACTTACCAAACCACTGAGGCGACTCTGCGCCACATTCATTGCAAACGAAATAGGTACGGGGTTTGGGCATTCGTTTAGTGCTTTTGTTGCGTTAAGTTAAATTTTGTTGGCAAAACCGCAAATATTAAAAAACCTTGAAAGTAAGTGAGTGCGAGAATTTCGGCTAATTTACATGGATTGAATGGGATAAGATCTTCATGTAATAGTACTAAAAATTAAAATTCAAAAATGTTTGGTTTCAAGGAGCGTTGGTAAATTTGGAAAGTCATAAAGAAAAAATCCTAGTCGTGGACGACGAAGCCAGCATTCGGCGGATCTTAGAAACGCGGCTGTCGATGATTGGTTACGATGTCGTGACAGCAGCAGACGGCGAGGAAGCTTTGGATACATTTCGCAAAGCCGATCCAGATTTGGTTGTCTTGGACGTGATGATGCCGAAGTTAGATGGCTACGGCGTGTGTCAAGAGCTACGCAAGGAATCAGATGTACCAATTATTATGCTAACAGCCCTGGGCGATGTCGCCGATCGGATCACCGGACTGGAATTAGGTGCGGATGATTACGTAGTCAAGCCATTTTCCCCGAAAGAACTGGAAGCACGCATTCGCTCGGTATTGCGACGGGTAGATAAAACAGGTGCTTCGGGAATTCCTAGCTCTGGCGTGATCCAAGTAGGAAGTATCAAAATTGACACGAACAAGCGACAGGTTTACAAAGGAGACGAGCGGATTCGATTAACTGGAATGGAATTTAGCTTGCTAGAGCTGTTAGTCAGCCGTTCGGGGGAAGCCTTTTCGCGATCGGAAATCTTGCAGGAAGTTTGGGGCTATACGCCCGAACGACATGTAGACACTCGCGTAGTTGACGTGCATATCTCGCGACTGCGGGCGAAGCTAGAAGACGACCCTAGTAACCCAGAATTAATCCTTACCGCTAGAGGTACGGGTTATCTATTCCAACGGATTATCGAACCAGGAGAGGAGTGAATGTTGGTGGATAGTGGCTAATTTTGAGGACAAGGGGACAAGGAGACAAGGGGGACAAGGAAGAGAGCAAAATTGTAGACCCCACACCCTTCTTTCTTCACTCCTCACTCCTCACTCCTCACCACTCACTACTCATTCCAACATGGCTAAACCAGATCCAAATCGAGTTATACGGCTAATACCCCTCGTGGTAGGAGGATTAGGTGCTGTGTTGCTGTTGGTCAATCGGTTGCTGACACCGGAACTGACGGTGACTCAGGCACGGTCGGATGTTTTGGGGGCAATTGTCAGTGCGGTGTTAATTTTGACTGGATTGCTTTGGCAGCAAGTCGCACCGCGCCTGCCGGATGCCGTAGAACTCGTGGGCGAGCAAAAGTTCGAGTTGGCTCCAGACTTGCCCGAAACAGTTAAGACAGAACTAGCATGGGCATCTTATCTGTTATTGACAAATACCGTCACGCGATCGCTCATCGTGTTTTATCAAGGAAAAGTTTTGCTGCGGCGCGGCATTTTACCAGAGAAAGTCGAAGTGACTCCAGGGGCGATCGTCCAACGGGTGCTGGAAAAACACAAACCAGTTTACTTGGTTGCTTTGAGCGTTTACCCAGGACGATTTGAATTTGACTACTTGCCGGACAACACCCAAGGAGTCATTTGTCAACCCATCGGTCAGCAAGGCGTACTGATCTTGGGTGCAAATGCTCCTCGCAGCTATACCAAGCAAGACGAAACCTGGATCGCTGGTATTGCTGACAAGTTAGACGTTACCCTTTTTAGGGAGCAGGGAGCAGGGAGCAGGGAGTAGGGAGTAGGGAAAAAGTCAAAAGTTAAAAGTCAAAATTAACGAGTTACTAATGACAAATGACGAATGACGAATGACAAATGACAAATGACAAATGAAAAATTATGCTAACTCTCTATTGGTTATTAGTTGCCCTTATGGTTGTCGGTGTGATTGGGGCAGTGGTTCCAGGGATTCCTGGAACGAGTTTGATTTTGGTGGCGATCGCAATTTGGGGTGTGGTGCAAGGTTCTTTTGGTAGCATTGCCGTACCTCTAATTGTGACGGTGGTGGTGTTAGCGCTTAGCGTCGGCATCGATCTGCTGGCTACCTTCTGGGGAGCGAAACGCGCTGGAGCCAGTAAATGGGGACAGATTGGTGCGGTTGTTGGTTTGCTGTTGGGGATTTTTGGTTTATTGCCTGCTTTGCCGTTTGGTGGTCCCTTGTTAGGAATTTTGCTCGGACCTTTGTTAGGAGCAATTATCGGCGAGTATATTTATCAGCGCAATTTGAAACGAGCTTTGAAAGCTGGAGTCGGAATTGTAGTCGGTTCTCTGGTGGGAAATTTAATTCAGGGGTTATTGGCGATCGTGGCAGTGGGCTTTTTTCTCTATGCCACGCTACCACAAGTGATGGGATGAGCAAATTCGGATTAGCAAATTCGTGGTAGTTGTTCTCCGCTTAACATATCGACAATGCGTTGAGCGCCAATTTTACTCTTCATCGTGACAAGACCGGATGTTTTGCGTTCGGTAACACTGCCAATAATTTGAGCGGATTTTCCTAAAGGATGCGATCGCATAATTTCTATTGCTTTTTGAGCAAATTCTGGTGGCACAAAAGCAACGAATCTTCCTTCGTTTGCAACATACAGCGGATCGAAACCGAGGATTTCACACGCTCCTTGCACTTCTTCACTTATGGGGATGGCATTTTCATTAATTTCAATTTTGACGCAGGCAGCTTGGGCAATTTCATTCAGGGCGCTCGATAAACCACCACGGGTCAGATCGCGCAAACAATGAATTTTGATTCCAGCTTTTAGCAGTTCCAAAATTAGACTTGCTAGCGGTGCTGCATCGCTCTCGATGGTAGTTTCAAAAGCTAAACCTTCTCTCTGGGTCATAATCGCAATGCCGTGACGACCGAGATCGCCATTAAGCAGCAACACATCCCCAGGCTGAATTGATTGGGGAGTAATTGCCTGGTCATGCTCGATAATTCCTACACCAGCTGTATTGATGAAAATGCCGTCTCCCTTGCCTCGATCCACAACCTTTGTATCGCCAGTCACGATCTGCACGTTGGCTGTTTGGGCTGCTTGTTGCATCGATCGCACCACCCGCCAAAGCGTTTCCATTGATAGTCCTTCTTCCAAAATAAACCCAGCACTTAAATACAGCGGACGCGCTCCGCTCATTGCCAGATCGTTGACAGTGCCGTTAACTGCCAGCATTCCGATATCACCGCCTGGAAAGAATAGGGGTTGAACTACATAGGAATCAGTTGTAAAAGCAATTCTGTGACTTGTGAGGTGAATTTCGGCAGCATCATGTGGCGGGCGATCGCTATGGCTAAATGTTGCCAAAAACATCTGCTCGATTAATTGATGCATCAACCTTCCACCACCCCCATGCGCCAGTAGAACGCGAGGGTATTTGTCAATTGGAATCGGACAAGACACGATAAAGTCTTTAGGTTCGCTCACTTATAACTCTTCTGCTCCTCTGCTCCTCTACCCCTCTACCTTCTTACATCCACTGCCGATAACGATAATATGCCGCACAAGCCCCTTCTGAGGAAACCATCGGCGCACCTAGAGGGTGTTCTGGCGTACAGCGATCGCCAAAAGCAGGGCATTCGTGAGGTTTTTTGATGCCTTGCAAGATCTGTCCGCTCATACATTCGGTAGATTCCGTGATGCTCTGAAAGAGCAATGCTTCGCTTATCGCGTAGTTAGAAATATCAAAACGCTTTTGGGCATCAAATTGGGCATATTTATCGCGTAAACCCAACCCACTTTGAGGAATTTCACCAATCCCGCGCCATTGCCTCGATACGATTTTAAATACTTCCTGCATCAATTGTTGAGCAGTTTCATTCCCATTGCGCCGCACCGAACGAGCGTACTGATTCTCCAGTTGCGATCGCCCCGATTCTAACTGCTGAACGCACATATACACCCCTTGGAGGATGTCTAGCGGTTCAAAACCCGTGACGACAATTGGAACGCAATATTTCTGTACGAGCGGTTCGTACTGGGTGTATCCCATCACCGTGCAGACATGACCAGCAGCTAAAAATCCTTGGACTCGATTGTGAGGTGAGGCAAGAATCGCCTCCATTGCTGGCGGAACTAATACGTGAGAAACCAGTAAGGAGAAATTTTTAACTTCCTGTCGCGCAGCTTGGTAAACCGCCATCGCTGTAGCGGGTGCAGTCGTTTCAAACCCCACAGCGAAGAAAACGACTTGTTTGTGTGGATGAGTTTGAGCGATTTTGAGCGCATCGAGCGGAGAATAGACAATGCGAATATCTCCTCCCGTTGCCTTAACCGCCAGCAAATCTTTCTCCCTCTCCTCTACTCCCCTGCTCCCTGGAACTCGCAACATATCTCCAAACGAACAGAAAATAACTTCGGGTTGCGTTGCGATCGCGATCGCCTTGTCTACTAATTCCACAGGCGTGACGCAGACGGGACAACCAGGACCGTGAATTAAGGTAATTTCTGGGGGTAACAGTTCATCTATGCCAAATTTGACAATAGAATGGGTCTGACCACCGCAGATCTCCATAATCGTCCAAGGTTGAGTAGTAATGGCAGCGATCGCCCGTGCGTATCGATCGGCAGCATCAGCATCTCGGTATTCGTTAACGAACTTCATTGTTATCCATCCCCCACATAAATCCCCATACAGCGAGCGGTTTGTACGAGATAGTTATCGGGTGCTACAGGCAAAGGACTTCGAGTGACAACATTGGCGATTGGAATATCTACAACTCGTCCATTTTGCCAAGCCACCATTTGACCGTATTGTTCCCGCGCAATTAAATCTACTGCTGCCTTACCAAAAGCTGTTGCTGTCAAGCGGTCTAAAGCTGATGGTATACCACCGCGCTGGATATGTCCTAAAATTGAAACCCGAACGTCAAGGCGATCGGCAAGGTTGTAAAGCTTAATTTGATTGGCAATATACTGTCCCATGCCGCACTCCAGAGACGCAAGATTTTGTGTTTCTGCAATAGAACTATCGTTGGCAGTTTTAGCACCTTCAGCAACAACAACGATCGCAAATTTGCGCCCCCAGCGATCGCGCAGTTGACTAATTTGATGGCAAACTCCCCCAATAGAATAGGGAATTTCGGGAATTAAAATACAATCTGCCCCGCCTGCAATTCCAGCATGAAGTGCTAAATGCCCTGCTGTGCGTCCCATAACTTCCACAACCATGACGCGATCGTGACTAGCAGCGGTAAAAGTCAAGCGATTCAAAGCATCAACAATCGTATTGACAGCCGTATCAAACCCAATTGCTCGTTCCGTAAGTGCCACATCGTTATCGATTGTCTTGGGAATCGCGATGAGATTCCAGTTTCCTTGACAAGCGAGTTGGTGGAGAATGGCGAGACTACCATCGCCACCGATCGCAATTAAGGCATCTAACGCCAACGCCCGATAACTAGCAATAATTTCACTCGCATGAGCTAACGTGTCTCCTTTGTTGATCGATCCTAAAATCGTGCCACCCATACTGAGTAAAGGATCGATACCGCGTAAATCTAAACCATGCAAATTCAGTAACGTCGCCTTACGCTCCAACAACCCTTGAGTGGCGTAAGGAATCCCCAGCACTTCCCAATCATGTTGTAACTTAGCATGGCTGACAACAGCCCGAATCGCACAATTCAACCCAGGGCAGTCACCACCACTGGTCAAAATACCAATTCGTTTTTGCATAGGGTTTTGGTCATTGGTAGTTGGTAGTTGGTTGTCATTTGTTATTTGTCATTTGTCATTTGTAGTAATTGATGGATAGTTGTTATTAGTTTTGACTTTTGACTTTTGACTTTTGACTTTATCCAAAATAATGAGATGTGTCGAAAACTCGCTCCCATTCTGGTTTGTAGGTTTGGAGCGATCGCATGTATTGGGCGCGTTCAAAGGCACTCTTGTCGGGGCAATTTTTCTGACTCATGCTTCCTTGTAGTTGCCGCACGGATTCATACTCGTGTTCTACCATCCATTCACGCATTTCCTGCTCGATCGCGCGGATCTGGTCGATGCCGTGCCGTAGTAACACCGAACAAAGCATCGTGATGTTTGCCCCTGCCATTAGTAATTTGATGGCATCCTGCCCTTTGTGAATGCCACTGGTTGCAGCCAAACTAGCATTGATGCGATCGTAGAGAATTGCAATCCAACGCATCGGTAAACGCATGGACTGCGGAGTACTTAACAGCACGTTTGGTTCAACCTCTAGGGTTTTGAGGTTGATGTCTGGCTGATAGAAGCGATTGAATAAAACGAGAGCATTCGCTCCTGCGTTGTCCAAACGTCGAGCCATATTCGCCATGTTGGTAAAATAGGGGCTGAGTTTGATCGCTACGGGAATTGTCACAGCGGCTTTCACCGATCGCAAAATCTCGATGTAGGTTTGCTCGATTTGTTCGCCTGTCAAGTCCATGTCTGTAGGGACGTAATACACATTCAATTCCAGTCCGTCTGCTCCTGCTTGCTGGATTTGTCTGGCATAGTTAGTCCAACCGCCAACAGATGAACCGTTGAGACTAGCGATGAGAGGAATATTTACCTTTTCCTTTGCCCTTTGGATGTGATTTAGATATTCTTCCGAGCCGACTCGAAAGCTGTGAGGTTCTGGAAAATAGGTCAAGGCTTCAGGATAGCTTTCAGTCCCATGCGTCAGGTGGTGGTGCAGTTCGTAGCGCTCTTGGCGTAATTGTTCTTCAAATAGGGAATGCATCACCACAGCCGCCGCGCCCGCATCTTCCATTCGCTTAATATTGTCGATGTCTTCAGAAAGGGGTGAGGCTGAAGGGACGAGGGGCGATCGCAATTGCAACCCCATGTAAGTTGTAGTTAAGTCCATTTGTCTCCCTCCTAAAACCTTGAAGTTAGGAAAAGAACTTGAGATTTAATGAATAGTTTCAGGCGATCGCGCGGCTAGATATTGATACAAGCGCCAACGAGTATTGACATCTTGCTGTGCCTCTGCTAGTAACTGTTTAGCTGCTTCTGGCTTGCTCTTGGTCAGCATCTTGAAGCGGTTTTCCAGATACATATATTGCTCTACTGGGAGTTTCGGAGCGTGGGAATCAAGTTGGAGCGGGTTTTCTCCCTGCTGAATCCGATCTGGGTGAAAACGATACAGCAGCCAACGCCCTGAATCTACCGCAGCCTTTTGATTTTGCATCGCTGTTGCCATGTTGATGCCGTGGGCGATGCAATGACTGTAGGCGATAATCAACGATGGACCTTCGTAAGCTTCAGCTTCTAAAAAGGCTCTAAGGGTATGCTCGTCCCGTGCGCCCATTGCTACACTTGCCACGTAGACATTACCGTAAGTCATGGCGATTAAACCCAAGTCTTTTTTGGGTGCGGGCTTACCACCAGCAGCGAATTTAGCCACTGCTCCCTTGGGGGTAGCTTTAGACATTTGCCCACCAGTGTTGGAATAAACCTCTGTATCGAGAACGAGGATATTCACATTACGTCCGCTCGCTAGGACGTGATCGAGTCCGCCAAAGCCAATATCATAAGCCCAACCGTCGCCGCCAATAATCCAGACGCTTTTTTTCACTAGGTAGTTAGCTAAGGATTTGAGATTTTGGTAGTTGGTAGTTGGTAGTTGGTAGTTGCCCCTCTGCTCCTCTGCTCCCCTGCCCCTTTGCTCCTCTGCTCCCTGATTCTTTAATAATTCGTCCAATTTCTGCTTGAGTAAAGCTACTCTTTGGCGTTGTTCGTAGATATCTGCTTCATCGTTTTGTGGAGCATTTAGGATACTTGTCGCTAATTCTTCACCTACGGCTGGTGCTAGCTGGCGGAGTAATTCAGTAGCAATTTCTGCGTGTTTATCGATCGCAACGCGAAAGCCTAAACCAAATTCGGCATTATCTTCAAATAAGGAGTTTGACCAAGCAGGACCCCGCCCCTCGGCGTTATGTGTCCAAGGTGTAGTGGGTAAGTTACCACCGTAAATGGAAGAACAGCCAGTGGCGTTGGCAATGACGGCGCGATCGCCAAATAATTGACTCACGAGTTTTAAATAGGGCGTTTCTCCACAACCCGCACAAGCACCAGAAAATTCAAATAACGGCTCTTGCATTTGCTGCTGGTTAATTTTATGCAGTTTCAAGTGGGTGCGATCGGGATTGGGAATATTTAAAAAGAAATCCCAATTCTCCCGTTCTTGTTCCCGCAACGGTTGCTGCGGCTGCATATTAATTGCTTTCAGTTTTGGTTGCGACTTGTTCTTGGCTGGGCAAACATCGACGCAGATGCCACAGCCCGTACAGTCTTCCGGTGCAACTTGAATTGTGAATTTCAGACCTTGCCAATCATGCTCTCTAGCATTGCTATTCTTAAAAGTGGCTGGAGCAGTTTCTAATTGCTGCGGTTCGTAAACTTTACTGCGAATCACGCTGTGGGGACATACCATCACGCACTTACCGCACTGGACGCATACATCTGAATCCCAAACTGGGATTTCTTGGGCAATGTTGCGTTTTTCCCACTTCGATGTTCCACTGGGATAAGTTCCGTCTACGGGCATGGCACTGACGGGTAAATTGTCTCCTTCTCGGGCAATGATTTTTCCTAGAACATCCCGAACAAAAGCTGGGGCTGAATTGGTAATCGGTAGTTGGTAGTTAGTAGTTGGTAGTTGGTTTTCTTGATTGCTTCTTACCATCGCTCCATAATCAACTTCATATAAATGTGCTAGGGTTTCATGCACTGCATGGATATTCATCTGGACAATTTCATCGCCTTTCTTGCCGTAGGTTTTGCGGATAGATCGCTTAATTTGGGCGATCGCTTCATCTTTTGGTAGCACGCCAGAAAGAGCAAAGAAGCAAACTTGCATAACGGTGTTAATTCTTCCACCCATCCCTGCGTTGCGGGCAACTTGGTAGCCATTAATGACATAAAATTTCAGATGTTTTTGAATAATTTGAGTTTGGAGCGATCGCGGTAAATAATTCCAAATTTCATCTGCGGGATAGGGACTATTAAGTAAGAAAGTACCACCAGGGACGATCTCTTTGAGTAATGGAAATTTCTCGATAAACTCCCACTGATGACAAGCAACAAAGTTAGCCCGATTGACTAAATACGTGGAGCGAATTGGCTGCTGTCCAAATCGTAAATGAGAAACTGTGACAGAACCCGATTTTTTGGAATCGTAAACAAAATAGCCTTGAGCGTAGTTGTCTGTTTGTTCGCCGATAATTTTAATGGAATTCTTATTAGCTCCTACAGTTCCATCTGCACCCAATCCATAAAAAATAGCTCGTACTACACGATCTGATTCAATCGAAAACTCAGGATCGTATAACAAGCTAGTGTGAGTCACATCATCATTGATGCCGATAGTAAAGTGATTTTTTGGTTCGATTGCTGCCAAATTATCGAAAACTGCTTGAATCATCGCTGGAGTAAATTCTTTGGATGATAAGCCGTAGCGTCCACCGATGATTTGGGGAGTCGGGGAAGTGGCTAGTGGCTGGTGACTAGTGGCTAGAATTGCTTCCTTGTCTCCCTTGTCTCCCTTGTCTGCCCTGCCCCTCTGCTCCTGTGCATACTCGCACACAGCGGTAACAACGTCGAGATACAACGCCTCACCTGCTGCGCCTGGTTCTTTGGTGCGGTCTAAAACTGCGATCGCTTTGACTGTTGCAGGTAATGCTTTTACAAATCTTTTGGCATCAAAGGGGCGATAGAGTCGGACTTTGACGACTCCTACTTTTTCACCGCTAGCATTGAGGTAATCTACAGTTTCGTGGACGGCTTCGCAACCAGAACCCATTAAGACAATGACTCTCTCTGCTGCTGGATCGCCGTGGTATTCAAATAGTTGATATTGTCTGCCCGTCAGTTGGGCAAATTCATCCATCACCTTTTGGGTAATGTCGGGACAAGCTAGATAGTAAGGATTGACAGTTTCCCTAGCTTGAAAGTAAACGTCGGGATTTTGGGCTGTACCGCGAATCACTGGGCGATCGGGAGTTAAAGCGCGATCGCGATGGGCAAAGACTAGCTCGTCGGGAATGAGCGATCGCATGTCGTCTTCTGCCAACAGTTCCACTTTGGCAATTTCGTGGGAGGTGCGGAAGCCATCGAAGAAATGTAGGAAAGGAATTCGCAATTCTAATGTTGCTCTTGTGGCGATGAGGGCGAAATCGTGTGCTTCTTGGACTGATGCAGCGCACAACATTGCAAAACCCGTTGTCCGTGCTGCCATCACATCGCTATGATCGCCGAAAATGGATAAAGCTTGAGCGGCAAGCGATCGCGCTGCGACGTGAAAAACTGTCGGTGTTAATTCTCCCGCAATTTTGTACATATTTGGCAGCATCAACAATAATCCCTGTGATGCAGTGAAAGTCGTTGTCAAGGAACCTGTCTGTAAAGCACCGTGAAGCGCCCCAGCAACGCCTCCTTCACTCTGCATTTGGACTACGGCGGGAACATTACCCCAAATATTCGCTCTGCCTTCTGCTGTCCAAGCATCAGCCCATTCAGCCATTGGCGAGGAGGGAGTGATAGGGTAAATGGTAATGACTTCATTCAAGCGATAGGCAACTTGAGCAACTGCCTCATTACCATCTAGGGTTGCAAATGTTTTTGTTTTCATTTTTTCAACCTTTGCAAGCTTCTAAAGTATTACCAAGTGACTGTTTTGGCTCTACCTTGAAGTTAGAAGGAAAATTTGAGGAACCTGTGAGGAGAATAGAAAGGGAACCTTCGATCGCTCAAATTTGCATTTCTTGTAAATAATTCAACGTACTTTCTGCTTCTTCTGGATCGAGAATACTAAGAGCAAAACCTACATGGACGATTACATAGTCATCTACTTTTGCTTCAGGAACATAGGCAAGACTAACTTCTTTAATAACTCCACCAAAGCTAACTTTTCCAGTCCGCATTAATGGTTCTTGGTCATAATCAATACTGATAATTTTCCCTGGAACTGCTAAACACATGACCGTTACTTCCTGTTGCTCAAGCGAAAAGTTGCTGCCACAATTTGTCCTAGCGCGATTCCCCCATCATTAGGTGGGACGCGCTGATGCCAATAAGGACGAAAATTTTCTGCTTGCAATCTTTTAATGGCTCTTTCAGTTAAATACTTATTTTGAAAACAACCGCCTGTAAGCACAATGTTTTCTTCACCCACAGATTTTGCTACGGCAACTACGATCTCAACGAGCGTATTGTGCAACTTAGCTGATATTTTTCCGAGTGGTAAACCACATCTTATATCTGCTAAGATTTCTCGCACCATCGGCAGCAGATCGACGATCGCAGGTGATGACGTTGCTAAAATCTCAAAGCTATAGCGCTCGTCAGGATCGAATCCGGCGATCGCAAACTCCAGTTCCATTGCTGCTTGTCCTTCAAACTGAGTTTGTTGCCGCAATCCTAGAATTGAAGCGATCGCATCAAATAGCCGTCCCATGCTAGAAGTCACTGGAGTATTGAGATTTCTTTGCAGCATTGTCTGTAAAATTCCCAACTCGCGATCGCTAAAAGCTTGCACTGGTGCTAAGTGCTGCATCTCAAACAATTCTTCTCCAAAAATTCCATAGAGCAAACCAATTGCGACTCGTCTTGGTTCTTTAATTGCCTTTTCTCCCCCAGGCAGTCGAAAAGTCCGTAAATGAGCGACTCGCTCAAATGATGTTTCTGTAGCCAGCAGAAATTCTCCACCCCAAATTGTGCCGTCTAGTCCGTAACCAGTACCGTCCCAAGCAATACCTAAAACGGGTTTGTTATCCGTCTCAATTAAATCGTTTTCCGCCATGCATGAGAGAACGTGTGCGTAGTGGTGCTGCACTGGAATAACTGGTAAACCTGAGTTTTGAGCAAATTGAGTAGAAGAATAATCGGGATGAAGATCGCAGGCGATCGCTGCTGGTTTGACCTGATAAAGTTGTTGAAAATCCGCGATCGCTTTTTCAAAAGCATTCACTGCTGGAACTGTTGCTAAATCTCCGATATGCTGACTGACAAAAACTTGCTCATTTACAGAAAGAGCGATCGTATTTTTGAGCTGCGCCCCTACTGCGAGAAGGGAGTCGGGGGTGAGTTGTTGGTTGACGGTTGACAGTTGACAGTTGACGCTGGCGCTACACTGCGTGAAGACAGCTGACAGTTGTTTTTTCTCCCCCAGCTTCCCCAACTCCCTCTGCTCCTCTGCTCCTCTGCTCCTCTGCTCCCCTGCTTCCCCTATCCCCGTCACCTGAATCGGTAAAGGTGCATAACCACGGGCGCGGCGTAAAACCATTTCTCGTCCCATCATTACGCGCACGACAGAATCGTCTATCGGTCGGGCGATCGGTCGGTTGTGGACGAGGAAAACCTCAGCAATGCTACTCAGGCGTTGCAGTGCTTCTTTTTCATCAATACAAATAGGTTCATCTGTTAAATTGCCACTGGTAGCAACTATTGGGAAACCCAACTCAGCCATGAGTAGGTGATGTAGAGGAGTGTAGGGCAACATCACGCCTAAATAAGGATTGCCAGGAGCAACTGAGGGGGCGATGCCGAAGGCGGTTCGCTGCGCGACCATCGCGCTGTCAACTTCTAGCTTGCGTTGCAGCAGGACAATTGGAGCTTGAGGCGATCGCAATAGGCTGGCTTCCAACTCTGAAACTTGACAGCTTACTTGAATCGATTCTAGGGATGGATACATCAGGGCTAAGGGTTTTGCTTCTCGCTGCTTGCGATCGCGCAGTCGTCGTACGGCTGCTTCGTTCCGTGCATCTACGACAAGGTGAAACCCGCCCAAACCTTTGATAGCAACGATCTGACCTTGACGAATTGATGCGGCAGCTTGAAGCAATGCTCGATCGCGCAATGCTAAAACGCGACCGTCTCGATCCCATAACTCAAGTTGGGGTCCGCATTCAGGACAGGCGTTAGGTTGGGCGTGAAAGCGGCGATCTAGTGGATTTTCATACTCGGACTGACAGCGAGCGCACATCTGAAACTGTTTCATCGTCGTATTGGCGCGATCGTAGGGCAAAGCTTCAATCATGCTAAAGCGGGGACCGCAGTTAGTACAGTTGGTGAAGGGATAACCGTAGCGGCGATCGCTTTTGTTGAAAATTTCGCGCAGACAATCCGAGCAAGTGGCAAGGTCGGGTAATATTGTTGCTGATTTCTCACCACCCGTACTGGTGCGAATCTCGAACTGTTGGTAGCCTACGGGAGCGAGAAATTTCGATTCTAGACTTTGAACGATTGACTGGGGTGGCTTTTGTTGCTCGATGCGTAATAAAAAATTCTGCAATTGCGCTTGCGTGCCTTCTACATCAACAAAAACCCCTTGAGCGGAATTATTCACCCATCCTACAAGTCCTAATTCTGTTGCCAATCGGTAGATAAACGGACGGAAACCTACCCCTTGTACAGCACCTCGAATAGTTACGTGTAAACGTTGTTTTAGGCTTAGCATTTTGTTTTATAGCAAAACTTCATCCACTCCTCGCCTTGCTGTTGGTTTTACTTCAGAACCAAAACCCAGACGCAACAGAATTTGTGGATAGCCTGATGCGTAGATTAATTTGCTTAGTTGCGATCGCAAAGTTGGCTCTTCAATCGGCTGATTTAAAAAGGATGCTGATAATCCGACTGCTTGACTTCGCAGCAATACCCGCTCTAGTGCTTGCCCCGCTGCCAGCCAATCTCTCGGAGTATCTTGCTCTGTACCCAGCACTAAAATTGCCGGAGACTGGATCGCGAGTTGGCGGCTATGATGAGCCACTGCATCTCCGAGATCGAGGGTACGCATTGCCCAAGCAAAGATCGGTGTAGCAAAATCTAGGTACTGATTCACGCCATAAGCATATCCAGGTATACCATCGTGGCTGGGGCTGCTACCTGGATGAATCCAAGCTGCTAATTCGCGCCGAAAGTCGGGATTTGCCATTTGCAAGCGATCGCCTCGTACCACTAATTCGGCGATCGCCTGACGGGTTAGATCTCCTTTCACAACTTGCAACCAAGCGCCTTCGCTGGCAGCATCCACTTGCAGCCATGTCAGCATCGATTTGGGTACATCCCAGTTTTCATAATCCCTTCGATTCGTGTGTCTTTGGGGAATTGCCTCAAACAGCATTTGCTCGTCAGCGCTAGCCTGTGTGGGTTTGCCTAATTGAATCGCCGCTAACAAGTCTGGATGGCTGGGTTCTGGAAAAGTTAAGATTTTGCCCGTATAACCAAAGTGACGTAGAGCAATCCGAAGATTAAATAATGCCGTACCGCAGCTGATAATTAATTCTCGGTCTTGAGGATCGACAACAGGCAAAGCGCGAGTCCGGTCAGCATAGAGCGCGATCGCTTCATCTTGAACTTTAAAATTCCAAGGCTGAGTATTATGCCCAGAAGGAGCTAGCAATGCATAATTTAAAAGAAACTTGAGCTGCTCTGTAGGTGTACCAGTTTGGGGAAATTCAGCTTCTTCAATGTTCCAGAAATTGGATATTGTAGACATGGCGATCGCCTCGCAGCATTTATAATTTTGCTCGGTAATTTCGAATGTTTTTTCAGCAATATTAAGTTATTGCAGCTTACAGCGTCGATTTTAGATTTGACTCGTTTCTAAACTATATCAAAAAAACTATTTAAGCTATTTTCAAGCTAATACCAAAACTATTAATCGCAACCAAGTCTTAGCTTTTAACTTTTAACTTTTAACTTTTGAATTTTTTTCAAGTCAATACTAAAACTATTAATCGCAACCAAGTCTTAGCTTTTAACTTTTAACTTTTAACTTTTGAATTTTTTAGTCTTCTTGCCAGTCTTCACGACCTAATAGATCGATAATTCGATCTCTCAGCAAAAAATCATTTTCCTCTAGCTCAATTTCCACACAAACCCACTCACGACCTGGAATGTATTTGCACAAAGCATAAATTGGCTGGTGACGGTCAACAAGTCCTTTATCAACGAGTTGACGCGCTTCGTCTTTGATAGCATTGATGTCGTACTTAACTGATGTTTTCATACAAATTACCTTCTACCCAGTAATAGTTAACTGTTAACCGTTAACCGTCAGCAGTCAACAGTCAACAGCTAGCACCCGAGATGTAAGAACCCTTGGGAATTGCCATAGCATCAGGTTGGTTTAAACCACGTCTTGTTTGGTTCTAGGTTCAACTTAGCAAGCAAATTTGAGGAAATTGTGAGTAACTCAACGTTCTCCCAGATTGTTTGAGGATTCATGCAGAACCACACAGATAAAATCCGCCTTGTGCAGTCGCTGGATTTGCCATTCCAACTGCGATCGCACTAGAGTAAATCTGTACCCTGCCGCAGTCTCTCAACCTTGACACAATCTCAAGCTAGGCGAATCGATCTCCAAGAATCTCACCTCAACCGCGCTCGTGCCAGTATCCGCCAAGCGCTATCTTGGTACGGACATCTGCGTAAACCCAATCCAAAGCCTGCAAAGCTTGAATTAGCTGGGTTGGTTAAACCAGATTTGGAAGTCCTAACTTCCACGCTGAATAAGTTAGAAACGAATGTCATTTGTATCGCTGCTTTTGGATTGGTGAGTCGAGGTAAATCAGCGGTTCTCAATGCCTTAGTCGGGCAGAAAATTTTACCCACGGGTCCCCTACACGGTGTGACTCAATATCCCCGTTCCGTGCGTTGGAATCCAGGTGGAAAAGTACAAATTGAATTAATCGATACGCCAGGATTAGATGAAATTGAAGGTCAAGCTAGAGCGCAAATGGCGAAGGACGTAGCGCGTCAAGCTGACTTAATTTTATTTGTTGTAGCTGGTGATATTACCCGTACTGAATATCAAGCACTTTGCGAACTACGACAAGCACAGAAACCGCTAATTTTAGTATTCAATAAAATCGATTTATATCCCGAAACCGATAGGGAAGCAATTTATAAAAATCTCCAACAATTAGGGGCTGGTAGTCCAACTGCAAGACGCTTACAGCAACTGCTATCTAGCGATGAAATCGTCATGGTGGCGGCGGAACCAGCAGCCGAAGAAGTGCGGGTAGAATATCCCGACGGACAAGTTGCTTACGAGTGGGAAACGCCAACACCCCAAGTTGCGGAGTTACAGCAAAAGATTTTGCACGTACTCAATCGTGAGGGGCGATCGCTACTGGCATTAAATGCTTTACTACAAGTAAAAGACGCAGAAGCCGCGATCGCATGTAAAACTCTAGATCGTCTTAATGAAGCGGCGGAAGATTTAATTTGGCAATATACCAAATACAAAGCTTTAGCTGTTGGACTCAACCCTATCGCTGTACTTGACGTTTTAGGCGGATTTGTTGCCGATCTCGCCCTAATTCGTGCTTTGGCTAAATTATATAATTTGCCAATGACGGGGTTTGAAGCCACAAAGTTGTTGAGAACAATTTTGTTTAGTTCTGGTGGTTTATTGTTGAGCGAATTAGGTAGCGGAATGCTATTAGGCTTAGGTAAAAGTGCGACTGCGATCGCCTCTGGGGAGAATCCGTTTAATATAACTGCATTTGCAGGAACTGCGATCGCGCAAGGGGGAATTGCTGGTTATGGTACGTATGCTGTGGGAAAAGCTGCCCAAGTGTATCTAGAAAAAGGTTGTAGTTGGGGACAATTCGGTGCGAGTACAGTCATTCAAGAAATTTTATCTCAAGTCGAGCCAAATACAATTTTGTATCGCTTGCGGTTAGAGTTGGGGCAACATTTGAGTTAAATATCTATTGTCATTCACCAAGCGCAGCACGAGCATCGTCAATTGTTACCATTAAAGTCATTGATGCAATAGGTGAAGCTATAAAACCGCACTTTTCATAAAAATGTTGAGCTTGTTCTGAAATAGCGTGGACGAGAATTGCACGGATGCCGATAATTTCTGCTGCCTGTAACGTGCGAAGAATGGCATCGCGGGCTAACGCTTTTCCTATTCTTCTTTGCTGCCACTCGCGATCTACAGCCAGTCTTCCTATAATTGCTACAGGAATCGGATCGGGCATATTCCGCCGCACTCGATTCGGCGCACTTGCGTTTACTACAGAGCCAGCAGCGAGACAATAGTAGGCAATGACTCTTTGACCGATGCAGACAACGTAAGTTCTTGAAGCACCACCTTGCTCGTTTTTTAAGGCGCGGCGCTTTATCCAATCGTCCAGTGTCGCATTGCCTGAATTGAAATCTTGTAGTTCGTGTATTGCAGAAAGTGGCTCAGGAGGGCGTGGCTTTTCCTGACTTCGATTTATTCCCAAGGTGCTTTTGTCTCAAGTAAAGCGCGTAACTTCTCGTTTTGCTCTGGAGGTGCGTCAAGTCGAGCGAGAAATTGGTTAAATGTTTCTTCGTCTACAGCAAAAAGTTTTCGGTCAAGTAACACAGCTTCAGCCTCTCGGTAGGCGGCTTCTAGCATAAAGTCGGATCGGCTTTTGCCTTGTATTTCTGCAACTAGATCGATCAGATCTCGCTGACTCTGTTTTGCCCGAATGTTGATAGTTACGTCACGGGTCTCGCGAGGCATTGTTTAAGTGTGGGTTAGTACTATTTTTGCTTACTGCTTTCAATATACAAAATTTGTATATACAATGTCAACACAAAACAATAGTGCCGAGACAAATCAAGCCAATTACGATTTTGCATGAGTTGCATTTAGAAATGAGATAAGATTTGCATTAATCAAACGTGGATAAACACAGATAAATGTTTCGTAGGGGCGGGTTTCACCCGGAATCTTTATCGGAGTCAAAAACGATTGGCAAACCCGCCCTCAGATCTATGCGATCGCAATTTAGAATTTTGCAAGAGATTATTGTCCAGAGTGCGTATATGAATACCATCGCCCTAGACTTACATTCAGTCATCGACTTGACCGACGAGCAATTTTTCATGCTTTGTCAACACAACCGAGATCTCAAGTTTGAGCGCACTGCGAAAGGAAAAATAGTAATTATGCCACCTACAGCATGGGGAACTGGAAACCGTAATATTAAACTATCGACAAGACTGGAAATCTGGGCAGAATGCGACAATACAGGCATTGCCTTTGACTCCTCTACAGGTTTTATCCTACCTAATCGGGCTATCCGTTCCCCCGATGCTGCATGGGTGAGACAAGAAAGAATTGAGGCAATAAACCCAGATCCAGACAAGTTTTTACCCATAGCTCCCGATTTTGTGGTGGAATTGATGTCGGCTAGCGATATGCTCGAAGACGTACAAGCCAAGATGCGAGAGTATATAGAAAATGGGGTGCGCTTAGGTTGGCTGCTCGAGCCCAAACAGCAGTATGTTGAGATTTATCGCCAAGAACGTGAAGTAGAAGTGTTGTCATCTCCCACGACCTTATCAGGAGAAGATATACTGCCTGGGTTCGTTTTGGATTTACAAGGTATTTTGTAAACACACGGGTAAACCGGGATACCTAAACCAGAATCTGAATGACTCTTGAGGGTTTAACATGAGATTTAGTGACGATCGCGCTTCGCGTGCGATCGCTAAAAACATAGTTGCCCTGTTATGACCCTGACAATCTACAACACTCTCACTCGTCGTCAAGAACCATTTGAGACTGTCGAACCAGGCAAAGTCAAAATGTATTACTGTGGCGTAACAGTATACGACTATTGCCATTTGGGTCATGCACGCGCTTGTATTATCTGGGATGTCGTGCGGCGCTACCTGCAATTTCTCGGATACGAAGTCACGTACATTCAGAATTTTACTGATATTGACGATAAAATTCTCAACCGCGCCCGTCAAGAAAATTCCTCAATGGAAGCCGTAGCCGAACGCTATATCCAGGCATATTTTGAGGATATGACGCGGCTAAATGTCAAAGAAGCAGATGCCTATCCCCGCGCTACGCATACAATGAATGGCATCCAACGGCTGATTTTTGAATTAGAACAAAAAGGCTATGCCTATCCCGCCGATGGCGATGTCTACTACGCTGTCAAACAGTTTCCCGAATATGGTAAGTTGTCGGGACGCAGATTAGAAGACTTGCAAGCAGGCGCTAGCGGGCGTGTAGACGCAGAAGACCCAGAAGGAAGAAAAAAGCAAGAACCATTTGATTTTGCTCTGTGGAAAGCCGCTAAACCAGGGGAACCAGCGTGGGAATCACCTTGGGGTGCAGGTCGTCCAGGGTGGCACATTGAATGTTCGGCAATGGTACGCGATCGCCTGGGTGATACGATCGATATCCATGCAGGGGGAGCAGATTTAATTTTCCCCCACCATGAAAATGAAATTGCTCAAAGTGAAGCCGTAACAGGCAAATCCCTCTCTCACTACTGGATGCACAATGGCATGGTGAAGGTAAACGGGGAAAAGATGTCTAAATCCTTGGGCAACTTTATCACGATTCGCGAGTTACTCGATCGCCCCACCGATCCGATGGCAGTTAGGTTATTCGTCCTACAAGCACACTATCGCAAACCAATTGATTTTACCGACGAAGCGATCGCGGCTGCTACCAACGGCTGGCACACCCTCAGAGAAGGATTGCTGTTTGGACATCAATATGGCAAGCAACTGGGATGGAGTCAGGAAACGGGGGGACAAGGGGAACAAGGAGGACAAGGAAGCAATTCTAGCCACCAGCCACTAGCCACTAGCAACTCTCCCGACTCCCGACTCCCGACTCCCGACTCCCTGCTCCCTGAAGTCGTACAAAGATTTAAAGCAGCAGTCAATGATGACTTTAATTTTCCGAATGGATTAGCTGTGTTGCAACCTTTAGCAAAAGAATTGGCGCGGGAAGGTAATCTATTGGTACACCAAGGCAAGACAGAAACCTCACCAGAGGAATTACAACGTCAGTGGTACACCTTGGTAACTTTAGCCGAGGTTTTAGGATTTACTGCCGAAATAGAGCCTGACACTACAACTAACGATGGTTTAAGCGATACAGAAATTGAAGCTATGCTGGAACAAAGGCAAGCTGCTAGAAAAGCAAAGAATTTTGCCGAATCAGACCGCATTCGCGACGAACTCCAGGCTCGCGGAATCGCTGTAATTGATAGCCGTGATGGTACGCGATGGCATCGCAATTAAATCGTCCTTTGTTGTCTGTATCTAACTTGCTACTCCTCGTTGCCACTATCTTTTTGGCAATTTTGTTGTGGCAACTCCGGGGCTTATTAGTAACTTTGATGATTGCTGTTGTCTTAGCAGCCGCGATCGCGCCTATTGTCACCATAGCAGAAAAATGGCGGTTTCCCCGCTGGCTGGCAGTCATTAGCGTATATCTCACTTTAGTGGCTGGCTTAACTGGAGTCGGTTTACTCGTCGGTCCTACCCTGATCGCTCAGATCGAAACTTTGGTGAGAATACTGCCGCTTTATATCGACAATCTTTTTGAATTGGTAGAACAATTCGCGCTCAAATTGGGAATTACTGAATCGGAGATCGAGCAGTTTTTTGACCTGCAAGCATTAACTGGGTGGATAATTCGCTCCGGTCAACAATTATTAGTCAGTTCCTACGACATCACTACCGGAATTTTAGGCGGAATATTTAACTTAATTCTGGCGTTTTTGCTTTCAGGCTATATGGTTGCTGGGAGGGAAAATTTAATTTCAGGTTTAGTCAATTTATTTCCCCAACCGTGGAACGATCGCCTCGCCGAGCAAGTCGAACCAATCGCCCGCCGTATGGGAGGATACATTCAAGGTCGAGTCTTGGTTTCAGCAATTTTATCCGTTGCCATTACAATCGGTTTGGGAATTTTAGGTTTATCAGAATTTGCCCTAGCTTTAGGAGCGATCGCTGGCTTTACTAATTTAATTCCTTTTCTCGGACCCATCTTAGGTGTAATTCCGGCTTTAGTCGTTGCCATTTCCCAAGGTGGCTGGACGTTTTTGTGGGTATTATTGTTATTTATCATCGTCCAGAACCTAGAAACCTACGTTCTCGATCCCCTACTTGTTGGCTCCTCCGTCCAAGTCCATCCACTCTATCAACTACTAGCTGTTTTGGGAGGAACCCAAGTTCTCGGGATTCTAGGAGCTGTCATCGTACCACCCTGGATTGCTGGAGCATCAGTACTATTAGAAAACCTATATTTACGACCGAAATTATTAGCTGAAGGCAAAGCAATAAGTAAGCCGTAAGTCGTAAGTCGTAAGTCGTAAGTCGGAATTAACTGCTCCCTGATAACTGATAACTGATAACTGAAGTCGTAAGTCGGCAGTCGGAATTAACTGCTCCCTGATGACTGATAACTGATAACTGATAACTGAAGTCGTAAGTCGGCAGTCGGAATTAACTGCTCCCTGATGACTGATAACTGATGACTGATAACTGATAACTGATAACTGATTCAAGCGGATTTCCGCTGCTGTGTTTCATCTGGTTGCAACTGCCGTCGTCCGTTGTAGATGATGCGGAGTGCTTCGGTAAGTTGCTGCTCCAAACTATTAAGCACAGCATCGGCATAATCATCCGCACCGCGTAGAATATCCTCTGCCTCCATAATTGCCTCTTGTCGCATCCGCTCAATTTGCCGTTCCGCTTCTTGACGCAGGCGATCGATTTGTTGCAAATTTTCTGCTTGCGCTAATAAGCACTCTTGTTGAACTTGCTGCTGGAGTTGCCTAGCTGAAAGGTCAGCTTGTTGTACTATAGTCGTCCGATCGATAATCTGGGCTGCCTGTGACTGTGCCGTCTGAATAATTTCATCGGCTTCTTGTTCTGCCTGCAAGAGAATTTCCTGTCTTTGCGCGACGATCGCTTGTGCTTGTTGTATCACATCTGGTAGAAGCGATCGAATGAGTTCGATTCGATCGAGCAACTGATCCTCATCTACTAGCGTTCTGCGCGTCAGAAGAATATGGGGACTAGAAAGAATGATTTCTTCTAGCCGAGCCAATTCCTGCTGAATTTCTCCGCTACCTAGATCGGCAGCATCTGCTAGCGGCGGAAAGCCTCTATTCTCTTCAGGCTCTAGATTGGGTGAGTTTTGGCTTGGCATCGGTAAACATCCCGAGCAATGTGCGGTGGGACTAGATGGTCGATGGGACCGCCAAATTTAGCGATCTCTTTCACCACACTACTACTTAAAAAACTGTACTCATTTGATGTCGCCAAAAAAACAGTTTCAATTTCAGATGATAGCGTTTTATTGATGTGAGCCATCTGTAATTCAGCCTCAAAGTCTGAAATTGCCCGTAAACCACGGATGAGAGCTTTAGCTTGTCGCATTTGAGCGTAATTGACGGTTAGTCCGTCAAAGCTATCAACTTCCAGATTAGGTAAATGACGAGTGGTAAGGCGAATTTGTTCTAGCCGTTCCTGCACGGTGAACATAGGTGTTTTATTCGGATTGCGCAACACGGCAACGACTAAGCGATCGAATAGCTGACAGCCGCGTTCGATAATGTCGAGATGTCCCAAGGTAATTGGATCGAAGCTACCAGGATAAATGGCTAGCACTAGTCAACAGCCTCAGAGTTACTGGAAAATTATAAATCAGTTATCAGGGAGCAGGGAGCAGGGAGCAGAGGAGTAGAGGAGCGACAACCATCAACCAATAACTACCAACCACCAACCACCAACCAACAACCAACAACCGTCAACCGTCAACCGTCAACAAATGACCAATGACCAATGCCCAATGAGAATCAAAGTACCGCTAAAATTGAATGCAGCAGTGTTCTGGCTGGAATTGGTAGGCGCTCGATCGGGCTTAACCTAAAACCACTTTTGCCATTGGTGCTGTAGAGACAAGAGCGAATATCGAGCCGCAATCGCCAATTCTAGTAATGAGAAGCGGGCTGAGGGGAAACTGGAGTATGACGGTCAAAAAATTAACGGAAGCTGACAGAACAGAAATTTTAGATTTGTATCGCAATACAGGAGAGACAACATCAACGCTAGCAGATCGCTATGGGGTGAGCAACTCTACGATTAGTCGCTTCTTGAAAGTGACTTTGCCAGAAGATGAGTATGAAACGCTTATTGCAGCCAAACGGGCGGCTCGGACTCCTGGGGGAGCAGAGAGAGAAGAGGTAACAGCGATCGCTTCCCCTGTGGTAGAAGTACCCTCACCCACCCTAGAAGCACCCATACTAAAAACAATATCTGAACCCGAACCAGTTGTTGAAGCCCCTACCCCCAAACCTGTGAAAAAACGGCGTTCGACAGCGAAGACTGGAGCAGAAATCGAGCCGCTAGCGGAACAATTAGAATTACTTAGTAACCCTTCCCTACCTGTAGAAGAAGAAGTGCGCGAGGAGGTAAGCGCAGAGGCTAGCCAGATTGCAGCAATTATGGTAGGAGAAGAATTGCTCGATGAAGATGAAGACGAAGATGATGAGGATGACGATCTAGAAGACTTAGAAGATTTAGAAGATCTAGACGAAGACGACGATTTCGAGGAAGAGACAACACCAGTTATTAGAAGGCGATTGCCCGTCGAAAGCTTCGTCAGGGTGTTACCGTTGTCAGAAGCAATGCTGCCGAGAACATGTTATATCGTGATCGATCGCATGGCAGAATTAATTACGCGACCGTTGAGGGATTTTGGCGATTTGGGACAAATTCCCGTGCAAGAAGTCCAACAAAAAACTCTACCGATATTTGATAACCATCGGGTAGCGCGGCGATTTTCTAGCAAACGCGATCGCGTGATTAAAGTTCCCGATAGTCGGATGTTGCAAAAAACTCGTTCTCAACTTCAGTCTAAAGGTATCACACGTTTGCTATTTGATGGACGAGTCTATTCTTTGTCGTCTAATTAGATGTTTGTAGAGGCGCTCTATGTCGTGTCTCTATTTACAGAGTTGCTTATTGTGTCACGCAAAGGCGAGCCAGTGCGTTGCGGAGCCAGCGCCGTGCGGGGGTTTCCCCCGTTGAGGCGACTGGCGTGAGGTTCCCTCCGTTGTAGCAACTGGCGTGCAAAGACGCAAAGTGTAGTTTTGGATTTTCGCACCCTAGTTTAATTTTTGGTAAGCTGCTTGTTGCGCAAGATTGTTTCTCAATTGGAATGATGGCACAAAGTTTAAGTATTTTTTGAAAGAGAGGAATCTGGTGTTGTGACAAGCGCGATCGCTCAATCTCAGGAAAATTTTACATCGCTTCTGGCTGCAAACAAAATTAAGTGGTTTCGTCGTCAGTTAACTAGTTGGGCTACTCTCAATCTGCGAGAATTTCCTTGGCGCAGTACGACAAATCCTTATGCTATTTTCATCGCTGAGTTTTTGCTGCAAAAAACTGGTGCTAATACAGTTGCTCCAATTTATGAAGCTTTTTTGATTCAATATCCTACTCTCAAAGATTTGGCGACGGCATCAGTAGCAGAAATTGCGATTTTATTAAAGCCTTTAGGGTTGCATTTTCGTGCCGATCGCCTCTACCAATCTGTACGAGTTATTATCGAACAGTACGATGGTGAAATTCCAGCAGCAGAGGCTCAGTTGCTTTCTTTGCCTGGAATTGGTTTGTATACGGCGCGTTCTATTTGTGCTAATGCTTTTGCACAGCCGCTAGCGATATTGGATACCAACGTAGCGCGGATTCTGGAGCGTTTCTTTGGTTTGCAGGGGAATCGTGTCAAATCTCGTTGTAAGTTGCTGTGGAGTGCGGCTGAATATGTCGCTCCTAAAACAAATGTGAGTCGGTGGAATTTAACGCTATTAGATTTTGGTGCGGGAGTTTGTACGGCAAGAAATCCCAGTTGTGGAATTTGTCCGTTGCGATCGCAATGCAATTACGCCAAAATTAAACATTCAGCATAAACGATTTGTAGGGGCGGGTTTAACTAAGATCTGGGGATTTGAGTCAGATTTTTTATAAAACCCGCCCTCACACAAACCCAGACAAATCATGAATAATACCAATTACGGTGTAGTTTTGGTCACAGCCGGATCGCCACAAGAAGCAGAGGCGATCGCCACTTCTTTAGTAGCATCTAAGTTAGCTGCTTGCGTAAATATTCTCCCCATCCAGTCGGTTTACACTTGGCAGGGAGAAATTAATCAAGAACAAGAATGGCAATTATTAATCAAAACAGATTTAGCTCAATTTTCCAATTTAGAAGCTAAAATCCGCGAATTACACTCTTACGAAGTACCTGAAATTATTGCCATTCCGATATTAGCAGGTTCTCAATCTTATCTAGATTGGATTTCTGCTTCTGTTAAATAATATTGTTTCTTGTGAATTAACTATAAATCTTAATAGGGCGGGTTTAATGGAGATATCCATATATACATAAAATAACTCGGCAAACCCGCCCCTACAATCATATGGCTATTTCAATCACCTGAATCTAATTATTCTGTTCCTTTGGCAAAGGCTAACCGAAATCCTAATAAAATTAGAACTGTTCCCATGACTCGTTCAATCCAGTGCGGGAAAGATGTCAGCAATCTTTTAACTTTTTACAAACACCTAAAGCATCCCCTACACATAACCCCATTAAACCAGTTAAAACTTTTGAGTCACTCGGCATTGTGCAGTCTATCTAAAGTAGTAGGGTGCGTTATTCAACGCACCCTACCACGGACGAAAGCTTTGACAAAAAGTTCCCATATCTATACTTGTTTGACTGTATTATATCGTGAAAATTTTATTTTGAACAAACGTTATAAAAATAATATGACAGTTTATTAACAGTCTACATCTGCTGCAAGTTGTGATTGGCGATCGCTACCTTAGTTGTAGTGAAGGTGATACGGCAACGGTTTCGGAAAAGTAAACAACTTAGTAATAAATGGCAAAGAAGTTGTTTAGTCTGACTCATAAACGCCATCTTCATGACACACAAAGTACACAAGTTTTTGTTGGCTCAAGAGTTACTATGAAACGCTTTTTCAAGAGAGTTCTGACTGTTTCTGCTTTATCTGCATTGGCTATCGTTCCTACATTTCTTCCTGTAGGAAAAGCCTCAGCTCAAACTTTTACCACAAATGGTACGGATGCGAACTATCTCGGTGGTGGTATTTCCGTAGGCGTTACCGATGGTGATAGTCCCATATACGATGACGATTCTAAAGTTGGTGGCAACGTTCAAGGACGATTTGCAATTCCAAACGCGCCTATTTCTGCTAGAGGTGCAATCTTATTCGGTGGCGATTCAACTGCATTGATGCCGCTAGTCACATATGATGTTCCAGTTGCTCCCAACACCAACCTCTATCTCGGTGGCGGTTACTCCTTCAATACCGAAGAAGGCAATTCTTCGCCTCTAGGCAACAAAGATGCCATCGTGCTAACTGCTGGTGCTGAATCTGAAGTTGGTAGCAACGTGGTTGTTTACGGTGATGCCAAGTGGGGTATTGATTCCTACAGAGACAGCGATTCTGATGCTGTCAGCATTCAAGCTGGTGCGGCTTACCGCTTTAACTAACGATTGAGGTAAAGGCGCACAGTTGTGCGCCTTTACCAATTCAAAGCTGGGATTGTTTACTCTTATAAATGGAGTCAGCCCCAGCTTTTCGATCGTGATAGGATCTATAGAGTTAGTCTATTCATCACAAAATCGACGGAATTACCGGAGATTAAACAGCCGTAGGGGTGTTATCGAATTTACCGGAGCGGCGGTGAAATATTTTTGTGAAATCAGCATCCAACTCTAATGGTTAAATCTTCTACTCCTCCCACTCCCGTAACTCGCAAGCCTTCCAAAGTTGAAGGGATTAAGGAACGCAGCAATTTTTTGCGGGAACCAGTCGCGACCGAAATTTTACAAGATACAACTCATTTTAGCGAAGAAGCGATCCAAATTCTTAAGTTTCACGGTTCTTATCAGCAAGATAACCGCGACAACCGGATTAAAGGTCAGGAGAAAGACTACCAATTTATGGTACGAACAAAAAACCCAGGTGGGTTCGTACCAGTTCAATTGTATTTGACTCTGGACAAGCTGGCTGAAGAATACGGCAATCAAACTTTGCGCGTCACCACGCGGCAAGGCTTTCAGATGCATGGTATTTTGAAGCGAAATCTGAAAAGCGCGATCGCAGCCATAATTAAAAGTATGGGTTCGACGCTGGGAGCCTGTGGTGACATTAATCGTAACGTCATGGCTCCTCCGGCTCCGTTTAAAAATCAGCCAGACTACCAACATGCCTGGCAATATGCCGAGTATGTTGCTCAGTTGCTCTCGCCACAAACTGGGGCATATTACGAAATTTGGCTAGATGGAGAAAAAGCCATTAGCGCGGAAGAAAATCCTGAAGTCGTAGCCGCACGGCAAAAGAATAGTACAGGGACGATTTTCCACGATAGCGAGGAACCACTCTACGGCACGCACTATATGCCTCGTAAGTTTAAGTGCAGCGTCACCGTACCTGGTGATAACTCCGTAGATTTGTTTTCTCAAGATTTAACTTTGGTAGTTATTTCCAACGACCAGCAAGAAGTAGAAGGATTTAACATCTACGCTGGTGGTGGTTTAGGACGGACGCATGGTAAAGAAGAAACTTTTGCCCGACTAGCCGACTCGATTGGTTATGTAGCCAAAGCTGATGTATACGATGCAGTTAAAGCAATTGTAGCCACTCAACGCGATTATGGCGATCGCACCGACCGTCGCCATGCCCGCTTAAAATATCTGATCGATGACTGGGGTGTAGATAAATTCCGGTCGATGGTGGAAAAGTATTTGGGTAAGCCTTTAGAAGCTTCTAAGCCTCTACCAGAGTGGAAATACGAAGATTTCCTCGGCTGGCACGAACAGGGTGATGGGAAATTGTTTTTGGGAATTTCGGTCGAAAATGGTCGAATCAAGGATGAAGGGTCGTTTCGCTTGAGAACTGCTTTACGGGAAATCGTGCAGCAGTACAACTTATCGATGCGACTGACACCGCACCAAAACCTGATTTTATGCGATATTGCCCCAGAACAAAAACAGGCGATCGCAGATCTGCTTGCAACTCACGGTGTAGAACCTGACCCCAATGCCATCAGCCAGTTGGTTAGATACTCTATGGCTTGTCCGGCTTTGCCTACATGCGGCTTAGCAACAACTGAGTCAGAACGGATCGTGCCAAGCGTCCTCCAGCGAATTGAAATGTTGTTAAATCGCTTGGGCTTGGGACAGGAACATTTCGTCGTGCGGATGACGGGGTGTCCTAACGGTTGTGCTAGACCCTACATGGCAGAACTAGGGTTTGTTGGCAATGGTCCCAACACGTATCAACTATGGTTGGGTGCAGATGCTAACCAAACTAGGCTAGCGCAAGTGTATATAGAGAAGTTGCCTCTCGATAACCTAGAGGCAGAATTAGAACCATTGCTGGTTTACTTCAAACAATCGCGTCAACCTAATGAAAGCTTTGGCGATTTTTGCGATCGCATTGGCTTTGACTCTTTACGAGAGTTTACCTCCAAATATGAGTTTCAAGGCACACTGGAACCAGAAATCGCCCTGCAAGATGATGGCAATGGCGAACAGGAAGCGGCTGCTAATGCAGCAACTGCGGCAAAAGCCCGTCGTCGCATCACTTTACGCGAACCAGTCTACGCAAAGCTGAAAGCTACGGCTGAGAGTCAAGGTAAACCGATGACTCAACTTGTGAATGAGGCAATTGAAGCTTTCTTACAAGGACAGTAATCGTATATCCTCCCTAACCCCCCTTAAAAAAGGGGGGGAATGAATACTTCCTTAGAGACCAATACATCTCGGTTAAGATTCGATCCCCCCCTAGCCCCCCTTGTTAAGGGGGGAACTTAAAGCCCCCTTAACAAGGGGGTTGGGGGATCTTCAAGAGCTATGCAGCCTAACCAAGAAGTATTGCCTTAGAGACTTCATAGCCTTCCTGAAAAAGAGAGGAATAAATGCCCCCTTAAAAAGGGGGTTGGGGGATCTCAAATCTGATATGTCGCACCCTTGCCTCCAATCTCTCACTAAGGCAAATACTTCTGTACCACCACCCAACCCGTGAGAGATACCCAGAGAAAACCAAGGAATAAAACTGCATTCGTGCCTACGTGGAGCGATCGCGCCCATTGGCGCTTAGGACTGATTAAAGTCGCACTAACTGCCGATATTAGGGTTAATGCTACCACGATTAGCCCTGCCGTCAAGTGTTGGGAATGACCGAGGGAACCAAAATGACCCAGCGTACCGACAATCCCAATTGCTAATAGCAGCAGCACTAGCAAAACCATGCTGCCACCAATACTATAGTGCAGCAAATGCAGCCAACTAGGTCTGGGATGAAAATTTGTTCTTGCCTGGAACATCTGCCAACCTGTCACGGTCAACAGCAGATAAGCTAGTAGCGACAACCCCATCGACCAGGCTGCTATTTTCCACAACCACAAAAAAGAAGGTAAATCCAATTTACTCTAGACCCAATACAATCGCAGCAATTCTATTTCTAGTAATAGCTTACTAAATATTGCGATCGCGCAATTTACTTTCTTCCTTTCGGTAGAATTTGTTGTTGAGGCAATTTACTATTTTTTAATTTATTAAAATAGAGCCGCTAAAGTTAGCGGCTCCAATGTTAGTTAAACCGATTATCTAATCAATAGTCGTTAAAAGAGGGGATTTAAAATTTCTTTGACTTGGCTTATCTTTTTGTTCTACCGATCGCGCTGCTGGACGATCCATTTGTGCTTCTGCTTTGCTTTCTTCTAGCAAGCACAAGCGTTCGCAAGGAATATTATCTGACAAAATAGCACTCGCCATCATGCCCGTGTGAATTTCTAGTGTTGCTTTAGGTGGCGCTTCAAATACAAGGCGTTGACCTGGAAACACAACTCGTTCAAAATACCAGTTAGGGATATTTGATATCCGAGCAATTTGAATCTTACTAGTTGCGTTTACATAGCAGCAAAGAAGTCGGTCGGACTGTTCGGGTGGTAAGGAATCTAATATTTGAGCCATATCAGCTAAGGGCATGAAAGCCGCTCTTATTTGATTACACATCTAAGCTAACACTTAGCGATCCCCGAGTGTTGTAACTCCTACTACCAACTGATAAAATCCATCAAATTTGTTGTTGCCTCTATCTATAGATAGAAGTTAAACTTATTGGCTTTCCGATTTAACGAGCAATCGTCTGATAAATTTTTGATTTGATTTTCGCATTTAACCGAACAAAATCGGTTGACTGTAAATGATTTATGCGTTAAGGCAAAATACCAAATTTATTCACGAGCGGCAATTAAGGGAAACTCACGCCGAAATAACATACATACAGCGATCCTAGAGGCGATCGCATCACATCGGGCAGCGATCGCCTCCAGCCCCGACAACTGATTATCTCCGATCGACCTACCACTAAGACAAGCTCGATGTTATCGTAAAGTTATATGAAAATTATTTTCAGAAATCTCTTTAATAGGGGCGCTGAGGCTCGTGACTGAGGGCTAGCTTGGAAGCTATCTAGACAAGAGTTGACTCAGCTTCACTCAGCAGCGCTGCTACTCGAACCCTGGTAAACTCTAACCTTAACCGATCGAGATGGAAAACCGCATTCTCTACGTTCGCCTTCCGTGCAACCCTATATTTCCGATTGGGGTTGTTTACTTGGCAGATCACGTTCACAAGCTTTTTCCCGAAATCGAGCAGCGAATTTTCGACTTAGGCACAGTCCCACCACTCGACTTTAATTCTGCCTTAGATACTTGTATCGGCGAATTCCAGCCGACACTTTTAGTATTCTCTTGGCGAGATATTCAGATTTATGCCCCAGTAGGTGGTAGGGGTGGTAATCCTCTGCAACATTCCTTTGAGTTTTTCTACGCCTTCAATCCGTTTGTCAAGTTTCGAGGCGCAACTGGATTGCTGCGATTGGCAGTTTCTTATTACAAAGAACTCTGGCGCAATCAAGGACTGATTAAACGCGGGCTAAAACGCGCTCAGAAACACCAACCAAATGCCCGTGCCGTAGTTGGTGGGGGTGCAGTCAGTGTATTTTACGAGCAGTTGCAGCATAATTTGCCCCAGGGAACGGTTGTTTCTGTCGGTGAAGGAGAAACACTGCTAGAAAAATTATTGCGAGGCGAAGACTTTAGCAACGAACGCTGTTACGTAGTTGGCGAAGCTCAACCACGCGATCGCCTGATCCACGAAGCGCCAACACCGTTAGAAAAATCTGCTTGTAACTACGACTATATTGAAAAGATTTGGGCGGAATTCTCATATTACCTGCAATCTTCCGACTTTTATATCGGCGTGCAAACCAAGCGCGGCTGTCCTCATAATTGCTGCTACTGCATTTACACCGTAGTGGAAGGCAAACAGGTACGGATCAACCCCGCCGATGAAGTCGTAGCTGAAATGCGACAACTATACGATCGCGGTATTCGGAATTTCTGGTTTACCGATGCCCAGTTTATCCCAGCCCGGAGATTCATCGATGACGCGCTCGAACTGCTGCAAAAGATCGTTGACTCAGGCATGACTGACATCCACTGGGCAGCATACATCCGCGCCGATAATCTCACCCCCGAACTATGCGATTTGATGGTAAAAACGGGGATGAATTACTTCGAGATCGGTATCACCAGCGGTTCTCAGGAACTCGTTCGGAAAATGCGGATGGGCTACAACCTGCGCACGGTATTAGAAAACTGCCGCGACTTAAAAGCAGCAGGTTTTAACGATCTCGTCTCCGTCAATTACTCCTTCAACGTCATTGACGAACGCCCCGAAACCATTCGCCAAACGATCGCCTACCACCGCGAACTCGAACGGATCTTCGGCGCTGATAAAGTCGAACCAGCCATTTTCTTCATCGGACTTCAACCCCATACCCACTTGGAAGAGTATGCCTTTAAAAACGGCGTACTCAAACCAGACTACGATCCGATGAACCTCAAGCCTTGGACAGTGCAAAAATTATTGTGGAACCCCGAACCCCTCGGCTCCTTCTTTGGTGAAGTTTGCCTGCAAGCATGGCGACAAAACCCCAACGACTTCGGACGGGAAGTGATGAAAATCTTAGAGGAACGTCTCGGCTGCGCCCCCCTCGAAGAAGCCCTTTCTGCCCCTATTGCTACCACTGACAAAAAACAACTTGTAACAGCATAAGTGGTAAGTCGTAAGTCGTAAGTCGTAAGTCGGAATTAACTGACAAATGACAAATGACAACTGACAAATGACGAATGACAACTGACCAAATTATGCTAAAAGGCTCCATCTTACAACAGCTCAAATCGGCACTCGAAAATACAAATCGACCCCTCAACCTGGGTGTCTATTACAAAAACACCTTGGTTGCTCTGTGTCATGCCTTAGAAGACGGCATTTTGGTTTCTGGTAGCCAGCCGCTAGTCATTACGGCTTTTCAACGGGGTAAATGGTATCTGCAAGAAGCAGAGCGTTACCACGATTTAGCGCAAAAATCGCGCCATGTGGTGATTATGGCAGCTCCAGATACGGGCTTTGCCGACCATCCTACGAGCAAATTACCAAATGTAGACTTAGTAGCGTTAAACTCCGAAGACCCAGTGGCGCAAGAGTGGCATTTGATAATTCTTGCCCCTAGCTACACGGCAATGGTACTTTGTCAAGAGTTATCTGAGGCGGATTACGGAGTCGGGGGCAGACCGACAATCGATTTAGAGCGTAAATTTTACGGTTTTTGGACGTTTGAGCCAGCTAGGGTAGAGAAAACGATCGAGCTAGCGATCGCCCACATTAACCGTTACAATCCCGAACTCGCGCAACAACTTAAATCTCACGTCCAGGCGATCGCCCAAGAGTCTGCCCAAGTAGAACCGGACGATTTGAATACAATCGTTTCTCGCGTGGTCGATTACCTCCAAACCAGCGAATACAGCATCAAGCAGATAGAACATCACCAGGTATTAGATAGCAATTTAGTTTCCAACGAATTACAAGCCTTCCTCCGCTTAGGACAACTGATCGATCTTGCCGATACGGGCAACCCCCTCGCAGCCGCAGAAGTCGCCGCGATCGCTGAAATTATGGGGCAATTACTCAATCTTCCCGCTTGGCAGGTCAAACGCCTGCGCCTAGCCAGTTTACTCCATCGCATCGCCCCCCAATCGGTCAACGTGCAATATTGCGAAGCTCCCAGTTGCCCTCTCATCCCAGCCGCTCAAGTTTTGCGTACCATGCCTCGCCTGAGTGCGATCGCCCAAATTATCAACCATCTCTCGGAACATTGGGATGGTAGCGGACAGCCAGCAGGTTTGATAGGGGAGACAATTCCGTTAGAGTCGCGAATTTTAGGCTTAGTGGCAGATTTTCAGCAGCGTTTTACCCATCTATCCCAATCTCATACAAGAGAGGAAGCTTTATCGACTGCTTTCGCTCAATGTCAGCAACAACAGGGCAAAGCTTGGGAACCAAAACTTGTAGACACCCTAGAACTCCTCATGCGCGGGATGCAACAAGGTTTAACCTTACCCGTCTCCCCCACCAAAATTAGCAGTGGCATGTGGCTGATCGAAGAGGAGCGAGGAGCAAGGAATGAGGAGCGAGTGATGAGTAATGAATGACTTAGGGGTGCATAGCTTTGCGCCGTCATCAAACTTTGGTTAAAGCTCATTTAAATAGACAGAAATTAGTAGAAATTTAGAGACAGAGATTTGTGGATATTACATCTGTGCGTGAGGGCAAAATTAAACAACTGCCAGGAGCCAATCTAGAGGATGAAGATCTAGCAGGGTTAGATCTGGCGGAAATGAATTTAGCGGGGGCTAACTTAGTTGGAACCGATTTTTCTGGCTCCAAGTTAGAACGATCGCGTCTGGAAGGCGCTAACCTACTCGGTAGCAAGCTGTACGGTGCAGATTTGCGGGCGAACTTTTTGGGAGCCAATTTGATGCAGGCTGATATGACAAGTGCCGATCTGCGAGGCAGTAATCTCCGAGGCGCAAATTTAATGGGCGCAAAATTAGCCCAAAGCGCGATCGCCGGAGCATTTTTGAGTGGCGCAAACCTGATGAGTGCTAACTTGCAGGGCGCAGATCTTAGAGGGGCAGATTTACGGGGGGTCAATTTTTCTAATGCAAATTTACAAGGAGCTAATCTGACTCAGGCAGATTTACAGGGCGCGTTGTTAAACGAAGCCAATTTAGAAGAAGCGGACTTGCGGGGAGCAAATCTAGCAGGTGCTAACCTTTCAGGTGCTAACCTTCTGTGTGCGGAGTTAGAAGGAGCTAATCTTGCGGGAGTGAATTTGGCTGGTGCTTGCTTGTTGGGAACCGTAGTGAAACAGTGACCAGTTATCAGTGAACAGGGAGCAGGGAGCAGGGAGCAGGGAGCAGGGAGCAGGGGAAAGAGAGAGTCGCAAAGCTGAGGGAGCAATTCTAGTTATCAGTTATCAGCGACCAGCGATCTGTGACTAGTGAATAGTAACCGATCCCTAATAATTGCTATTTACCAATTAAGTATTGACTATTTCAGTGTTAGTACTGTAGCCTTGGCTTGGCTGCTAGTATAGATTTATTTTTCTAAAAAAATAAAGATTGCGAGTAGCTGCTTTCAGATGGGCGATCGCCTGACTGAATTCGAGCGAAATTCAAAATTGCAATATTTCCCGAACAAATTCCCGAACAAAGCGACCCCTATTTAGCATGATTCGATACAGCAAGCGATTGCTAATGCGTGCAGGATTTATTCGTTTGTAGGCAGGAATCAGTAGCACATTTCATCTGGGAAATGGAAAAAATTGAATGACAAACATTCCTATTCGTTCTCAAGAAGAGTTTCTGGTATTTGGCGCGCCTGTGATTGAAGCAGCAGAAATAGAAGAAGCGATCGCCACCCTCAAAAGTGGCTGGTTGGGAACAGGACCTAAGGTAGCTCAGTTTGAGCGAGATTTTGGGGTGTATAAAGCAGCAGAAAATGCGATCGCCGTGAATTCCTGCGGCGCAGCACTACACTTGAGCCTACTAGCGGCTTCCTTGCAGCCAGGAGATGAAGTCATTACCAGTCCCCTGACGTTTTGCGCCACGGTCAACGCCATCACTCATGTGGGCGCGACACCCGTGCTAGCAGATGTCGATCCCGTCACGATGAATATCGATCCTGTCCAAGTCGAAGCAAAAATTACCCCTAGAACAAAGGCAATTCTACCCGTCCACTTTGCAGGTAGAGCCTGTGATATGGATGCTTTATGCAATCTTGCCTCGCGCTACGGCTTGAAAATTGTTGAGGACTGCGCCCACGCGATCGAAACAGAATATAAAGGTAAAAAAGCAGGCACTTTTGGCGATTTTGGCTGTTTTAGTTTCTATGCCACCAAAAATATTTGCACGGGCGAAGGTGGGATGATTTTAGCGCGTAACTCCGAAGATGCCACCCGAATCAAAGTGCTGAGCTTGCACGGTATCAGTAAAGATGCTTGGAAACGGTTTAGCGAAGAGGGATACAAACACTATCAAGTTCTGGAAAGCGGATTCAAATACAACATGATGGATCTACAAGCTGCCCTTGGCATTCATCAACTGAAGCAAGTAGAAGCCCGCTGGCAGCGCCGTCAAGAGATTTGGCAGCACTACAACCGAGCTTTTGCCGATCTCCCCTTGGTACTTCCTACCGAACCAGAACCCCAGACTCGCCATGCCTATCATCTTTATCCGGTACTCATTGACGAGAAGAAAACTGGATGCGATCGCGACACTTTTCTCAACGCTATGACAGCAGAAAACATTGGCGTGGGCGTACATTATCTCAGTATTCCAGAACACGATTATTATCAGCAAAGATTTGGTTGGCAACCAGAAGACTATCCTCAAGCAAGGCAAATTGGGCGGCAGACAGTAAGTCTGCCGCTTTCTGCAAAGTTGACTTGTCAAGATGAATTAGATGTCATTCAAGCAGTGAGAAAGGTTCTAGTATTGGGTCAGACTCATAAAACTTTGAGGGGCGAGGAGCGAGGAGTAAGGAGCGAGGAAGAGAATTACCAAATACTAACTACCAAGTACCAAATACCGACTACCAACTACCAACTACCAACTGCTAAACTCACTTAGGATTGCTGAATGAATGAAATTAGTTTCAGTAATTGTCTTAATTTACAATAGCGAAAAATATATTGCTGCGACATTAGAGTCTGTATTATCACAAACGTACCATCATATTGAAGTATTGTTAATTGACGATGGTTCTCCAGATAAGAGTATAGAAATTTGTCAGCAATTCAACGACTCAAGAATAAAAATTATTCGCCAACCAAATAGTGGCTTGCCAGGAGCGAGAAACGCAGGTATTCGACAAGCAAAAGGAGATTATTTAGCATTTATCGATGGCGATGACTTATGGCGACGGGATAAACTAGAGCATCACGTCAATCATCTCGCTAATTCCGCAGAAGTTGGAGTTAGTTTCAGCCGTTCTGCTTTTATTGACGAAGCAGGTAAATTTTTAGGCTCGTATCAAACACCGAAACTTAAGGGAATTACTCCCTCATATCTAATGCGGTGTAATCCTGTAGGTAACGGTTCGGCTGCTGTCGTCAGACGGGAAGTCTTTGCCGCGATCGCATTTTCACCTCGCCAATATTCAGACAACCGATACGACACGCTAGACTGCTACTTTGACGAACAATTTCATTATTCTGGCGGCGATGTCGATCTGTGGTTGCGAATCTTATTGCAAACCAAATGGCAAATTGAAGGAATTCCCGAAGCTTTAACTTTATATCGCGTCCACTCTAGCGGACTTTCAGCTCAATTAGATCGACAATTAGCAGCAGGAGAACAATTAATCGCCAAAATTCATACTTATGCAACCCAACTCGATAAGAATTGGGAGGCTGTGATGAGAGCTTATCACCTACGTTACTTAGCTCGGAGTGCTATTCGCTGGAAATCCGACGCGATCGCGATTCGATTGATGCATCAAGCCATAGCTTCCTATTGGCGGATCGTTCTAGAATCGCCGCGCCAAACTGTGATGACACTCATTGCGGCTTACCTGTTGTTACTCGTTCCCCGCCACTGGCGCGCTCATTTTGAGGTCATAGTCGGACAGCCAACAACAATTTTCCAAAAACTAAGGACTAGGATAAGAATTCAGAATTAAGCGCTTGCTTGTAAGTCGTAAGTCGAAATTCTGCTATCTCTAACTACTCTTTAGATAGAGAAACTCTTATTCTTATGGAGGTAGTGGCATTGTTGTTATTGGGTGTAATGTTTATTCTGTATTCAAACAGAAATACAGAGCTGTCTTATGTTTCCAGAATTCTCGTCACAACCTCGAATCCTGACTAGCCAAAAGCAACATTTACAAGCTTGCTTTAATTTACCAACACATGATGAGCGCGTCGAACGAGTTTTTCGCGAAGTGAATAACTTGTTTGCTAGTCAAGAAATTCAGCAACGCTTATTAGAAAAAAGACAACGAGCCGAGCAAAAGAAAAGCCGTGGTTGATGCCGGACAACTTTGGACTTTCTCTAAGGGATATAAAGGCGATCGCGCCTACGAGAAGCACGATCAACGTGACCTGTGGCTAAATCTTCTCATACCCAAGGCGATCGCGCCTAAAAACAACATTCCCATTCCACCAGCGAGAGGATTGCGATCGATGCCAGTTAACCATTCTGGGACGCGATCGCTATATTGCACCATTTGCCCGACATTAATTGCGTAGTAACCCCAAATTAATCCAGCATGAAGACCAATTGGTAAACCCAAACGACCTTTACTACAGCGTTTTGCCCACACAAGAGTTAAACCCAACAATACCAAAGCTGGAAATTGCAGCAGAGTCCGAATAATTTCCGCTAGTGGTTTCATGAAGTGCAGCGCGGCAAATATGCAAGCATTCGTCCAGAGCGCTGTCCGAGGATGGTAATCTCGCTGTAATTCATCTAACAGCCATCCCCGGAAAAGTAACTCTTCCGCAAAACCATAAGCCAGAGCAACGATTAACCCTTCAACGACAAATCGCCATAAAAAAATAGAGGGTTGTCGCCACCATAGCCAACCCAACCATCCTTCTAGCACAAATAAACTCAAAACACTAGCGACCCCAAGCCCCAATCCTATCAGTAGCTCTCGCCTATTCTGCCTAGTATTGACCAAACCATATGCTTGTAACACGTGTGGCTGACGATAGATAGACTTTCCCCACAGCCGTAACAGGATAGTAAATATTCCATACAGCAACGGCAAGGTGAGAATACTCACTAAGTTTTTGTCATCCACCCACCAATGAATCGGTGCAGCTACAGGCAACCATACTAGCAACAGTACTAAGATAAAAATTACTAACCGCAATGGAGCGGGATAACGGGCTATTCTGGCAAAATTGAATTTTAACAATTAGCAAGTAGTGAGTAGTGAGTGGGGAGTAGTAAGTGGTAAGAGATTTTACACTTACGACTTACGACTTACGACTTCCTATTGTTTACTCATCTGGCTCAATCGTACTGGTCAAACCATGATTTTTGAGGGTTTCACAGTAAAACTCAGCGTGTTCTTGAGCGCAAGTAATGACTAAAGCGATGCCATTTGTATGGGCTTCCATCATGATATCTACTGCTTGTGGCTGGGTGAGGCTGGGTACAGTTTGCATCAATACCTGCACCACATGCTCCATAGGATTAAAGTCATCATTATGAAGCAACACGCGATACCGAGGTGCGAGTTTACGAACTGTTGAACGCTGCTCCAGGGTTTCGACGGACACTGCTTACTCCTCTTGTTCTGACTAACGACTTTCGGTTTAAATCTCGATTGAAACTGATTAACTTATTAAATATTTATAGCATCGAAATCCAACGACCGTAGCGATCGCACATGGCTGAAGAACTGGAGGCGAGCTGTGACGAACTCTATATGTGACTTTCAACCGCGACAAATCGTTTGTACAACCCATCAAGCTACTCACTTATATGCTGAAGTCATTCAAGTAGTGGAATCGCGCCAAATTGGGTGGTTTCGACCTTTACTACTCGTGGAATTTCTTGACGATGAGCAGCTATCGATCTCACCAACACTACTCGACCTCCGTTCTGGAGCCGATCTTCTCTGTTCTCCCTCTTTATTCCGTCCGGCAATTGATACTGAGGTCATACCGTTGCTGATGCAACTGTCAGCTTGGGAACCGCCATTAGAACGCGATCCGGTTGCCTTCAAACGGTTGCATCAATTCATTCAACAAGCTTTGCTGCTCGACGAGAAGTGAGGAGGTTGTTAGTTGTTGGTTGTTGGAAACCGATCGCTGGTTGCCACTCGCTGCCTGCTGCTCAAAAATTTCACATATTTCCATTTGGATTTCTGATGCAATCTATAGTAATTTCTAACGATTGATGGGAACTTGGTTGTTATCGTTAATTTCTCATGGTTTAGAATTGGCGATCGGCTGCTGCATAAGTCTTTTGCAAATCAGATCGAATTATCAGAATGCGATCTTTACGGTCAACAACATTCATAATTCTGATGTTTCAGGATCGAAATTATCAAAAATTAATATGTGTCTGAGGAACAAATTGTCTTGATTTTCGGTCGCGGGGATTTACTCTTTAGACTAGTATCTACTGACGATTGACCGTTATGGATCTCAAGCTATCTATCTATGAGTTAAACTCAACTGTATACTCAGTCACACAAACTAGAAAAATCAAGTCAAACTGCTTGCTCTTCTCGGTTTCTACCATCTGGTAGATGTTGATGTATCATGCCAGTATCGTAGAATCTAGAAATCATTTGACGTGGCTATGTACGAGAGATTGACCTCAATAAAAAGTCAGCAAAAGTCAGTCCCACTGCACGAGATCGCTTGGCAGATGATTATTTTTCATGTGAAATTGGTTAATTAGTAGGAAAATTACGCTTACTGGTATTCTATTGGTACAAATTTCAATCGCTAATTTGAATCGATCGAGTGCTATGTAAATAATTGATGAAGATGTTATCGTTGGTATAGTTAAACACTTTTTTTTTAGAATAAACGCTGGTAGTTTGGAATCACAATGAATGATTTAATAAATATTTAAGATTTAAGCAACAAAGAGCTAAGTAGAAAAAGCAAGACAAAAGGAAAAATACCTCATATCATAGACCCATTTGATTTCATTTAAATTCGATTTCACCCCATTCGATTTCACCAATTTGCACGGAAGCGTTAATGATGCAAACAATGACTGCTCCTAGAGCTACAGTAATTCGCCCTAACGGTCACTTTAATGCAGCGAATGCCGCTGACTTTCAGCGATACCTGACCGCAGAAGTTACACAGGCAACACAAGACTGTATTGTCGTCAATCTAGAACAAGTAGAGTCGATGGATAGTGCCGGTTTGATGGTACTAGTTCATGGATTGAGAGTGGCGCAATCGCTCGGAAAAAGCTTCCACCTTTGCTCTGTTGCACCTTCAATTCGGATTATCTTTGAGTTGACTCAACTAGATAGCGTATTTGAAATTCTAGATACACCTGTAGAGGTTACAGCAGCTTAGCACGAAGCTAGATGCAAACAATTTATGACTATTTGATATTATGACTGTCTGATGTTTCGCAGCAGCAATTGCTGTTCTTCCAGATGCGATCGCCGATTGATGCTAGCTTTAGAGTGATAAGTCAGGGATTGGCACGAGAGGCGTAAAGTGGCAGTTGCAGTAGAAACATTACTAACGGCTGAAATTCAACGTCCAGCTCGCTACTTAGGTAACGAGCTGGGAGCTATACGAAAGAATTGGCAATCGGCAGATGTACGCTGGGTACTGACATATCCTGAGTTGTATGAGGTTGGTGCATCTAATCTAGGGCACGTCATTCTATACAATATTTTGAATGCACAGCCCCGCCAAATGTGCGATCGCGCCTACCTCCCAGCTCCCGACCTAGCAACAAAGCTCCGCGAGACACACACGCCCCTGTTTGCTGTTGAATCGAGAAGATCGTTAACAGAATTTGATATTTTAGGCTTCAGCCTCAGTTACGAGTTAGGAGCTACCAATATTTTAGAAATGTTGGATTTAGCTGGTATACCCCTGACTTGGCGTGAAAGGCAAGCTTGGAAGGGAGCAGGGAGCTGGGACGAGCTGGGAGCAGGGGAGCAGCTACTGATTTCTCACTATCCACTCATTTTTGCGGGCGGGCAGACGGCGACATCAAACCCCGAACCCTATGCTGATTTTTTCGATTTCATTGCTTTAGGTGACGGGGAAGAACTGTTACCAGAAATTGGTTTAGTTGTTGCAGAAGGCAAGGCAGCGGGGTTAAATCGAGCAGAACTCTTGCTGGATTTGGCGCAGATCCCAGGGGTCTACGTGCCGCGATTTTACGATTTGGCAATGGATGGCTCCATTCACCCCAATCGTCCAGACGTTCCAGAGAAAATAATTCGGCGCGTTGCTACCCCCATACCAGCTTATTCTACAGGCTTGGTTCCCTACGTCGAGACAGTCCACGATCGCCTCACAATCGAAATTCGGCGCGGTTGTACTCGCGGCTGTCGCTTTTGCCAACCAGGAATGCTCACTCGTCCCGCACGGGACGTAGAACCGGAGCAGGTTGTCGAGGCGATCGAAACGGGAATGAGGGCAACGGGATACAACGAATTTTCCCTACTTTCCCTCAGTTGTTCCGACTATTTATCTCTTCCCGCTGTAGGGATGGAGATTAAGAACCGGCTGCAAAACGAAAATATTTCCCTTTCGCTTCCTAGTCAGCGAGTAGACCGTTTCGATGAAAATATCGCAAATATTTTGGGGGGTTATCGCCAAAGTGGGTTGACCTTTGCCCCAGAAGCTGGAACCCAACGGATGCGAGATATCGTAAATAAGGGCTTGACGAATGAAGAATTATTGCGAGGCGTAAAAACAGCTTGGGAACAAGGCTGGGATAAAATCAAGCTCTACTTCATGATTGGATTGCCTGGGGAAACAGATGTCGATGTGTTGGGGATCGCGGAAACCGTCGCTTGGCTGCAACGGGAATGTCGCGCCCAAGGTAGAAAACCTTTGGCATTCAATTTAACAATTTCCAACTTTACACCCAAACCCCACACCCCGTTTCAATGGCATTCTGTCTCTACTGGCGAATTCCAGCGCAAGCAAGACTTATTACGCCAAGAGTTTCGTCGCATGAGAGGGGTCAAAGTTAATTTTACCGACGTGCGGATCTCGGCAATGGAAGACTTCATCGGACGAGGCGATCGCCGTTTATCTACCGTATTGCGCCGCGCTTGGGAACTGGGTGCGGGAATGGACTCGTGGTACGACAGCGTAGAGAGAGCGTATAACGCTTGGGGACAAGCGATCGCCGAATCCGGCTTAACCTGGAAGTATCGTCAAGTCGAGCAGGGTGAGTGGAATTTGATGCAAGGGAGCAGGGAGCTGGGACGAGCTGGGAGCAGGGGAGCAGAGGAGCAGAGGGAGCAGAGGGAGCAAAACCTACTTGCTTTTTCGACTCCCGACTCCCGTACGGGCGGGTTTCCAAACCCGCCCCTACCGACTCTCGACTCCCTAGATCGCCCTCTACCCTGGGATCGGATCGACACGGGGATCGAGAAAAAGTGGCTTAAGGAAGATCTGCAACGCGCTATGGAGGCTGCAACCGTCCCCGATTGCTCTTTTGATGGTTGTTCTCACTGCGGCGTTTGTGGAATCGATTTCGGTCATAACATTGTCATCGAACCACCATCAATTCCCCAATTTGCCGGACAGTACGTTCCTAACAATACCAAAGTTCAAAGACTGCGACTCCGGTTTGGCAAGCTGGGAGATATGGCGCTAGTGAGCCATCTCGACTTGATGCGCCTGTTCGATCGCGCCGTCCGACGAGCCGCATTGCCCGTATCCTTTACAGCCGGATTTAGCCCCAGTCCGAGGATTTCTGTAGCGCTGGCTCTTCCTTTGGGAGTAACGAGTAGTGGGGAGATTGTCGATTTTGAACTAACTCAAATCATCGATCCCGCAGTTTTCCGCCAACAACTGAGCAGTCAGTTACCAACAGACATACCTATATACGATGCGATCGCGCTCGATTTAAAAGCACCTGCGGCAATGAAAACTCTAACGGGAGCAGAGTACATCCTGACAATAGCGCCAACTCAAACGACAAAACCGACACAATGGCAAGAATGGTTAGACACAATTAAGCACTCAACCGAAATTTGGTGGGAGCAGACGACAAAATCTCAGAAAACTTATCAGGTGAACTTGCGCGATCGCCTATTTGAATTAGAATTAGTTCCACCACACAACCCAGATACAGGAGAACCAGACAATACCTTTAACTTGCGCTATGCGGGTAGTTGCTCTCAAGATGGCAATCACCTGAAACCAGAACATGTCACGTTCATGCTAGAGCAAGTTGCCCGCCAAGAAATCCAACTGCTTCACATCCATCGCCAGCAACTCATACTAGAGTGAGTAGTGGTAATTGGTAGTTGCTCCCCTGCTCCCCTGCTCCCTGCTCCCTAAAAGATTGCTTTTTCTCAAGCATGAGTTAAAATTGAGCTAACAGAAGTTTTCTAGCGCTGCATTGGATTTCCGATTCGCTCTCCCAAATGGGACAGTAGCGAAAATTATTGAGAAGCATCCACGATTCTTTTGCATAGCACTTGAAACGGAGCGGTCGTCTCATTAGTCGCTAAGAGCGTTTCTTGAAGCCAGTGACAGGCAAAACAGGCTTTTTAGGTGTCTGTGAATTAGGTGTCTGCGAACTAATATTGTGCTCCTGTCCGTAAATTAAGGATGGGAGACAAGATTAAAACTACAAAAAATGCTCGGTTCTCAGAGCAGACTTATGTATGCAGCAGTTTTGAAAACATTTTGTTATGCTTTTAAACTGCCAGCATCTTTAGATTTAGTTGCGATCGAGCGTGGTGAGCGCCACTATTATTTCCAGCAGCGCCTACCTTCAGTCAATCGAAGCGAGAGAGGAGACCTCAAAGCTTCTGATGCTGCGAATTTTTGAGGGAATTGAATGCCAAAACAAATTATCATAGCAGAGCAGCATCACATTGCTGCTGTTTTTTCAGAAGATCAAATTCAAGAACTCGTCGTTGCTACCGGACGACATCAAGTTGGTGATATTTACCTCGGTGTCGTAGAAAACGTTTTACCAGGTATAGATGCAGCTTTCGTAAACATTGGCGATTCAGAACGAAACGGTTTTATTCACGTTACCGATCTCGGACCGTTAAAGCTGAAACGGACTGCGGCAGCGATTACAGAACTACTTGCACCGCAGCAAAAAGTCTTAGTCCAGGTGATGAAAGAGCCGACGGGCAATAAGGGACCTAGGCTCACGGGTAATATCACTTTACCCAGTCGCTACGTAGTTTTGATGCCGTTTGGACGGGGAGTTAACTTATCGCAACGGATCAGAAATGAAAACGAACGCAACCGCTTGCGGGCTTTAGCAATTTTAATTAAACCTGCTGGCATGGGTTTGTTAATTCGTACCGAAGCCGAAGGCAAGCCAGAAGAAGCAATTATTGAAGATCTAGAGGCGATCCAAAAACAGTGGGAAGAGGTGTTACTGAAAGCGCAATCTACCCGCGCTCCCTCTTTGCTTAACCGCGATGACGATTTCATTCAGCGCGTCTTGCGAGATATGTACGGTTCGGACGTAAATCGCATCGTGGTAGACTCTGCTACCGGACTCAAGCGGGTCAAGCAATACTTGATGAACTGGGGTGGCGGACAGCCGCCTCAAGGGTTATTGATCGACCACCATCGCGATCGCATTCCCATTTTGGAATATTTCCGCATCAATGCCGCAATTCGCGAAGCCCTCAAACCGCGAGTTGAGTTGCCTTCTGGCGGTTATATCATCATTCAACCGACGGAAGCATTAACGGTCATTGACGTAAACTCTGGTTCCTTCACTCGTTCCGCTACGGCAAGAGAAACCGTACTGTGGACGAACTGCGAAGCGGCAACAGAAATTGCCCGACAGTTGCGTTTGCGTAACCTGGCAGGGGTGATCGTGGTAGATTTCATTGATATGGAATCGCGCCGCGACCAGTTACAAGTCTTAGAGCATTTCAATAAAGCCTTAAGAGCGGACAAAGCCAGACCGCAAATTGCTCAACTGTCAGAATTGGGTTTAGTCGAACTGACCCGCAAACGCCAAGGTCAAAATATTTACGAACTCTTCGGGCGCACCTGTCCTACATGCGGCGGCTTAGGGCATGTCGTACACCTGCCAGGAGAATCGGAAGAACGCGAAGTATCAATGCCACCAGCAGCACGAGAACCCGAATGGTCAGCCCCACAGCCAGCACGGGACTCATATCGCGTCATGCCCAACCCTCGGTCAGTAGAACCCCGCGAAAGTAGTAGTAGTAGTAGTTGGGGATTGGAAGCAGAAAGTTTTAGTAACGACTTCGATAGCGATCGCCAAGACTTAATGCCGATCAACCATCCCAATTATCAAGAAATTGGCGACGCGGCGGGGAATAATCGGCGGCGGCGGCGGCGGCGCATCGGCGAGGGGGGCTATAAAGAAGAAAATCCACGGGCAACGGCTAATTCACTTACCCTGCTCAACGACCGAGATACAGAACCAGAAGTAGAATCGGAAGGGGCAATTGCCGCTGAAGTTTCCTATGGCGATCGCCGCGATGCCGCAGGCGGAACGCTAAGTCGCGACCATCGCGGCTGGGTAGAAAAACCAGAGCGGTCTAAACCCATAAAGCCGGAACCTGTCAAAGTCGCGATCGATCCACCAGAAACAATTGTGGTGGAAATGACACCCGAGGAACAGGAAATTTACGCCGTCATGGGCGTATCGCCCCTAGTACGCTTAGACAGGGAAGTGAAAAATCCCAAATCTGCGATCGTGCAAGTCGTTTTGCCTGGGCAAGCACCTCCTTTGCCTCAAAGTGAAAATGGCACAATGTCCGATTCAGAAGTATCTACCATTAACATTGACAGCGTGGCTGCTGCCGATACTCCGGTTATAGCTGCAATTCCTGAAATCACTGAATCGGAACTACCAGCGACAGGAGACAGCGAAACCGATCGCAAAACTCCAGTCCGTCGCCGTCGCCGTCGTTCTTCGGCAGATGGTGACGAGTAGATTCCGTGTCAATATCTCTCCAAATCCTCTTAAAAAGGGGGCTTGTGTATAGTGTAGGGTGGGCGATGCCCACCTACTTTTTTCGATTGACTATTATGGCTGAGTCATCGTCCATTCAAAAACTGAAATCTAAAGTTCAAAAATCTAAAATTCAAAATGGCATTACCCAGGACTTTGACTCAGGTTTAAGCGATCGATACTCTATCCTCATAGCTGGAGTAGATGAAGTAGGCAGAGGCGCTTTATTTGGTCCGGTGGTAGCAGCGGCAGTAGTTTTACCTCCATCAGCCTTGAAGGAATTAGTAGCAGCCCAGATTAGAGATAGCAAAAAACTATCGTGCGCTCGCCGTTTGAAATTAGCAGCCCATATTTGTCAGGTAGCACTTGATTGGCAGATTGGTTTTGCGACCTCTGCCGAAATCGATCGCATTAATATCTTGCAAGCATCGTTACTAGCCATGAAACGGGCAGTCCTGAAACTGAAAATTCAGCCCGAACTATGCTTAGTCGATGGCAGACAACCCATTAAAGATTTATTTATCCCGCAACAGGCGATCGTCAAAGGAGACGAGCAATCTTTGGCGATCGCCTCTGCTAGTATCGTGGCTAAAGTGTGGCGCGATGCCCTAATTACTCGCCTTGCAGTCAAATATCCCCAGTACGATTTAGTCACAAATAAAGGGTACGGTACTCAGAGACACATCGAGGGATTGAAACAACACGGTCCCTGTCGCTTGCATCGGCTGTCTTTTCGCCCCTGTCAAGTGAGGGAGCAGGGAGTAGGGAAGAGTTGTTGACGGTCAGTGGCTGGTTGACTACCTCAAGCCTCGCTTACTGGTAACTGATAACTGGTAACTGGTAACTGATTTTGATTGTCGCTCACCCAGCTACGGTAGTCCGTCAAAAGTTGATGTAGCAAGCGTTGCTTAATCGTCACCAACACGCTTTTTAGTAAGCCATTGCCAGTAGTCTCAACAATTGGTTGGGGTGTCATATTCAAAGGAAAAGGCAGTTCAACCTTTACCTCTAGATCGGCTTTACCTTTCAGTAAAGTAATGTTCTGGTGTTGATATGGAGCTAAATGACCTTGAAGGTTTAACTCAAACCGTTGGTTAATGTAATCTAATCCCAAAATTTCACAAGCAACCGATCGCAAATTCACCGTACCGTTCGGTTCTGTCCACACTTTCAAGTCTGCGGTTGGTTGAATGTTCAGGGTCATAAATGAGAGCGGACGGATCTTCAACCGAAAGCTTTCACAATCTAACTGCTCGATCCGGCTGGGGTCTACCAGAGCTTTTACCAAACGTTGGGGTTGACGCAGGTAGTGTTGGATCGGTACGGGTTGTTCTGGGACAACAATTTCAACAGACTGAGAGGCGGTGAACCGAGTATACATGGGTTGCAATGTTGCCTATAGAGAGAATTTATAGTTTCTTTAAGCCCATGAGTTCATCCTACTGGAATTCAGTTCAAAAGATGAACGAATCATGAAGGTAATCTTTACACTTGTTAACGATTATAAAGTACTATGAAGTTCTTTGCTCAAATCAGTGGCTAGTGGCTGGTGACTAGTGGAACCAGAATTGCTCCCTTGTCCCCCTTGTCTTCCCTCTGCTCCCTGCTCCCTGCTCCCTACTCCCTGCTCCCTGCTATATTGAGTTATGACTTTTAGCGGCGCTAGCAGGCGAACATGACCGTATCGATTGCCCATTTGGGACCTAGTGGCACTTATTCCGAACAAGCTGCGATCGCCTATCGCGATCGATTGCAACAGGAAGGACAAGAGACAGCCTTGCATCCCTACCCCAGCATTCCTCAAACCCTCAAAGCTGTGGCGCAAGGAGAAGCACAAATTGCTGTCGTACCAGTCGAGAATTCGATTGAGGGCAGTGTTGCCGTCACTTTAGATATGATGTGGCTGTTGGATACTCTACAGATTCAACTGGCTTTAGTCTTGCCAATTGCCCATGTTTTGCTTTCCCACGCTCAAAGTCTGGATACGCTGCAAGTCGTCTATTCTCATCCTCAAGCACTGGCACAGTGTCAGTTGTGGTTCACGCAATTTTTGCCACACGTCAAATTGATTCCGACAAATTCTACCACTGAGGCGTTACAGCATTTAGAACGGGAGAAAACTGCGGGGGCAATATCTTCTCTACGGGCAGCAAAACTTTATAATTTACCCGTATTGGCTAGCGGCATTTCTGACTATCCCGATAATTGCACGCGATTTTGGGTACTCAGCCGCCAGCCCTCAACCATAGGCAGTCATACGTCTCTGGCTTTTAGTTTACCTGCCAATGTTCCAGGTGCATTGGTCAAACCGCTTCAGGTATTTGCCCAAAGAAATATCAATCTCAGTCGGATTGAGTCTCGTCCGACTAAGCGATCGCTAGGCGAATATCTCTATTTTATTGACTTAGAAGGCGACTCTCATAATAGTGCTGTGGAGTCAGCTTTAACAGAATTAACGGCACATACAGAAATCTTAAAGAATTTTGGCAGCTACAAAGTCGTGCTGCTCAACCAAAACAACTAGGCAGGATGAAGAGAGAATAGCAATTTTTCACAAGTATGGCGATCGCTTTCATATGTGTGGCGATCGCATTGCAATACTTAGAAACATTAGCACTAGCGATCCACTGATATGAGATCCTAAAAAATAGAAAACGCGATTAATAATGATTTAAGAAAATGGCACAACAGCAATCGACCGTTGTTATTACAGGAACTTCTTCGGGTGTTGGTTTGTATGCAGCAAAAGCCTTCGCTCAACGAGGTTGGTATGTCGTTATGGGATGTCGGGATATACCCAAAACAAAAGCTGCGGCTCAGAGTGTCAGCATACCGGAAGATAGCTACACGGTCATCCATCTGGACTTAGCTAGCTTAGAGAGCGTGCGACAGTTTGTCAAAGACTTTCGGGCAACAGGCAGACACCTAGATGCTCTGGTTTGCAATGCAGCAATCTATATGCCCTTACTCAAGGAGCCATTACGCAGCCCAGAAGGATATGAGTTAAATGTTGCTACCAATCACCTCGGTCATTTTCTCCTATGCAACCTCATGTTAGAGGATTTGAAGAATTCGCCAGCTGCGGATAAAAGGCTCGTCATCTTGGGAACCGTAACCCACAATCCAGACGAACTGGGTGGGAAGATTCCACCGCGTCCAGATTTAGGGAATTTAGATGGTTTTGCAGCTGGATTTAAAGCTCCAATTTCGATGATTGACGGTAAGAAATTTGAACCCGTCAAAGCTTACAAAGATAGTAAAGTGTGTAACGTATTGACGATGCGGGAACTACACCGTCGCTATCACGACTCTACAGGAATTACTTTTACGTCTCTTTATCCTGGTTGTGTTGCCGATACACCGCTATTCCGCAACCACTATCCGCTGTTTCAAAAACTCTTCCCATTGTTCCAAAAACATATCACGGGAGGGTATGTATCTCAGGAGTTGGCTGGCGAACGGGTAGCTGCTGTAGTTATCGATCCTGAGTACAAGCAATCTGGTGCTTATTGGAGTTGGGGAAATCGTCAGAAGAAAGAGGGAAAGTCCTTCGTACAAAAAGTTTCGCCCCAAGCCCGCGACGATGAAAAAGCTCAGAAAATGTGGGATTTAAGCGAGAAGTTAGTGGGAATAGGGGTTCCGGTGTAGGCTATAGCTTTCTAAAATTGAGCTAAATATTAAATGCGATCGCCTGTTTTTTTAAGGATGGGCGATCGCATTCGCCACTAAACGAAGCATTAAAAGTGGCAGCTTTACGCTATAAGCAAATAAAGTAGCGATTACAGGTTTAGATTAGGATGAGGGGGATGAAGATTTAATATGTCAACCACCATCCAAGAAATTTATACTCAAGTTATTCGCACTTTGTCACCAGCAGAGCGATTACGCTTGGCGACATTGATTTTAAACGATCTCGTACAGCACGATGCCGATCTTGTTGATCAAAGGGATACTTGGACAGAGCAAGATCGACTTGATTTAGTTGCTGTTTCCATGCGGTATGCTGAAACCGGATATCCTGAAAGCGAGGACTCAACCCAGTGACATTCAATCCAGGTGATGTTGTCACTGTTGATTTTCCTGGTGTTACAGGTGTTAAACTTCGCCCTGCTGTCGTTTTGTCTTCAGCAACGTATCATGCAAATCGTCCTGATATAATAATTGGGCTGATTACGACACAGACGACTGGGATAGGTGTAACCGATTATGTACTTCAGGATTGGCAGGTAGCAGGTTTACGGGTTGCGTCTATTTTTCGGAGTTTCATTGTGACGTTGCCTTCCTCTGCTAACTTGGTTTGTATCGGGCATTTATCACAGCGCGACTGGCAAGGCGTTCGAGCTTGTGTAAATATAGCTCTTGCAGAATTAGACAATTCAAATCTCTCGTCAGAGCCATAACTGTGAGTTTTGTTGTTGCGATCGCCTAAACTCAAAATTAAAGAAATTTGGGATACGCGATCGCTTTACCCAATATTTCGATTTAATCTAATCGCTCTAAGAAAAGTACTAGACTACGAAAAGAAAACTTTTCAATCGTACCTGAAATATTATTTCACTCACAATTGCAATGGCTTTTCTTCCTAATGACGCTGAGAAGGCACTTTTGGATTGTGGTAGGTGTTGCTGCATCTGCCACAAGTTCTGTAGTTTCAAGATAGAGCTTCATCATATTATTCAAAGATCGGAAGGGGGTGAAGATTCATACGAAAACTGTATTCCACTTTGCTTAGATTGCCATGCTGAAGTTAAAGCTTACGATCCTAAGCATCCCAAAGGGCGAAAATATACAGAATCAGAGTTAATGGAACATAGAAATAGATGGTACGAGAAAGTAAAAAACGTTGGCGTTTTACTAGTTCATCCAGAATGTATTGAATTGGATCGAAACTCGTTTCTTAAACTTAAAGAAATTCTTCCAGTAACAGGAGGCTCAATTGCTTTCATTCGCAATCATATTTATAATTGTCCCTGGCTTAAAGAGGCGCATGATGATTTGAATAATTATATGTTGTATTGTCAAAACCCTGACTTTGAGTTCATCGACATAGATTTGGAAATTTATAGATGTAAACTAACAGAGTGTATAGAAAAGTTTATAGATGCACTGTTGGCTGTAAGTTTTACAACCGATCGCTGGACAGGTGAGCAACTAGAAATAGCAGTGTATCCTGAGATCAAATATTCTAAGCCTGATATATACCATAAAGCTGTTAATGATATACATCAGACAGCCAACAAAGTTTGTTCTGCTTATGATAATCTAATTCGACTTGGGCGTAGAAAACTGGCAGTTGAATAGCTATTGCAGGCTAACAATACCCATATGCTCGACCGCAGAAAAACCATATATCAGAGATTAAGGTAATTTACAGTAGGTAATAGGCAACGTTAACTTACTGAGTTATCTGTTTACTAGTTATCTGTGAGAACATGACGAAAGATAATCTAAGAAATACGATCGCACTCCTATTATAATTTCTCAAAAAAATGCGATCGCACTTATTATGAATAAGACAAATGCAGTTGAGCGACTTCACTAACTTCTGATACGCTACACTTGATGTATCCTCAGGAGTGGTAACTTGCCAACGGAGAAACAGTTAGAAACTACAGTATTCCTTTGTCAGTTGCTTTCTAATTTCTACCAGCCAATTCGAGTTTTTCGTTACGACCAAAAGTTAAAAACGCTTTACATCCAGGCTGGAAGGACTGATGAAATTGCGTTGATAATAAAAGAGGATGGAAATTGGAATTTTGTGCCATGATGCCAGACCTACACCAAATGACAAATGCTGAATTGAAACAATATATCTCTGTACACAGAAATGACGATGAAGCATTTCGAGCTGCATTGGAAGTACTGATGAGTCGTCGCGATCCAAATGCTCCCTCTCAGCCTTATCCCTTTGACCTGCCCGATCCTGAAGCTGAAGTCACGGCTATTTTAATGGAGAAATTGAAACAGGCTGAGTAGAACAGTAGTATGGCGCGATCGCCCCTCTTCGTAAAAACAAGCGATCGCGCCATGCAATACAAGTTGCGTCGCTTACTGTAGCGATCGAAGATAAATATTTAGGTAGTGCGATCGCACCTCATGGCTCGATAGGATGTTATTGGAACCTATCGCCTGTTTTGATGTCAATGACCGAGCAACGCGATCGCGAATTGCCCTCGTCCGACCTAACCACCAATGAGACAGTTAAAGAGCCTCAGAGTGACGGAATTCATGCTGTCTGGAACCAGACAACAGCAAAGATAATGCAACTTCTGCCTGTAGATCGAGCCGCACAAACGATAGTCAACTGGTTCAGCGTCAGCGATGAACGAGTAGCGGAGATTTTAGCGACGGTACGCGCCGAACTACCCACGACAGAAGCCTTACTCATTGGCAAACCCCAGGCGGGAAAAAGTTCGATCGTGCGCGGCTTAACCGGAGTTTCAGCCGAAATCGTCGGACAAGGATTTCGTCCTCATACGCAACATACCCAGCGTTACGCCTATCCGACTAACGATCTGCCATTGCTGATATTTACCGATACAGTAGGATTGGGAGACGTGAATCGAGATACGCAGGCGATCGCCCAAGAACTGATTGGCGATCTGCAACAAGCTAGCCATAGCGCTAGAGTTCTGATTCTCACAGTAAAAATCAACGATTTTGCTACCGATAGCTTAAAACAAATTGCGCAAACGTTGCGCCAGAAATATCCAGATATACCCTGCTTGCTAGCTGTCAGTTGCTTGCATGAAGTTTATCCTACAGGGACAGCCGATCACCCTGACTATCCACCTCAATTTGATGTAGTGACTCGCGCCTTTAGCGCCATCCAACAGAACTTTAACGGCTTGTACGATCGCGCCGTGCTTATCGACTTTACCTTAGAAGAAGATGGCTATAACCCAGTATTCTACGGTTTGGAGGCATTGAGAGATACATTAGCCGATTTGCTCCCAGAAGCCGAAGCTAAGGCGATCTATCAGTTATTGGACGAAAAAACAGGTCAGCAACTTGGCAACCTCTATCGGGACGTGGGACGGCGCTACATGCTTGCCTTTGCGATCGCCGCCGCTACTTTAGCAGCCGTACCTTTACCCTTTGCTACCATGCCCGTACTCACAGCCGTTCAGGTATCGATGGTTAGCCTCTTAGGGAAATTATACGGGCAAACACTAACCCCGTCGCAAGCAGGGGGCGTAGTCAGCGCGATCGCCGGGGGTTTCTTGGCACAGGCAATCGGGCGAGAATTGATTAAATTCATTCCTGGCTTTGGTAGCGTCATCGCTGCTTCCTGGGCTGCTGCATATACATGGGCGCTAGGAGAGGGGGCTTGTGTCTACTTTGGTGACTTGATGGGAGGCAAAAAGCCCGATCCGCAGCAAATTCAAGCCGTGATGCGATCGGCATTTCAATCGGCACAAGAACGATTTAAAGGAATTAAACGTTAAGAAACCAAAAATATTGCTAATTCTTCAGTAGAGCGGATGTTTGATGTACCGGTTCGGTGCAGCATAGATAGTATTATGCAATGCAGTAGTCTTTGAGGCAGAAGAGGATGGTATCTACTTTAAATGAAGCCCTAGAATTTATCGCAAATTACGTGCCACCGAAATCTCCCGATGGTCGTGTTGCTTATCCAATATTGGAAGATGGTCTGAGTTACGCAGAAATTAAGCAAAAGTTGAAGGATTTACCCTTTGACTTACCCACAGAAGTTTACGAATTATATCAATGGAGTGATGGCGGCTTTTTAGGCAACTTACCATATCCAAATCGGAGCGATCGCAGTGAATACGCTAAAATCGACAAATTTATCTCTTTAGGGAGAGCTGTATCTCTTGCGAAAGAGTGGGGTAACGGTGCTTTTCCTCTATTTGAATACGAAGATGGAGATATTTGCTTTACTGTTGGCTCTCAAGTCAAGCAAAGAATTGCCCCTATCTTTTGTCGCCATAAATCTTCAGTTGCAGAGCAACCGAAATACGATAGCTTGACGACTATGATGGTGAAGCTGGTAGAAGGAATCCAATCGGAGAGTCGGAGATCGGCAAACTAGTTGTCTCTCGAATCAAGTGGAGTTTGAGCAGGTTTTACATTGTTGCAAAACTCCTATTAAATTTTATTTAATAGTAAAAATATTAATGTACGCTAGTGGTGCGTGGTGCGTGCTTGTATATATTCTTCTGACTTCTCAGTTTTGACTTTTAACTTTTAACTTTTGACTTTTAACTATTTTGTCTGAAAAATATTTTGTACCATTTTCTTATCCGTACTTGCCGCAGCGCGATCGAGTGCGATAACTTCACTAGCATCCAATCGCCAACCCAAAGCACCAATATTCTCCTTCGCTTGTGCTACAGTTTTCGCTCCAGGAATTGGAATAGTTCCTTTACACATACACCAATTAATTGCAATTTGAGACATAGTTTTACTTCTCAAACTGGCAATCTCTTGCAAACATCCTAGCAAGGGGCGAATTCCTGGTAATAGCTGCCGAAATAATACACCGCGAATTCCTTTGGGAAATGAACTTTTCTCAGTATACTTTCCAGTCAAGATTCCCAAAGCCAAGGGGCTATAGGCAATTAATTTTATTCCCAATTCGTCGCATACATCTTTAATACCTAATTGGGTGACAGGATAGGTCGATAGCAACGAATACTGAACTTGTAGCGTAGCGATCGGAACGCCGCGATCGCGCAACTTTTTATAGACTTGTTTCAGCCGTTGAGAACCATAATTTGATAAACCGATTCCCTTAACTAACCCTTGTTCGTACAAGTCGGCAAGACCATCCAATAATACCCACTCTTGCCAAGGGGCATAATTAGCTGTAGACCAATGCATTTGCACCAAATCAACATTTCTACCCAAACGTTGCGCTGAAGCTTTGGCAGCCTTAATCATCGATTGACGGGTCAATCTCCAGGGATAAGCAGCTAGTTTAGTGGCAATACAAATATTTTCTTTCTCAATTCCCTGATATTCTCTCGCAAATTGTCCCAACAACTTCTCGCTGCGTCCATTTAAGCGCCCAGTACCATAAGAATCGCCTGTATCGAATAAAGTTACGTCGTTGCTGACACAGAGATCGAAAACCGCTTGTAACTGGTCGTCCATGCTTTCATCGTAGCCCCAGAGCAAGCGATTACCCCATGCCCACGTACCGCAGCCCATTTCTGGAAGGTAAATTTGGCTGGTAGTTTGCATACTTTTCTATCCTAGTTTGAGATTTTAGATCCCCCCAACCCCCCTTAGAAAGGGGGGCATAAATATCTTGCAAAGTCCCCCTTTTTAAGGGGGGCATAAATATCTTGCAAAGCCCCCCTTAAAAAGGGGGATTTAGGGGGATCTTCTTATTTCGCGATCGCCTCTTGCAACCGTTTTTTATCCAATTCTTTTTGGTGCAAAATCAGCCACGATTCAACGAGATCGGGACCGTGTAAGTCGCCTGTGAGGGCAGCCCGGAGCGATCGCATCACCAAGCCTTTTTTGACGTTTTGCTCCTTCATCACCTGTTTAACGATCTCCTGGGTGCGCTCTGCGGTTAATTCGGTCGTACCATCCAGGGCAGTGACAATGCTTTGCACCACAGCATCAGCCCCCGCTTGCTTGAGTTGTTCGGTTGCTTCCTGACTGAACTCTACAGATTTGACAAAGAATAACCGACACATATCCACAGCATCCGGTAGCCGCGTCAAACTCGCGCCCACAAGGGCTGTAATTTTCTCCAACCAAGGGCGATCTCCCACCGGATCGAACTCGTATCCTGCTTCTTGCCAGTAGGGTATCAGCAGATCGGTTAACTTATCCACAGGCATATGATGCAGGTATTGACTGTTAATCCAATCCAGCTTTGCCCAGTCAAATTTTGCCCCAGCCTTATTTACCCGATCGAAACTAAATAGCTTTGCCGCTTCCTCTAGAGTAAAGATTTCTTGGGTAGAATCGGGTGGCGACCAGCCTAATAATGTCATGTAATTGACGATCGCCTCTGCCACAAAACCCATTTTTTTAAAGTCAGAAATGGATGTCACCCCATCTCGCTTAGAAAGTTTCTGCCCTGTCATATTCAAAATTAAGGGCGTATGGGCGAATTCTGGTATGGCTGCGCCGAAAGCTTCGTAAAGCAGAATTTGTTTGGCTGTATTGGCAATGTGATCTTCACCGCGAATCACATGGGTAATGTTCATATCCATGTCATCCACGACAACAGCAAAGTTATACAGAGGTTGACCGATACTAGCATCTTCCGAACGACGAGCAATCACCATATCGCCGCCCAAGTCACTACCCCGCCAGCGCATCTCTCCCCGTACCAGATCGTGCCAGACAATTTCGCGATCGTCGTCAATTTTAAACCGAATTACGGGACGACGACCTTCATCTGTAAAAGCTGCTTCTTGTTCTGAGGTTAAATTTCGGTGGCGGTTATCGTAACGGGGTGCTTCATTTCTAGCTTTTTGCGCTGCCCGCATTTCTTCCAATTCTGCCTCGGTGGTATAACAGCGATATGCCAAGCCTTTATCGAGTAAGTCTTGTACTCGTTGCTTGTAGATATCTATGCGATCTGACTGAAATATGGGACCTTCATCCCAGTGCATACCGAGCCAGTTTAATCCGTCGAGAATGTTTTGAGTATATTCAGGGCGCGATCGCTCCGTATCCGTGTCCTCAACCCGTAAAATAAACTGTCCCCCGTGATGGCGGGCGAACAGCCAATTAAATACTGCGGTTCTTGCTGTACCGATGTGTAAGTTACCAGTGGGACTGGGAGCAATACGAACGCGAATCATAGATCCAGGTGATTTAGGTTAAACCAATATAGAGGCGTTACGTTGAACGTCTCTAGATCAATACATTTTAACGGGACTGACGGGGCTCGAACCCGCAACTTCCGCCGTGACAGGGCGGTGCTCTAACCAATTGAACTACAGTCCCTTAGTCGGACGATTTATCATCATGCCACGTCTATTCTATCTTGTCAAGAACTGTAGTGAATTTTTTTTCAGAGGGAGCGATCGGCTGATTTGGTAAGGTTACACGGGTTGGAAATTGTATTGATTTTTACAAAATCTGCGATCGCCTGACGGTTAATTCTAATTTTGGAATTGCTACATCCAGGCTGAGAGTTTTGATAATCGTCCAAAAGCAAACAAGAAAACAGGCAAAAAGAGCGTAATGTTTTCTAGCCTGAAGAAGCTGGATATAAAGCTAGATATAAGTTGCGATCGCTCATTTTTACTAATGACTTAGCAATAGAACCTGTCAGGGTTTCATAACCCAAACTCTATTGTTACATGAGAGTTAAGTCAATTAATATTGAAACCCAAGTTTAGAATTTTTACTATAGAAATTAATCTATATTCAAGCAAGAAATATCTTATTTGTTAAGTTATAAAATTGTTTATTAAGTTGTGAAAAATGCTAATGACTTTTGCAACAATAAAGTCAACAATTGTTTTAGAGAAAACTGGTTTCGTCCTATCTTACGGGAGGATAAAATAATGAGCCTTGTTGCCCAAGTTATAGCTCAGTCTGATGAAGCCGATCGCTTTCTTAGCCGCACGGAATTAGATAAACTACAAGATTTTTTTAAAACTGGAGAGACGCGACTTAAAGTAGCGCAAATCCTATCGCAAAACGAACAAAAAATTGTCCAAGAGGGTAGCCAAAGATTTTGGAAGGTGATACCGAATACTCCCAGCAATAGCGGCGATTCGAAGAAAACAGCCTTATGTCAAAGAGATCAAGCTTGGTATCTCCGACTTATTACATATGCCGTATTAGCTGGAAACATGAAGCCCTTAGATGATATCGGCATAAATGGAATGCGGGAAATGTATGTATCCCTGGGTGTTCCTGTCAGTAACATTGGCAGTTGTATGCGCTCTTTAAAAGAGGTAGCTACAGGTTTAATGAGTCGCGAAGAAGCCGATCTTGTCAAACCTTATTTCGATTACTTAATTCGAGCCATGTATTAGGTTTTGGTGAACTAATTAGAGCTTCTCTTTGCTAAGAGTTAGATAGCTCAAAAGTGCAAATTCTCAACACATAAATCTACCAATTAAAAACGAAATCTCGGTTGGAGAAAAACCATGCAAGACACGATTACTTCTGTTATCAATCCTGCGGATCGACAAGGTAAATATCTCGACACACCTGAGTTGGAAAAGTTGAGAAAATATTTCCAAACAGGTGAATTGCGCGTGAAAGCAGCTGCTACTATCAGTGAAAATGCCTCTGGTATTGTCAGTCAAGCGGTGGCAAATTCGCTTTTATATGGAGATATCACCTGTCCTGGAGGTAATATGTATCCTACTCGTCGCTATGCAGCCTGCATTCGCGATCTAACCCTATTCTTGCGTTATGCTACCTACGCGATGTTAGCTGACGATCCTTCCATTATTGAAGAGCGGGTACTTTTTGGTTTGAAGGAAACTTTCAGTACTCTAGGTGTTCCGATTCAACCAACCGTGCAAGCGGTTCAAGCAATGAAGGAAGTCACGACTCGTCTAGTTGGTGCGGAAGCTGGGCAAGAAGTTGGGACGCATTTAGACCACATTTGTAGTGGTTTAAGTCAGTGACCAGTAGCTAGCACTAGGTCGTTTAGATCCCCCCAACCCCCCTTGTTAAGGGGGGCTTTTAGATCCTTCCAACCCCCCCTGAACAAGGGGGCTTTTTAGTTTGAATGCTAGATTTTTAGCTCTAGCCGCTAGTCACCAGTCACTAGCCACTAACCACTGACAACTGATAACTGTTAACTGATAACTGTTAACCCCCATACAACTTGCTAGATTTTTGTTTTTGGTAAGTAGCCTCGTAAAGATTCTGAGGCATGGGGGAGGGATATTCTAATTTTGATTTCTCCCCATTAGAACTTTCGTAAAAAGTCTTTCCTTCGTCGTTGGGATAGTTGAATTGGTAAAGCACTTGTCGATGATTGGGCTGTAATTTTGTCCTTGTGGATGCAACTGAATTTGAAGAGGTTTCGTAGAGATAGTTCAAAGATTTTTGAGCAGATTCTTGGTCAGCAAAAGCTGGCTGAAGCTCAACTTGAGGAGATTCATAGAATGTATTCCAATTGGGTTGAGACTGGTGGTTGAAAGCTCGCTGATATGTTAAATTTGCAGTTCTAATTTCCGAGAAAGCTGCTTTCCAAGATTGTAGAACGGGTTCAAAGTAACCAGATGCCAATCCAAAATGCCAGAGAGAACCCTGAAGAGTGAAGAACGATAGGTAAAAGTAGGTATTTGCCAACCAAACGCGAGTTGTAGGTTCTAGTTGATTTGGGTCGAAGTAGTGGGGTAATAAGGACGATTTGAGGCTTAAGGGCGCACCGTAGAACTCAACTGGATAGGCGAGGGTATTAAATCCGCAAAAGTAAGAGCCAGCAAATCCTGTCAAAGCAAGACTAAATAGAGAGTAAGAAAGAATGGCGTTACCAGAGAAGAGAAAACGTCGTTTGACCCAATCCCACGGTTCTGTAATGACATGCCACATTCCTGCCACAATTAACAGCGCACCAACATAAATGTGACCGCCAACAACATCTTCGAGATTGTTGACATCAAATAGATGACCGATGCGGTCTATAATTATTCCAGGATTTAAAGTTGGGTCGGTAACGACGCGCACTTGTCCGATATTAGCATCGTAAAGTCCGCCAAAAAACATGGCTTTTGCTACTAACAACAAAGCCCCTATTCCTAAGAAAATTAAGTGGTTTCCTAAAATAAAACTCAATTTTTTAGGGTTGTCCCAACTAAAATGATATTGCCGCGCTAGAGGATTTTTGGACTCTTCTAAGCTTGCCGGAACTTGCCAGCGGTGAAATAGAGTGCCTGCTGTAAAAACTGCGGCGGAAACAAGCAGTACAACTCCAAAAGCAAAAAAGGGATAAGTGTCAGTCACTTGACCACCAGAAACCTGACTCCATCCTTGTGTAGCCAGTCGAGGTAAGAGAAATAACCCTTGTTCTGACATCGGACGGTCAGGAGAATATCGACTAATTTCTAACAGTATCAGCGCACCAATACTAAAGGCTACGATCGCAGCATGGGCAATATGAGCAGTCAAAAATGTGCCCGATAAATTAGTTAGGCGCGCATTACCAGCCCACCAAGGATATTGGGCTTTGCGATCGCTTGCAGTTTCGATCATTATTTATTATCCTCACTTTCAAATCGGTCTACTGAAAGTCGAGATAGCTTGTGAAAAAGCTTCTGTTACAAAACTTCAAATTAAGCGCTCAAAAATGAAAGAACGATCCTGACTCCCAAGCCAAATTCGGACGTGAAACAGCGCTGCAAAGATGGGGATTCCCTCTTTACCAATATTTCGATCGCTTCAACGGAGAAAACTGTTACGATGAGCCTGCCAAGTCATGCACCAACAGTTTCAAGCAGATGCGATCGCAGTGAATGGAAATTTTAATTATCTTCGTTTTTATTATTTCTGAACTTGCAAACTATTCGCAATCGCCAGAATTATTTCGTAATATTTGTATATATCCTTTAATTTGCTTCTGCTAAGATTTATTAGCGATCGCGCAAAATGAAGACCTCGAGCGGGCGATCGCGCCAAACGAACGCTTTTTCTCGTTAAAGTAGAAACTCTAACTCCTTTCGTTCCTATGGTTGCCCTATCTCCTAGCTTGCAAGCTAGACTTTCAACACCTTTAAAAATCGGCTCGTTTGAAGTTAATAGTCGAGTCTTACAGTCACCGCTATCAGGTGTAACTGACTTGGTGTTTCGCCGCTTAGTGCGACGCTATGCTCCAGAGTCAATGATGTACACCGAAATGGTGAATGCTACCGGGCTGCACTACGTCAAAGAGCTACCTAAAATTATGGAGGTAGAACCGCAGGAAAAGCCAATTAGCATTCAATTATTTGACTGTCGCCCTGACTTTTTGGCAGAAGCAGCCATCAAAGCTGTGGAAGAGGGGGCAGATACAGTTGATATTAATATGGGTTGCCCGGTCAATAAAATTACCAAAAATGGTGGTGGTTCTTCGCTGTTGCGACAACCAGAAGTTGCGGAAGCGATTGTCCGTTCTGTGGTGCAAGCCGTCGATGTACCAGTGACGGTAAAAACTCGCATTGGTTGGACGGATAAAGAAATAACCATCCTAGACTTTGCCAAACGGATGGAAGATGCGGGGGCGCAAATGATTACCGTTCACGGACGTACCCGCGCCCAAGGCTACAATGGTGCGGCGAAGTGGGAATGGATTGCACGGGTTAAGGAAGTGCTGTCAATTCCCGTGATTGGCAATGGCGATATTTTTTCTGTAGCAGCAGCCGTGAAGTGTTTGGAACAGACAGGTGCAGATGGGGTGATGTGTTCGCGAGGGACGCTAGGCTATCCGTTTTTAGTTGGAGAAGTCGATTACTTTCTCAAGACAGGACGAGAATTACCGTCTCCTACACCAGTCGAACTCTTGCAATGTGCTAGAGAACATCTGCAAGCACTGTGGGAGTACAAGGGCGATCGCGGTGTGCGTCAAGCCCGCAAACATATGACATGGTACGCTAAAGGTTTTAACGGTGCAGCTGAATTACGCGGTCAACTCAGCGTTATCGAGTCTGTGACTGAGGGGTTAGAACTACTCGATCGCGCGATCGAACAACTCGATCGTCAGTTGTCAGTTGTTAGTTGACAGTGGCTGGTGACTGGTGGCTAGTGGCTAGAATTGCTCCCCCCTCTCCCTTGTCTTCCTTGTCCCTCCACTCCCGACTCCTAATAAATAAAGGCAAGAGACAACTTAACCTCTTGCCAACTCCAATCGCGCCTAACTCTTGAGAGTTTGACGCTTAAAAAGTTTTGTCGATGAAATCTTTAGCTTTATCTTTAACATCTTCTTGAGCGTGCATTGTGGCTGCATCCTCTTGTTTTGCTTGTCCTTCCAACTTATCTTTGGGATCGCCTGTCAGCTCGCTCATCGCTTCTTGAACTTTGCCTTCAACGTTCTTAGCAACTGCTTCAACTCTTTTTTCGATGCTCATATCAATCTCCTACTAAAACTACTCGTAATTTCTCCTGCAAGCAGGATGTAAAGTATTTATACGTACAGCTTGTAGGATGAACGAGAGATCTAACATCGTTCGTCAGTCAGATTTTCGAGCTGGCGAGCGCCTATCTTAAGACCGATATCTATGAGTCTTGAGAAAGATTTGAGTGTCAGTGCAAGTCAACAGAAATAGGTCGTACAGCAAATTTTAGGTAATTAACTGTACTAATCGATAAAATTATTTTTTAACTTTCATAAGAACAACTAATAAGTTACCAATCGAAGCTAGTAAACAGCAGATTTAAACCTTCTCAAACATAAAGAAATTATAAATTCATAACTGTCGGCAACTAGGAATAGACAACTCTCTTCTTGTAAAACTAGCTCAAAAACCGTTCTGCTGAATCTACCGCTACTAAAGGGGTTCAGTATTAAATCTCTATGAAGATAATCGGATTTAGCATCTTACTTATCCGTAATTAGTAGCTGATTTTCAGTCGAACAATCGTTTTTACAGTCCGTGGAAGTTCAGTATTTCGTTAAATCGGCATTTTCACTGAATCGACTCGCAAGTTTTTCTTAAAGTTCAGCTTGTTTTTGACTATTGCCCGTAAAAATACTGTGGTTCCAATAATGAATCTAATATATATTTTTTAAGGATTTTGAAAAACTTAAAAAAAATCTGAAAGATTTTTGGCGGTTGTTGAGTATTGACGCGATATAAGAATGCGAAGCTTTTATGTAAATAAATCAATTTATTTGATAGTAAAAATAACAAGTGTAGCTGAATTCACTAGGCTATAAAAAAACAAAAAAACGTCTGGTTGTAAAATTTCAAGTTTAAAGGAGCGAGTTTATGTATTTAATAATGGTGTTAGTTGCTGCATTTGCTTATACCTTGGGTGGAATGTATATGAAACTTTCCAAGGGACTATCTGAACTCGTACCTAGTTTGCTAGTTTATTTCTTTTTAATTGCCGGGGCTAGTATTGAAGCCATAGCCATGAACGACTCTAGTTTAGGAGTCACCTATCTTTTCGTGGTTGGGTTAGAATTTATTTTGGCATTTTTAGTTGGAGCTTTACTTTTTCGCGAAAGCTATTCTCATGGCAACCTATTTGGTGTATCTTTGATTGTTGCCGGAATTATTCTTTTGAGTGCAGGAGAATACTAAGCAGATGCTTCAGCGATCGCTTCATCTAAATTAAGTACCATAAAAAATTTTGACGGGGCAGTAAAATTAAACGTGTTTTCCCGATCGCCACTACAGCCACTAGTCAAAGCGCGATCGTACCTAAACAACTTCAATCAAACTTTTAAAAGAAATCTATGGGTCGTTCATTGTTGTTTCAAGACCTTAAACGTGCTATAAAAATCGGAATTTACGCCAAAAAAAATCATCTCTCAATCAGTCAGGGTATCGAACAGATAGCTCAGATGCAAGCCAGCGCTGCTCAATCCACGGTACGGGAAAGAGAAACCCAACTAAGGGGAACAGCTTTGGGGAACGTAGCGATGCAGCTAGAGCGCTCTTACGTCTCGCCCCAGTGGGAGCGAGATGTCAAAATTGGCATTGTCGGCGCGGGATTAGCAGGTTTAGCTTGTGGCTACGAACTAAAACAGCAAGGGATATCTGCCACAATTTACGAAGCGGGCGATCGCATTGGCGGACGGTGCTATTCGCTCGGTAAAACATTCCCTGGAGCCGCGAAATTTCCCCACCAAGTCATCGAACGCGGTGGAGAACTGATCGACAGCCAAAACAAAACCATCCTGCGCTGGGCGCGACAATTTCAACTGACGCTGGAAGACGTGTCTCAGCAGCCAGGAGAATTCGCTTGCTATTTCAACGGACAGCATTACACTCAGTCAGCGATTTTAGAGGAATATCAAGCGTTTCTAGCTGAAGTAACACGAGATTTACAAGAAATATCCGCCACACCAACTGTAGATTGCTTTACGTCAGCGGATGCACGGTTTGACAAAATCAATTTATTGGAATATCTAGAAAAACGCCAAGTAGGAGATACAATTAAGGCTGCGATGAATGCAGCCTATATGGCAGAATATGGGCTGGAGTTGGAAGAACAAAGCTGTCTGAATTTTTTGTTGGTGGTACGAGACATTGAAACATCACAAGCTTCTCCCTTTCAAATTTTTAGTGACGAGCGTTATCACATCGTTGAGGGTAACGAGCAAATCGTCCGAGGATTAAGCCAAGAACTCCAAGGGCAGATTGAGTTGGGGATGAGACTGGTGAGGGTACGCAAGAATTCAACAAACCGCATAGAAGTCACTTTCGACAACGGCGATCGCACGATTGATGTCGCATACGATGCCGTAGTCTTAGCAATTCCTTTTCCACTACTGCGTCAAGTCGAACTAGACGCAAACCTAGAACTACCAGATTGGAAGCGGGAAGCAATTAATAAACTCGATCAAGCAACTCACGCCAAAATGATGCTGGGTTTTAACGGTCGTCCTTGGGCAGATCGTGGCAGTAGCGGTGCATCGTACTCTAATTTGTCCCACCATCAAACCACATGGGAAACAAACCCGAGTCAAGCAAGTCGCGATCGCGCCATATTAGTAGACTTTTCTAGTGGCACAAGGGGAGCGACGCTCGATCCCAATCGCGTGCAAACAGAAGCGCACCTATTTTTGAAAGATTTGGAAAAAGTTTATCCTGGGGCGATCGCCCAAGCAACACGCGATCGTGCTGGCGATTTATTCGTACATCTAGAAAACTGGACTGCTAACCCCTTCGCCCAAGGTAGCTACTCCTGTTACAAGCCAGGGCAATTTACCACAATCTGCGGTAACGAAGGCAAGCCAGTTGACAACCTGTTTTTTGCCGGGGAACACACAAATTCTTTCTATGAATGGCAAGGCTACATGGAAGGAGCAGCTCTATCTGGGATTAAAGCCGCTAGCGACATTTTGCAACATCTCAAGCTGACCATCTTGCGATGCTGAAAATTTACAGAGCTAAAGTTTGCTAGCTAAATTTTGCATAAACCAACAAACACTCTAACAGGCGGTGATACTACCGTTTTCGGGAAGAACAATTTTTTGTAACGAAAGAGATTAGCCCTATGGAAAAGCGTTTCGATTTTTACGGTCGGCATTTGCTGCTGAATTTTTCTGGTTGTGAAGCTGACATGGACGATCTAGAACAGATCGAACGCGATATGGTCAGAGCAGTTAGTGCAGTAGGAGCTACCATTGTGGCGCATCTCAAGCACAAATTTGAACCTTGCGGTGTTTCGGTTGTGTTGATGCTTTCCGAGTCCCACGCCAGCATTCACACCTATCCAGAATACCGAGCTTGTTTCTTAGATATATTCACCTGTGGCGATTTAGATGTTGTACCCTTTGGTGAGGTATTAGAAAAACTCTGGCGACCAAAATGGGTTTCCAAGCAATTGCATGAAAGAGCCGATCCGGCGATCGTTCAAGTCTCGCAGTTGCCTTTAATGCTGAGAAAGTAAGGTGGAAATGGTAGTGGCGCACAGCCGTGCGCCACTACCAAAATATACATCAGGAATCCATCAAACATGAGTCTAGAATTTAGTAGCTGGTTGAGCGATCAAACAACCTCAGATGAAATTCGCCTGTTGCGGCGAGTTGGAGGTATGGAGGCTAAATCGACTCAATTTCAAACGATGGAATTTGCTAAAACAGCAGCTTACGGTGACGTGCTGGTGTTGGATGATACGATTCAATCATCTGAGGTCGATGAGTATCTGTATCATGAGGCATTGGTACAGCCTGCAATGATAACTCATCCCGATCCGCAACGGGTATTAATTATTGGTGGCGGGGAAGGTGCAACACCGCGAGAAGTTTTGAAGCATCCCAACGTCAAATCTTTGGTGATGGTGGATTTAGATCGGGAATTAGTGGAATTTTGCCAGCAAAAACTCCCTTCTTGGCATCAAGGTGCTTTTAGCGATCCGCGATTGGAATTGTTACATACTGATGGTCGCGCATATTTGGCACAGCAAGAAGCTAAGTTTGATGTCATTATCCTCGATATTACCGATGCGTTGGAAGAGGGACCCGCGATCGCGCTTTATACCAAACAGTTTTATTCCCTTTGTCAGCAGCGACTCACAGAATCGGGGGTAATGGTAGTTCAAGGGTTTTCTCTTTCACCTTTGAAATGGACGGAACACGCTACAATTCGGCGGACTATTCATAGTGTCTTTCCCGTTGTCCGCAGTTATTCTATATTTATTCCTTCTTTTGCTTGTACGTGGGGATTTATTATTGCAACTAATAATATTGACCCTGCTAATTTGAGTCATGGTGAGATCGAGCAGAGGATAGGCGATCGCAATTTAGCAGATAAACTTAAAGCATACGATGTTGTGAGTCATACAGGTATGTTTGGCTTACCAAAAGACTTACGGCTTAAATTAGCACAGCTAGGACATATTCTTGAGGATGGTAAACCTCTAGTTTTTGAGTAGAAATAAATCGTTAGCTAACACTTTATGTTAGTAAGAATTTCATCAGAATCATAGATGAAAATATGCATAAATGCAGGAGTACTTGTAACGATCGCTACTCCGTTTTTTCAAGACTAACTTAGATATTTTTTATACTCGATCGGCAATCCGTGCAGGGATTTGCAGTAATTATTTTTCTAACTAAAATTTAAGCAATTGTTTATGCAAAGAAGGGTAAAATTAAGCTTTTCTATATGGCATTTAACGCGATCGCCGATGCATAATAACTATTTAAACTCCAATTAAACTCCAACAGCAGCTACTCAGCACCAATTCTCAACTATTTTTTGCTTCAGGCTTTTTGATTTTCGATTCAAACGAGGATTCATTTTAAAAAATCTCAAGTTTGACTGCATAATCAAACATTTTCTTTACAAATCGCAATTATTAGTAGTGCAATCGGCTATAGATGAAATAGCATTAATTGAACCGAGCTTGACGACTTATTTCTAATCGAATTTAATGAGGAGGCATACGGTAGCTACTGAAGTTAAAATCTACAAGTCAACAGCAAAAATTAAAAACTATGTACTTTTTTATGATTTTTTTCAGTTGGTGTTAGAGGCTAGGGTTGTGCTGCAATTTACTAGGAAGAGAAATGAGTACTAGAAGAATATCGCTATTGCAGTTATTAGCAACCAATTTAGCTGTACAGTCTCGGTCATCTCATCAGCGGCAAATTCAAAACCAGTGCCAACCAGTCATGCAGAATCGAGGTGAGATCGTTAAACTGCTTGCCAATTCCCAGTCAACCATTGCTGCTTATGCCATCTTATGACGCTGCGTAAAAAGACATTAATTATTACTGGCATGACGCTATTCAGTCTATTTGTAGCGCTGTATAGCACTTCCAAAACAATTTTATTAGATGGGTTTACCCAAGTGGAAGAACAGGATGCCGACCAAAATGTCCGCCGCATCGTGCAAGCATACAATGATGAGCTGAACAAATTAAACATCATGAATGGCGATGAGGCAGAGTGGGATGGTACTTATACCGATATTGAAACTGGCAATCTTGAATATTTTCAAAACGCATTTAACTATGCTTCGCTCGTAAGATCGAATCTCGATCTAATTATGTATATCCGTCGCCGCGATCGACGGATAGTCTATAATGGCTTCATCACGCCTTATACAAAACAGGCTTTACCAGTACCGAAAAGCCTGCAAAAATACTTCCAGCAACCAGAATTTTTCTCAAACTCAAATAATGACGATCCCCAGCAAATGGGGTTGTTACAGCTACCTGAAGGACTGATGTTGATTGCCGTGCGGCAAATTTTAACCAGTGAAGGCAAAGGTCCAAGTCGCGGCATTCTCGTTATGGGACGCTATTTGGATGTCAAACAGCTAGCAGCAAAGACTCATTTTGATATTGCCTTAGAGCGATTAGACCATCCGCCCATACCCTTAGACTTTCAAAGAGCAGAGCAAACTTTAATTAAAAACGAGCAAGTCTTCGTGCGATCGCTCGATGAAAGTACGATTGCTGGCTACGCGATGCTGCGAAATATGGAAGGGAATCCAGCCGCAATCTTGCGCGTAAATTTACCAAGGCAGATCTACCAACGCGGACAACTCAGCGTTCGTTATCTCGTGTGGTTGTTGTTGTTGGTTGGTTTGGTCTTTAGCGTCACGACTTTACTACTATTAGAAAAACTCGTCCTGTCACGCATAGCGCGTTTAAGCAGTGATGTCAGCCGAATCGGTGCTAGTAGCGACCTGCGTTCCCGCGTTGAAATACCTGGTAACGACGAATTAGCCTGTCTAGCCAGTACGATTAATTGGATGCTAACTCAGCTGAACCAATCTCAAGCGGCACTACTTAAAAGTGAAGAACGCTATCGCGTATTTCTCGCCCAAAGCTCCGAAGGTATTTGGCGTTGTGAATTAGAGCGACCAGTAGCAATTCAAGCTGCTTTAGAGATCCAAGTCAATGACTTTTACCAGCACGGCTATCTCGCTGAATGCAACGAAGTCTTGGCACGTATGTTCGGTTACGCCAGTGTAGGTGAGATGCTAGGAGCGAGGATCGGTGAATTTTTACCCAAGTCCATTCCCGCTAACATAGAGTTTTTTCGCGCCTTCATCAGTTCTGGCTATCGCTTGGTAGATGCTGAATTGTGCGAATTCGATCGCCACGGTAATCTCCGCTACTTTCTCAACAATCTCATCGGTATTGTCGAAAATGGCTATCTAGTGCGAGTTTGGGGCGTACAACACGACATCACCGCCCGCAAACAGGCAGAAGAAGCCCTTGTCAGGGCAAAAATCGCTGAAGCTGCCAACTTAGAACTGACGCGAGAAATTAACGAGCGCAAGCGGATCGAACTCGCTCTCTCGCGTGAAAAAGAACTAGCACAAGTGACATTACACTCAATTGGCGATGCCGTCATTACCACAGATGCAGAGGGTTACGTTCAATCGCTCAATCCCGTAGCAGAAAAACTCACCCGTTGGGATGGCGAACAAGCTAGAGGACTACCCCTCGATTGTGTCTTCAAGATTGTCAATGAAATTACGCGGGAGACATTAGACAATCCCATAGAGCGAGTTTTAGATGAAAGTCGAATTGTCAAATCCTCTTACAACACCTTGTTAATCGGACGGGATGGGACGGAATTTGCGATCGATCACTCAGCTGCACCAATTTATGCTAGCGATCGCCAACTGATCGGTAGCATTTTAGTGTTTCGCGACATCACTCAAGCCAACACGATGGCGAGACAACTAGCATGGCAAGCCAGCCACGACCCCTTAACCGAACTCTACAACCGACGAGAATTTGAGAAACGCTTGGCTACTGCCGTCCACAGCGCCCAAAATGGCAGCATCCAGCACGTTCTCTGCTACCTCGATCTCGATCAATTCAAAATTATCAACGATACTTGCGGACATGCAGCTGGAGATATGCTGCTGCGCCATATTAGCAGTTTGCTACCGACTCAATTACGTAAAACTGATACTCTAGCCCGCTTAGGCGGGGATGAATTTGGCATCTTACTCTACTCGTGTCCCTTAGAACAAGCAACTCAAATTGCTAGCGTGCTGCGGCAGCAAATCAACGATTATCGCTTCGTGTGGCAAGACAAAACCTTTACCGTTGGTGTCAGCATCGGTCTAGTAGAAATCAATATTACCACTCCTAGTGTTGCTAGCGTCTTAAGTGCTGCCGATGCTGCTTGCTATGTTGCCAAAAACAAAGGGCGGAACCGCGTCCACGTCTACCAACTCGACGATACCGAACTTGCCATTCAACAAGGAGAAATGCAGTGGGTGACGCGCCTACCTCAAGCATTGGAAGACAACCGTTTTCGCTTATTCTATCAGCCGATCGCCGCGATCGCTCCGACCAGCGTTGGATTGCCACATCACTGTGAAGTGTTGCTGCGGCTGGAGGATGAGACGGGAAAATTAGTCTCGCCGATGGCATTTATTCCTGCTGCCGAACGCTACCATCTGATGCACCGGATCGATCGCTGGGTGATTCAAACTTTGTTTCGTCACTTAATGCTGTCCTCAACTGCTCGTCTGCCTCATGTTTATGCAGTGAATCTATCTGGTGCAACGCTAAATGACGAACAGTTTATTTCTTTTGTTCAAGAGCAATTTGCTCTCACGGAGATTTGTCCCCAGTTAATTTGTTTTGAAGTGACGGAGACTGTAGCCATTACGAATTTAGCAAAAGCCGCAGCCGTAATGCGCCAACTCAAAGCGCTAGGCTGTAGTTTTGCCCTAGACGACTTTGGTAGCGGCATGTCTAGCTTTGCCTATCTGAAAAACTTACCTGTAGATTATTTAAAGATCGATGGGGTATTTGTACGGGAAATCGTCTCTGACCCGATCGCTGCTGAAATGGTAGCAGCGATCGCTAAAATTGCTAGCGTCATGGGGATTCAGACGATCGCTGAATTTGTGGAAGACGAGTTTATTTTAGACAAGCTGCGCCAATTAGGAGTTGATTACGCTCAAGGTTATGGCATTTCTCAACCGAAAGCGCTGACGCTCAATCCCCCTATGACACGACTGCATAGTCAGTTGGGGTATTGCAGTTAAATAATATTGAAGGCTCAAAATCGGATAAGGGCTGAACCGGATATTGTGCCAACCACTGCTGAAAAGAGCGCCCACCCTGCTCGATATACTCTTCCAGGGCAGTGAGGCAACTGCGACGATAGAAACCGCACAAAGGCTCCCAACCTTTGGGATGGCGCGGAAGCAGAGCGATCGTCTCCTTCGGCATTTCTACCAATTCTCGCGCCCAATCTTGCAACACTTCCAACCGCAAGCAAGGTAGATCGCACGCCAGTAACAGCACCCACTCTGTTTCTACATGAATTAATCCTTGGGCAAAGCCTGTTAGAGGGCTATTGGTAGTTGGTGAGTTGCTGGCGGCTAGTGACTGGTGACTAGAATTGCTTCCTTGTCCCCCTTGTCCCCCTTGTCCCCCTTGTCCCTTTGTCCCCCTGTCCCCCTGCTCCCTGCTCCCCGCTCCCTGCTCCCTAATAAACTCACACCCAACAGGAAGTAAATGCTGATAGCGCTCTTGCCAGGGAGTTACGACATAGACGCGATCGCATAATGCAATTGCCACTTCACACACTTTTTGTAACAACGGTACGCCATCAACTGGAAGTAGAGCTTTATCCCGTCCCATCCGCGAACTTTTACCCCCCGCTAGAACGATGCCAGAAAGGGAAGTCGGGTGTGGGGTGTAGGGTGTGGGGTGTGGTGAGTCAATTCTCTCCCTCAGCTCCCTCAGCTCCCTCAGCTGGGCGACTCTCTCTTTCCCCTGCTCCCTGCTCCCTGCTCCCTGCTCCCTATTCACTGACAACTGATAACTGATAACTGATAACTGACTCATATTGCCAAATAGCGCCGTAAAAAACTCTCTAGGTTTTCTATTTTGAGATGATAGATTTCCTCTAACTGAGCAATTTCTTCGCGAGTGCAGAAAAATTCGTTGTCTAGTAAAGTGCGGAAAGTGCCTAAAGCTTTTTGCAAGGAAGGATTAAACAAACCCGTTACAGTTCTGAATCCGTCTACCGCAAGTAAGGGAGGATTAATAATAATTGGTTCGATATTGAAAATCTTACCGAGAATGTGCGGTACATCTTGCCGTTGTAATATTTCCGCTCCTCCAACCGAGAAAGTGCGGTTACGCGCTTCTGGAAGCATGAATGAGTTAACAATTATTTGTGCTAAATCGTCAGTACTAACAATAGAAGTGCGGTTTTTGCCATCACCAACTAGTAAATAAATTCCTGTTTGTCGGAATCTTTCTGCCAATGGTAGGAGGTTAGAAGCAAGTCCGGCTGGACGTAAAATTGTATAATTAATTCCGCTTGCTTGCAAATACTTTTCTACAGCACGCTTTGCTTTGAATACTGGTGCATCTTCATAACCGCGATCTGCTCCTAAGACAGAGATAAAAACAAAGTGCTGTACTTTCTGTTCTTTAGCTCGGTCGATCAACTCAATATTGGCATGGTAGTCTAGGGCGAAGGCATTGCCATCGGAACCGTGAGCGCTAACAATGTACTGTACTCCCTGACAAGCTTTTTGAATATCTCGATCGACTTGCAGATCGCCGATAAAGATTTCTGCGCCTCGATGTTCTAACTCACTATAGCGAGATAGCAGACGCACAAAAGCACGCACGGGCATTCCCCGTTCTCGGAGCGATCGCACCACCCTCCTGCCAATTCCTCCTGTTGCTCCGGTAACCAAAAACATGTTGCTAACTCCCTAGAGGATAAAATGTACGCTTGAGGCAAGTCACAAATTCTCTAGTACCTCATTCATGTTAATCACTACAACAGGAATTAGGGGGAAATTTATTCTTTCGGGTAAAAGTTTTCCGTTCGAGCAATTTAAGCAATTTATTTTATAGCTGATGTCAGCAAGTCAAAAGTTTCGTATGAGCGGGTTTATTTTAAAAGAGCGCATAACTCAGGTGAGATTTATTGTTTAAATGTGCGATCGCAGAGCTAATGAGTTTAATTGGATTGACTCAAGCATTTGACTCAGCGACCGTAATAAATAGCAAAAAACGGGCGATCGCAACTCACCCGTTATCAGTTGTCAGTTGTCAGTTATCAGCGAACAGTGACTGGTGACTAGACCAAAACTAAGAATTTAGCCACCAGCCACCAGCCACTAACCACTCATGACTTACTCTATTGGCTATTCACCGATAATTTCTGGTTGAGTCAACTCGTCAGACATCTCAATGATGGCGCGGATGACTGGTTTCATCATCGGATCGTCTACATTATCAAAATCTTCATAACGGCGACGTTTAGCACGGTTGGCGACTTGGACGGTAATTCGATAGCGGTTCGATGCTGCGTCGATCAGCTCTTCCGCACGGTGCATAATTTGAGATTGGGTTGTCTCGAACTTAGAACGCTTCAGCATGGCAATTGGTCGTTGAAGATAACTTCCATTGTAAGTCACTTAACCAAAGCAACCGCTCGCATCTTCTTTGGTAAAGTCTTGCTATGGCAATAACTTAATCTGTAATTGGGGACCGGATTTAGCCAGTCGAATCACCGTACCATTTATGACTGAAATCGATTCTGTAATTGGTTGACCATCTATATAAGTGCCATTTGCACCTAAATTCACTAACTGCCATTGTCCCTTTGTCACATGTAATTCGGCATGATAGCGAGAAACAACAGCACTATATAGAATTACCTGATTGTCTGTTGCCCGTCCGACGCGGACAACAGATTCAGTTTCAAACGTCCAATTTTGGACGGGAGTACCATTTTGAGGATGTAGCAGAGTAATTGTAATCACTTTAGCCAGGGCAAGAATAAGCTACAAGTAGCTATGAAAGTTGGAACAGAAAAGTTACTAAGTCTCCCTTACCTAAAGCAATGCGATCGCCCATCCGCAAGCGGTGACGATTACCTGGTAAAAGGGGCATATTGTTGATGTAAGTTCCGTTGGAACTGCCCACATCTTCTATGTAGTAAGCATCTCCTTCAATGCGAATGTCGGCATGAATGCGCGAGACGATTTCGGAATTAGGAAACCCAGCCACGTCAACATCCGGAGGAATGCGATCGTTAGGCTTGCCAATATGCACCACAGAAAGAGTTGGTGGTAGCTCGATGAGAGTATTGGTCTGGACGTGAAACAGCTTGGCAATCTGCTGCTGCAATTGGGTTTTGGAACTCGAAACCACGGGCATTGGTGGTATGGGAGTGGGTTGGGATACTGCTGGCGGTGGTGGTGTTGGTGTTGGCGGTGTGAATGGTGCTGGCGGGGGAGGAGGGTTAACACTGCTACTCTTACGAGATTCTGCGATTGGTTCTGGCTCTGGAGTTGGCGCTGGTGGTATTATCGGTTCTGGCTCTGGAGTCGGTGATAGGTCGCGGTGAATGATTTCCACTACAGGTGCAGGTGATTCTAGCTCTATAGCTGGCTCTACTCTGGGTTCCTCTACCATCGGTTCCTCTACGATCGGTTCTGGAACAGCCAAGTTTGGTTGAGTCGGTGGTAGGTCACCAAGATCTAGCGGCGTTCCTTCGGCGACAGTTGCTAAGTCAGCACTGAGATCGTAGCCACATTGTCCGCAGAACCTTGCATCAGTTTGTACGGGTGCGCCACAGTTAGGACAACTAGTAGTAGCTGGTAGAGGTGTGTAGCAAGCTTCGCAGGCTTGCGCCCCTTCTGGGTTGAGGTGATTGCAATTAGGGCAAACGATCATGAAGTCAATCCCTGTGAACAGTTTTTGATTTTAAGCGCTACTCTTCGGGTAATTGCAAGCCTTGTCCGGCTGCTCGATCTAACAACCACCAAAGTTCTCCTTGGGGTTGAACGAACCGTGCAGGATAGGTATAATCGTCCGCTACGGATGCAAATACCTGTGCTAATGCCGCTTGCTTGTTCGCACCTGATACTAAAAACATGGTGCAACGAGCTTGATTGATAGTAGGGATAGTAAATGTGATCCGAGGTTGTCCATCTTTGTTCCCAACGGTAACTATGCGATCGCATACTTGTAAAGCCGCAGTATGAGGAAACAAGGACGCTGTATGTCCGTCATCTCCTATCCCCAATAAATTTACATCCAAAGCGGGAAATTCACCCGATTTTAGTTGAAAAAACTCTTTAAGATGGGTTTCGTATTGAAGGGCAGCGTCAGCAGGATCGGCTGCATCGGTGGGCATGGGGTGGATATTCTCGGCAGGAATCTCAACTTTATCTAACCAAGCTTGTCGTGCCATCCGCTGATTGCTATCTGGGCTATCGGGAGGAACGTATCGTTCGTCACCCCAAAAAACGTGAACTTTCTCCCAAGGTAATGCTTGGGCAGCGATCGCTTCATAAAGAGGTTTAGGCGTGCTACCACCTGATAAGGCGATGGTACACAGTCCCCGTGCTTGAATGGCGTTGTGCATTTGGGCGAGGGTGAGTTCGAGCGATCGCTGGACTAGCGCCGCTAGATCTGGTAGGACTTCAACTTTTTTGTGCATTGTTATAGCAGTGTTATAGCAGTGCAATTTATACTCTCAGTTAAAATGTACCGAAGCTGTTACATTTTACAAGGGGCTAGGGGCTAGGGGCTAGGGGCTGGAGGAAGAGAGCTGAGGGGGAGCAGGGAGCAGGGAGCAGGGGGACAAGGGAGAGAAGAGAGCTGAGGAAGCGCAAGGTTGCTGAGGGAGCTGAGGGAGCAACTCAAAATTCACGCATTCAAAATTCACGCATTCAAAATTCAAAATTTCCTCACACCCCACACCCTGTTCGCCGATCGGCGATCGCTGATAACTGATAACTGATAACTGATAACTGATAACTGATAACTGATAACTGATAACTGATAACTGTAAAGTTTTGTTTTGTGAACGCTACTAGAATTATCCGAGAAAGTTTAATTATTTTCACCCGCTATCCAGAGCCGGGGAAGACAAAAACAAGACTGATCCCAGCTTTAGGTGCAGAAAAAGCAGCTTTATTGCATCGCCAGATGACCGAGCATACCCTAGCGCAGGTGAAGCGACTGCAAGCACAGCGTTCTGTCAGGGTAGAAGTTTGTTTTGCTGGTGGAAACTCTAATTTGATGATGCAGTGGTTGGGAAATGACTTGATTTATACAGTCCAAGGAGAGGGAGATCTCGGGACTCGCATGGCGCGATCGCTTGCCAATACATTTGATGATGGTGCTAACTATGCTGCGATCGTCGGCACTGACTGCCCTGGATTAAATGCAGGGTCGATCGCAGCAGCTTTTGACCAGTTGCATCGGGTTTGCGATCTCGTTCTTGGTCCAGCTGTTGATGGCGGTTACTATTTACTCGGTCTGCGCCGTTTTATTCCAGAGTTATTTGTCGGGGTGAATTGGGGATCTCCTGAAGTCTTATCCCAAACAGTTGCGATCGCCAAACGGTTGAATTTATCTGTTGCTTACTTACCCCAACTACCAGATGTCGATCGCCCAGAGGATCTGTATGTTTGGGAGCAGAGATCGTCGTGAAAGGAATAGGGAAGCAATTCAAAATTCAAAATTCCCCGACTCCCGACTCCCGACTCCCGACTCCCGATGTCCCATTCGAGGAAGAGAAGATTTCGATTATTATTCCGGCGGTGAATGAAGCACGAGCGATCGAGAAAACTTTAGCTAGCACGCAAACAGGGACAAATGTAGAAGTTATTGTTGTGGACGGTGGCAGCCAAGATGATACTGTGGCGATCGCGTCTGCTTGGGGGGCAAAAGTGTTGTCCGTTCCCCAAGGACGCGCCAAGCAAATGAATCTAGGTGCAACCGCAGCAACGGGGGAAATTTTACTGTTTCTTCACGCCGATACCCTTTTACCATTTGGGTTTGACGCAATGGTACGCGCTGCAATAGCACAACCTCACGCGATCGCGGGAGCTTTTCGCTTACAAATTGATTCGCCTTTAAGTAGCTTGCGGTTAATTGAATGGGGAGTCAATTGGCGATCGCGACTTCTGAAAATGCCTTACGGCGACCAAGCTATTTTTATCAGATCGTCTGTATTTCATCAGTTGGGGAAATTTCCCGAACTACCCATGATGGAAGATTTTGAACTGATGCGACGCTTACAACGAAAAGGACGCATCGTTATTCTGCCTACACCCGTGCTTACCTCCCCCCGCCGTTGGCTCAAACAAGGTGTTTGTCAAACTACACTCAAAAACCAGATCGCAATTATTTCTTATTTGTTAGGCGTTGCACCCGCTAAAATTGCTGCTTGGTATCGAGGAAAAAGTAGTAGTTAACGGTTAACTGTCAACTGTCAACCGTCAACCACTCACACAGTTGTCACCGCATATTTAGCTAACTGAAGCAGCCGTTGTCTTAAGGTTTCCAATCCCAGGCGCTTCTCGGCAGAAATAAATACAGCTTGGGGAAACTCAGATTGCGCCAGTGCGAGAGTGTCGCTATCAGCTCGATCGATTTTGTTGAGTGCCAACAGAATTGGACCCGGGGTAACGGGCATTTCTGATAAGATGCCCATCACGGCACGGATTTGACTTTGCCAAGCTGGATGGGATAAATCTACAACATGCAGTAAAGCATCGGCTTCCGTCACTTCTTCTAATGTTGCCCGAAAAGCATCCATTAGCGATGCAGGTAGTTCGTGAATGAACCCTACTGTATCTGTCAAGACAATCTCTTGCGGTGTACCTGTCTCTGTATCTGCGATCGCTAGACGGCGTGTCGTCGGGTCGAGGGTAGCAAATAGCTGGTCGGCAGTATAGACTTCAGCATTTGTTAAAGCATTTAACAATGTCGATTTACCAGCATTGGTATAGCCAACTAAGGCGATTGAGGGGACTTCTTGGTGTTGGCGCTGTTGACGCAGTCGCGAGCGATGTGCTTGGAGCTGGTTGACTTCTTGTTGCAGTCGTGATATGCGACGACTAATTGCCCGTCGTTCAGTTTCTAATTTTGTTTCCCCAGGACCGCGAGTTCCAATTCCACCACCCAATCGAGACATGGCTTGACCTCTACCCGTCAGACGGGGCAGCATGTATTCTAGCTGGGCTAGCTCAACTTGTAATTTACCCGCTCGTGACTGGGCGCGTTGGGCAAAAATATCTAAGATCACTTCCGTGCGATCGACGACTCTAATCCCAATTTGAATTTCCAAGTTACGCACTTGGGCGGGAGAAAGATCGCGATCGAAGACAATCAAGTTGGCTCCCAAAGTTTGAGCTGTGAGAGCAATTTCTTGCACTTTTCCCGCACCCACGACTGTTTGAGGATGAATGTGAGGGCGTTTTTGTTGTACTACCTGCAACACCTCACCGCCAGCTGTTTCTACCAAACGTCCCAATTCTGCCAAACGGTCTTGAAATTCTCGCGCCGCTGCGTTATCTGTCACAACTCCGACTAGTAAAACGCGATCGCGGTCTGTATCGACTTGTTGACCGATAAATTCCCGTCCGAACTCCGCCTCTAATCCTTCTACCAAGTCGAGGAAGTCTTGTTTGGTAAGGTTATCTAGGCTGAGGGGTGGGGATACACTCCATGCGGTTTGGGGAGTCGGTAGGGGCGCACTGCTGTGCGCCCGTACAGCGTCGGGAGTCGGGAGCGGAGATTCTATACTGGTGCTGGGTACTAAATGTGACAAGTAAGCTTCTTTCACGTATCCGGTGACTCCGCCACCCCGCTTTTCAAAGCCACCACTGGTAATATTGAGCGTTACGAGTGCATCTAGCCTTTGCAACGCCATTGATGTCAGCGCGGCTTCGTTTGGTGGCTCTGGTTTAAGCTGTGTGGCAATGCAGCGAATACCACTGAGTCTTTCCGCACCGTAGCGAGGTAATTCTAAAGGTGGGATTTGAGTTTGTCTGGGTGTCCCTACTCCGACTCGGATCGCTTGTCCGCGACGGTTAAGATAAACACAGACTGGCTGGTTAATGTCGCTACTAATTGCCGCTAACCGTTGGGCAAATTCAGGCGTAGTGAGGCGATCGCCTGGTAAGCGTTGATGGTAAAGTTTAGCGAGTTGCTTTAATTGGCTAGACTTTAGACCCTGTAAGTTTCCGTAGATAGTCTCGATAGGCTTTTTTATCCTCTGAATGCATCATTTCTATTCTACAAAAAAGGGAGTAGGGAGCAGGGAGTAGGGAGCAGGGGGGAAATTACGACTTACTCACTCCTCATTCCTACCCACATCTCGCCACTGTTTCACAGCCGTTTGCAACTGCGGTATCAGCCAATGGTCATATTGACCATATATAGGTAATCGGGGGACGAGTTGCCATCCAGCGGGTTTCAGAATTTCTGTTAACTTTTGTGCGGAAAGATGGGGATAGTCGGGGTTAACTTCATCTTTGGGACTTATTCCACCTAAATCTCTTGCTCCTGCTTCTATACAGGCTATTAACCACTTTGGATCTAAAACTAAATTAGGTGGAATTTGAATTGTAATATCTAAAGGTAAAATGTCCCTAGCTTTGCTAATAACTTCTGGCATTTGATGCGGGTTGAAAGCTGGTGCATCAAAGCTTTGCTGACTCCCAGGACTATGCGGCTGCAAAATGACTTCTTGAATGTGTCCCCAGCGTTGGTGTAGTGTGGCGATCGCCTCTAATGTCTCCCACCAATCTGTTTGAGTTTCGCCAATTCCCAGTAATAACCCAGTCGTAAACGGAATCTGTAATTTTCCCGCCCATTCTAATTGCTGCAATCTCAATTGTGGAATTTTACTAGGTGCGTGTCGATGTACTGTTTGTAATAATTCTGGTGTCAATTGTTCCAACATCAATCCCATTGAAACATTCACGGTTTTGCAGCGTTCCATTTCCGCAAAATTTAGAGGTCCAGCATTGGTGTGTGGCAAAAAACCCAGTTCCAAAGCAAGTTTGCATAACTGGTAAATCCTTTCAAACCAAGCATTCCTGCGGGGCGATCGCGGATGCACTTCACCGCTTAAAATCAAGATCTCGCATACGCCTTGCTTTTGCAGTTCCCTCAGAATCTTTGCTGCTGATTCTAATGTCATCCAAGGACTTTGACCGGGATCGGTACGAAAGTTGCAGTAACTACAGCGATTAAAGCATTCGTAAGTTGGAACTAAGGTATAAGCGGGGCTATAGGTGACAGTACCAGTCATAAGCAGGGAGCAGGGAGTAGGGAGTAGGGAGCAGTTATCAGTCAGCCAACAACTCATAACTAACTACCAACTTGTGATTAATATTTCTTAATTAAATTATTGATATTCATTTTTACATTTAGATACAATCAATCTGTAGAACTTGATGTAAAGAAGAGTTAAAAATTCTTCAGTCGATTAAATATAATTTAACAAAAACTGTAGCTATTACTGTAATTTGCTGTTCTCGCTCTTTCGTTGCCAAAAAAACAAAAATTAAACTAAAAAACCCTTTACAAAAATCAATTCCTAACGTTAATCTTCAATACAGGTGGTAAACATACTGCCTAAAATTTAATTATCAGTTCATTAACAGTTCAAACCAGCAATTATAGAACCATGACAACCACATTACAGCGCGAGCGCGGCTCCAGCGTGTGGGATCGGTTTTGCAACTGGGTCACTAGCACTGAAAACCGCCTTTACGTAGGTTGGTTCGGTGTATTGATGATTCCTACGTTGCTATCCGCTACCATCTGTTTCATCATCGCTTTCGTGGCTGCTCCTCCGGTAGACATCGATGGTATCCGCGAACCCGTTGCAGGTTCATTGATCTATGGCAACAACATCATCTCCGGTGCTGTTGTTCCTTCTTCTAACGCGATCGGTTTGCACTTCTACCCGATTTGGGAAGCTGCTTCTTTAGATGAGTGGCTCTACAACGGTGGTCCTTACCAGTTGGTAGTCTTCCACTTCCTCATCGGCATTTTTGCTTACATGGGTCGTCAGTGGGAATTATCCTACCGCTTGGGTATGCGTCCTTGGATCTGCGTAGCTTATAGCGCTCCTTTGGCTGCTGCTACCTCCGTGTTCCTGATTTACCCAATCGGACAAGGCTCCTTCTCTGATGGTATGCCTTTAGGGATCTCTGGAACCTTCAACTTTATGTTCGTGTTCCAAGCCGAACACAATATCCTGATGCATCCCTTCCACCAGTTAGGTGTAGCGGCTGTATTCGGCGGTTCTCTGTTCTCGGCTATGCACGGTTCTCTCGTTACCTCTTCTCTGGTACGCGAAACTACCGAAAACGAGTCTCAGAACTACGGCTATAAGTTCGGTCAAGAGGAAGAAACCTACAACATCGTTGCAGCGCACGGCTACTTTGGTCGTCTGATCTTCCAATACGCTTCCTTCAATAACAGTCGTTCCTTGCACTTCTTCTTGGGTGCTTGGCCCGTTGTCGGTATCTGGTTCACCGCATTAGGAATCAGCACGATGGCGTTCAACCTCAACGGCTTCAATTTCAACCAATCTGTTCTTGATTCCCAAGGTCGTGTCGTCAACACCTGGGCTGACGTACTCAACCGCGCTAACCTGGGTATGGAAGTCATGCACGAGCGTAACGCTCACAACTTCCCCCTCGACTTGGCTAGTGGTGAAGCTACTCCAGTTGCTTTAACCGCTCCTGCGATCAACGGTTAATTCAATAGCTCATAGCCGAGATGCGATCGCTCGTATCTCTCCATAAACATAAAGAGCGCCTTTCAGAGTTGAGGGGTGCTTTTTATTTGTATAGCAGGGAGCAGAAGAACAGGCGATTTCTATCTCCTCAAGCTCCAGTTGTGCGGTTGTTTTAGTGATTCTACTTTACCTTGGGCAATCAGCCAGCTAGCGGTTCGAGTTCTGAAGCGTGCGACAAATATATCTTCTCCAGGTTTGGCATAGACTCCTTGAAATTCATCTCCTTTAACTCTGGCGGGTTTACTAGCACAGTAAGTCATCTCTCCCTCAATACTGACGACAACAGCATTGTCTATCTCATAGTCATCAGGGAGTACAAAAATAGCATAGACTTGATGCCGACCTTTCCAGGGTCTGACGACAACTTTTTCGGGATGTATGCGATCGCTCTTGGTATCCGATCCTATCAAAGCTTCGCTCGGACATCGCGATACCTCGCTAGGCTTTCTTGGTAGAATCGAGCCGTTCAATAGAGCTATTGCAGCTGAGATAAAAGTCAATGCTGCTAGAGAAAAAAGGATTCGCTTCACTGTCGGTAAGTCTTGCGATGCTAATGCTCCGATCTTTTAAGTAACCGTCACTAGGCGGCGATAAATTGTGGCTAAAGCATCGGTATCGCCAACATTCCCAGGAAATAAAACCACAGGTAGATTAGGAAATTGCGGATGATCGACTGGTGTGCGTACCATCGAGCAACCAGCTAAAATTTGTCCTAACAAGCGGGCAGAAGTCAGGGCGAGTCCGTCACTTAAAACATCGTTGGAAGTGATTCCACCTTTACTAATTAAAAAGCCAATATCTGACGGTAAACCCTTGACTATATCCATCAACAGTGCTGAGACATCCGCACCAAACTGCAAGCGAGTTTGCATATCTGGAAAGACTAATTCTTTACGGCTAGTATAAACAACTGGAGTTTTTCCAGAGTTATGAACGGAGTTAATCTTTTCTAAAGTGCGATCGCGTAATTGATGTTTTTGGGTTGTAGAGTCTTCTAACAAATGAGCTACATCAATTTCAATCCCGACAACATCCGGTTCTTGCAGCAACCTTTCTAACTGTTGAGTTGTCTTTTTAACGTGGGAACCTACAATAACTGCACCTGGCTTTCCACCCCGTACATATCGAGACATCGCTTCAGCAGGAACCGGTTGGGTTGGTAAAGCTGCTAAAGCCGTCAACAAGCTAGCTGCACTGCGAAACAAAAAACGCTTTCCCTGACTAGCGGCGTTGAGAACGTTGGTAGCAAAGCGATTGAGATCGTCTTGAGTCTCTGCATCCACCACGACACATTGATTCCCTTCTAATTGCATCAATCTATCCAGTGTCGAGAAGCTATTCGTAATATCTGTACCGCTGCGAATCTCTGAGAGTAAAAACCTTTTTACTGAGAGCGCGGGAATGCGTCCTTTAGTCTTTTCTTCTACATAATCGGGTAAATAACTGTATGTATAACCGAAGACAGAATCACGAGCAAATTCGGTTTCATGAACTGGAGTGGGAACGCCATCCACAATTAAGTAATGCACGCTATCGCGGGTGACTCGTCCGCCTTCAAAGAAAGCTGGAACTAGAAAATGCGCGTCAAAAGGTCCTAGTTCTTCAGCGATCGCATCAGTTTCAATCGGGTAATGTCCCCGCAGTGTAGAATCAGAACGACTGACGATGAGGAAATCTGCAATTTTTTCCGCTGCCAAAGCTAGTTTTAAATTATGGCAGACTTCCTTAGTCACAGTTGCAGCTTTATCGGGAGGTAGCGATCGCGTATTTGTCAGCACGAAGAAAATTGGTGCGTCATCTTGCAACCCTAGCCGCAAAGTATCGATATCCCACCGCGTTAGCAACAAGCAACTGTGGACGGTTTGAGAGCCTGTTGGATCGTCATCGAGGACAATAATTTTCGGTTTAGTTGCCATGTTTGACGTTGAGCGCTGCCCTTGTTATTGTCTCATTTTTTGAGGGAGTAGGGAGCAGGGAGTAGTCAAAAGTGACTAGTGGCTGGTGGCTAGAAAAGAGTCTAGTTACTAGTCACTAGCCACCAGCCACTCTCAAATGACAAATGACAAATGACCAATCGCTAATTACCACCAAAACCGAATTCCAATTGAATCTGCCACTTTTTGCCGTCGTGTCGCAGTAGCGTTAAACAGCTAGCCGTAAACTCAAAGTAGAGTTGTCGCGTCTGAAATTCTTGCCATGCTAAGCGAAAGTTTTGTCTGGTTAAGTCTTTAAACCCTACTGTCATGTGGGGTGCAAAGGGACGAGTTTTGGATACGCGATCGACGATTCCCAATTTTGCTGCTAATTGTGCCATCAAATCGGTTTGTAAAGCTAGTAATTCAGCCGATCGCACCACGTCTATATATATTACGCGCGGAGGGAACGCTGCAAAACCATTGAGCGTAATTGGAATTGAGACGCGATCGCTGGCAAACTTCCGCAAGCACTCTTCTAAAGTAGGTAAGCCAGTATTTAACCACCCAAACGGCGGTTGTAACGTGATGTGGGGAGGAGATTTCAGCGCGGCGCGGCTGTGATACTGCGTGGCAAAATATTGTTTAATCTGGGTGGCATAGTCTTGAATATCTGGTGGAGGTAGTAGGGCAACAAAGAATAAACTGGTTTCGGTATTCAAGGTTGTTTGAAATGCACTTTAAAGTTATGTGAAGTTAAAATTTTGGCGATCGCAGTTGAAAATACTAAATGTTACATATTCATATTTAAGTTTAAAGGATGAGCGTGAATGCCTTGGTTTGTCAAGATTGAAGAAGGCATAGTTGACAAAACTATTTTTGACCAACACGTACCTGCCCATAAAGCTTACGTTCGCGATTTAATCGACCGAGGACACCAAGCCAAAACTGGTTATTGGGGATGTTTGGGTGGCGGAATGATGCTGTTTCAGGCAAACTCCATGACTGAGGCTGAAGCAATTGTGGCACAAGACCCACTCGTAAAATCTGGTTGCGTCAAATACAAACTCTACGAATGGCGAATTGTCGTTGAATGATGAAGGGTCATTGGTTCTTGCTCCCTGCTCCCTGCTCCCTACTCCCTACTCCCTACTCTCTACTCTCTACTCCCTATTAACTGATAACTGAAAAAAACTGCTATGATGAAAAAGACTCGGATCTACGCGATCTCAACGCCCAAACTTTGTCAGAACCGGAAGGTAGCAGCAATACGGGATGCTTGTGATAGGCGTGGTCTCCGAGTCGCCTAGTTTATGGGAGCAATTGCAGCCATGCCTGGTTTAGGGGATATCGTGCAAAAAGCGTTTTATCTCGGCGTTGGATTAGCTTCTTATGCCAGCGAGAAGGCGACAGGTAAGCTAGCAGAACTGCGATCGCAAGCTCAAAAACTGGCAGACGAGCTAGTAGCGAAGGGTGAGATGACTGCTGATGAAGCAAAGCGGTATGTGGATGATCTGATGAGGCAAGCTCAACAGCCACCAACTGAAGTAGATGGTAGTAAAGCTTCTAGCGAACCGCGTCGGATTGAAATTCTGTCCGATGATGAAGAAAAACCCACAACCTCAACGACTCAAACTGCTGGCGATGATAATGTAGATCGGTTACGGGAGCAAGTACAAAAACTGCAAGACGAACTCAGGCGGCTGCAACGGGAGTAGTCAAATTAGAATATATTACCCGTGAGTTTGTCAGTCATTGATTGATTAATATTTGTTTCGATTCGACTGCGATCGCCTTGAATAACCGTTCAAAATAGAATTTTTAGATCTATAAGTAAATAGATTGCAAAATAGATTGGATAGTAAGTGCTGTCTAATTTTATTCAAACATCAAGATTGAGACTGCAACTAGAGTGGATCGCCCCCATAAGACTATGGAAAAGTGGCAAAAAGATTTCTTGGAATTAATTGAAACGGCAGTGGATGAAGTAGAACGGTTGTTTCTAGGAGTGACGACAACTGTGGAAACTCTGTTTGAGCTATCTGGAGAATTTTCCGAGCATCTACACAATACGATCGTTACCGAGGTCGAGCAATATCTAGCCGATTTGAATGACGATGTGGATCTCGATTCATATTGGCATCTGGATGACTTAATGGACGATGCGGAAATCTCTTTTCCTTATTCAGTCGAACCTACTCCACAACAACATCCCGCTTGTATGGGTTGCCAGCATTACCACGGACAAGTTTATGGTGGCAATCTCATGGTCTGTGCCATGCATCCCTACGGTTGGGACGATAGCAATTGCCCGGATTGGGAAGCAGAAGAGTTTGAGTTTTAAGTGTAATATCATATTACAAAGAACCCAAAATTTGAGTCAATCTTGAACCCTTCCCCCGATCTCACATCACACTCAGCAGAAGAAATGTCAGTAGAGGAAATTAAGTACGGCGAACGCCAGATTGCCGAGGGAAAGTTAATTACATTTCCCAACCCACGGATCGGACGACGGTATGAGATTCACATTACTCTACCGGAATTTACCTGTAAGTGTCCTTTTTCTGGCTATCCTGATTTTGCCACGATTCACATTACCTACGTTCCCGACCAACGGGTAGTAGAACTAAAAGCGATTAAACTTTATATTAATAGCTATCGCGATCGCTACATTTCTCACGAAGAGAGCGTCAATCAGATTCTCGACGACTTTGTAGCAGCTTGCGATCCTTTAGAAGCGCATATTAAAGGTGACTTTGCTCCCCGTGGCAACGTACATACAGTTGTTGAGGTACACCACCACCAAACTCCAGAAGCGTTTTGAGTGTAGCAAAGTTTTCTAGTCGCCTCTTACTAAAAATCTTTCCGCAGAATTGAGAAAATAAAGTTAAATAATGTTACTTTTGATGCAGTTCTGTAACTGACTCATTCAGCTTACCATGCGTGGATTTCGGTATTTTCTAGGAATAGCGATCGCCTTACTTGTCTTTGTCACCTTGCCTTTACCTGCTCAAGCTGCTAGTTCCGCAGCCATCCGAGCCTACGATGACGTGCAAGTTCAGACTAAAGATTATTCCGGTCAAAATTTAGTAAGAGCAGAGTTTAATAATACCAAGCTTGCAGAGGCTAATTTTAGTAGCGCTGACTTGCGAGGGGCGGTTTTTAATAGTGCGGTTTTGCGTAAAGCTAACTTGCACGGCGTTGACTTCAGCTATGGTATTGCCTATCTCAGCGATTTATCAGCGGTAGATCTCAGCGATGCAATTCTCACATCAGCCATGATGTTGCGATCGAATTTTAAGGGAGCAAAAGTGACGGGTGCAGATTTTAGCGAAGCCGTGCTGGATCGAGAACAAGTCGTAGAGTTGTGTAAATATGCCAGTGGAGTTAATCCCATCACTGGAGTTGACACCCGCGAGTCTTTAGGGTGTTCCTAATGAGTTGGTAGAGAAGTTCCATAGAATTTCTCTACAATTTAATCTCTTGTTTTTGGGTGATTTGGTCTAGAATTTCTAGCATTTCTCGTTCAAAAGCCACCTGCGCCCGATTGGTTCTGCCACCAACGTAAAAGCGACCGTCTTTTTCTAAAGCCCAGATTTGTGAGTGGGAAACATAACTCATCACAACTCCCAGCATCAGCAAGCCAAAACCTGCATAGACAATGGGGATTCCAGGGTCAGCTTTAATTTGCAAGCCCGTACTGCCAACCACCTCGACAATTCTCAGCGTCACACCGTTGACAGTGGTAGCCATTCCCGCCCGCAGAGTATCAACTAACTGACCTTTGGCATCATAAATCAATAGCGTTCCCTGTAAATCTTTTGCTAGCAGAGAAACGCCCTCACTCAAGTCTGTTTTCGTGGGAATCCAAGTTCCCCACAAACGACCGTTACCGTTGGTATTTAAAGCTGCCATTGGTAACTGCAAGGTTGGACTGTTATTAAACCGAATCCGAATTGCGGCAATTCCCCAATCAGTTTGATAAAAAGTTACGCCTCGGTAGCGAAAAGGTTCGTTGACAAATATAGTCTTGCGTTTGACTTCTTGTCCCTGGCGATCGAGTGCAGATATATCAGAATAAAATTGGTCGATACTACCAGTAGGAGTGTAATCGATCCAAAAGCGGTTGACTTTTAAAGATAGATCTTTGGGAATTTGGGGTGCTGCTAGTGGACCAGCATCAATGATGTTATGTATTTGAAAGCTTTCACCGCTAGGAACCATTTCTTGAGCGACAAAACCCGTCATGGCTCCCCAAATTGCCCCAGCTAAAATGATGACAATACCAATGTGAACGATAATCGGACCGATCCGTCCGGCAATACCTTTACGGGCATATAAGTTATCTTGTTCGCCCTGAAAGACACGGTAGCGCTTTTGTTGCAACAGTTGCGTGAGAGAGGAAAGAGAAGCGTTGTCGAGTTCTGCACTCAAAGCCAATTTCTGAAACTGGCGGGGTTGGTCGTACAATTTCCAATTACGAGCAGCTTTAAGAGCGGGTAACTGGCGTGTAAAGCTACAGGCTGTGAGACTGGTAGCAAATAAAATCAGTAACGATAAAAACCACCACGTACGATATACGTGGTCTAAGCCTATAGTTAAGATAACTTTCCAACTCAGGAAACCGAATAAAGCTGGGTCTGTAGGATAGTTAGCTTTGTAAAACTCGATTGATTGTCCTTGTTCTATGACCGTACCGCTAGCACTAAATAAGGCGATCGCTAATAATAAGACGATCGCCAACCGTAAATCTGTGAGGATGGGTAAGAGTTCTGCACGCAGAAATTTGCCTAAATGCGATCGCGGTGTTGAATTAGTCGCAGAATTATCTAAAGTCATGTTATGTATTACTTGTTAATGGTCAATGGTTAATAGTCAATAGTTAATTGCAATTAACTATTGACTATTAACTATTAACTCAGTTGAATTCGAGATAAGAGCGAAAACACTCCAAATCCTACCAGTAACGCCCCACTCACAGGGGTAATCCATCCCGACCACTGCCGCAACTCTAACAACTTTTTAATGCTAGCGGTGAACGTACCAGCTAAGATCAGTGGTGTTACGTAGCCTGCGGTGTATGCCAGTAACAACGCTCCTCCCAGAATGGTATTTTGTGTAGTTGTGACCCAGGCAAGGAGTGTTGCTAGCACTGGGGTGCTACAAGGAGAGGCGACTAAACCAAAGGTCAGACCGATGAAATAGGAGCGTACCGCTGGGGGAAAATCTTTAGAAATCCAATCCATCCCCCCAAACGATGGTAGTTGTAGGGGTAAGGCTTCTAATAAATTCAGCCCCATCAAAATTGCGATGATGCTAACAATAATTGGCAGACCAATCCCTACTTGACCGTAAACCTTGCCTACAAGTGCCGCAACTATTCCCAAGGCTGCTAAAGTTGTGGCTAATCCCAATGCAAACCATGTTGATTGAGCTGCGGCTTGCCAGCGACTTTTAGTTTCATAACCACCAATGTAACCGATGGTGATGGGCAGCATGGAAAGCATACAGGGTGTGAGACTAGTCAGCAACCCTGCTGTAAAGATAATACCTATGCTGACCCAGCCCAAATGAGATAACTGCTCGGCGACTAAGAGATCGGCAAATTGTTCGAGTTTGTAGAGCTGAGTTTGAATGGTTTCCAGCATGGACAGCTACGTGATGGAATGCTGACTATGCTTGCATTTTAGCTTAATTCATACCTTTTCCTGGCGCTAGAGGCGATCGCCCGACTGGAAAAAACGCTGGCATACCACAGCTGAATAATTGACTCTGACTCATTTTATTTTACAAATTGTAATTACATCTGAAGACTTCCCTAGTGAATATTCCGTAAAGTTGCGGATGTACAGCAGATGTACGGAGGAATAATCTATTGGTTAGCCTTGACGATACACAGTTTCTTAATAAAAAATTTATGAATCATGACTTTAGATTGTTTAACGCAATTGATATCGCTCGACTAAAAATACTTTAGTCAAGCAACGTTATGAGTCAATAAAACCTCAATTACAATTTCAAATACGAGCTAGATATGTATTTATTAATGGTTTTGATTTCAGCAATTCTCTTCACCATTGGTGGTGTATTTATGAAGCTATCTGAAGGGTTATCTCAGCCTTTACCTAGCTTATTGGTCTACATCTTTTTTATTGCTGGAGCTAGTATACAGACTGTTGCCATGCGTAAGGCTACGCTAGGAGTAACATATATTGTCGTACTAGGATTAGAATCAATCCTAGCAGTTTTATTTGGGGTTGTTTTATTTCAAGAAAGTTTGTCTTACATCAATGTCATTGGTGTCAGTTTTATTGTTGCTGGCATGGGTTTTTTACAAGGTGAAGAATAGAGGTTTTAAACAAACCGCTCTTGTTTTCGCTCTTGAAAAGGTACAATTTCTGCTTCGCTACTTTCTCGGGCGACACGAATTAGTAATCCAGCAATAATTAAACTTGTCATCATTGAATTTCCACCATAACTCATGAGTGGAAAGGGTAAACCTGTAGTTGGTAGCGCTCCTGTCGCTACACCAATATTAAGTAAAGATTGCCCTACCATCAATATCATTGCCCCGATCGCAACTAATCTAAAAACTGGATTGCGGGCATTCAATGCTACAAGTAAAGCCAGAGTTGCATAAACCATCAACATTAATAATAGTAAAAAGCAACCAACAAAGCCGAACTCTTCAGCAAAAATAGCAAAAATGAAATCGGTGTATTGAATTGGCAAATAAAATAACTTTTGTTGTGATAAGCCAAATCCCTTACCCCAAATTCCACCGGAACCAATAGCAATTAAACTTTGTACTAATTGATATCCATGTCCTGATGCATCTTGCCAAGGATTACGGTACAACATCAATCGCTTCATTTGGTAGGGTCGCAGCATTGCACTCAGCGCCGCAGTTCCAACTCCTAATAATGCCGCAGGTACTAAGTAAAGATAGGGTACGGCTGCTGCTAGCGCTACCAACCATATACTCATACCACACAGAGCTGTCATACTCAGATTTGGCTGGAGTAAAATCCCCCCTAGCATTAAAATAAAAATTAATACCCAGAGAATACGATTTCCTGGGCTAATTTGATGCCACCTACCAAAAATCTTCGCACTTTGGAGGACTAAAAATGGCTTGATTAATTCTGATGGTTGAATTGCGATAATCCTCAGATTTAACCAGCGCATAGCCCCATTCACTTTTATTCCCATTCCAGGGACAAAGATGAGAAAAAGCAATCCTAGTAGGATGAGAAAGAACCAATGGGAAACATTTAAGATTTTTTTCAGTGGGAAATGGATGATGTAGTTAAATCCAATTAATCCAATTATTATCCATGCCAGTTGACGCTTGACATAGTAAAAGCCATCTCCCATAGTTTCGCCTTCGACATAGGAAGCAGAAAAGAGAACCGCTAATCCAACGAATAACCAGAGAAAGGTCATCCAATGCAGTAATCTTGGCAGGATTGCCCATTGGGAAACAGGAGGGAAGAAAAAGGTGACGATCCGGCGTAGCAGCTTCACGACAGCTATGGTTGTGTGAGGACAGTAGGAGTATAGCGGATGTTTTTGCAAAAGGGGCGATCGCGCTGGCGATCCGATACATATATATAAAACTAGTAGGGGCGCACAACGGTACGCCCCTACTAATTGAAACCTATGAAGAAAGCTGCAATTACAGCAAACCTGTATTCATTCCAGGCTTTCCAGTAGCTAATTGTACCTTCACAATTTTGCCACCCATTTTCATGATCCGTTGCTGCTCGCGGAACCAGTTGTCGTAAGGAACCAGTTTGGTGAAATAGGTATTTTGTAGTTCGCGCTGCGTCCGAATCCGAGTTTGGCTGGGGACGCAAGCTGTTACCTTAAACATCCGCATCGTTCAAAATCTCCTGTAAAGAATGTAGAAAATTTTTGATGTCAACTTATTCGAGTGCTTGTCAGTGCTGCAACGTTCTTACCGAATTAGCACTCTATTTATTTACTACCCTTAATTCTCCCATAAGTTTCACTGCTATTCGAGAGCGCCAGGTAGATTTTCTCAAAAACTTTTAATGACTTGACGTGTAATTTTCTTCAATTAACAGCAATTACTGACAACTGATAACTGACAACTGAATTAATCGAAGGCTGGGAGTAAATCGTCAATACTAAAGCGCGATCGCTTATACTCTCACCACTGAGTCAGACAGGCGATAGAACGTTCTAGCACTCACGACCGACTCCCAGACTTGATTTAGACGATTGCCTTAGTAGCCTGCGATCGCAGCTACTATTTTAAAGATCCAACTCTTAGCTCAAGCCAGAGCAGATGTAGTCGAAGTATACGCCCATTTCCTTACCAGCGTCGGGACCAACCAAGCTAGCGGTGACTTCTTTCATCGCTTGGATAGCTTGTACGGTAGCACCTACGGGTACGCCGAGGGAGTTGTAGGTTTCTTTCAAACCGTTGAGTACGCGCTCGTCGAGGATGGAAGGATCGCCAGCCAACATTGCATAGGTGGAATAGCGGAGGTAGTAGTCGAGGTCGCGAATGCAAGCAGCATAGCGGCGAGTGGTGTACATGTTACCACCGGGACGGGTGATATCAGAGTACAACAGGGACTTAGCTACAGCTTCTTTAACGATCGCAGCAGCGTTAGCAGCGATGGTGGTAGCAGCACGAACTCGCAGTTCGCCACTTTGGAAGTAGCCTTTTAGCTTTTCCATAGCAGCGGTGTCCAAGTACTTACCTTGAACGTCTGAAGTATTGATTACAGAGGTAATTGCGTCTTGCATTTCTTTGCTTCCTTATGTCACACGTAAAAAGATCGACAAGTAGAGAGCAAACGCTCTACTGCATAGCTCCGACGAGGTAATCGAAGTAAGAACCAGCTTCGCCAGCGTCTTCACCAGACATCATCGAGGTAGCTACGTTCTTCATAGCGCGAACGCCTTCTGCTACTGCTTCGATGGGTGTACCGAGAGACTTGTACATTTCGCGCACGCCAACAATCCCGATTTCTTCAATGGGGGTAACGTCGCCAGCTACAACTCCGTAGGTGATTAGTCGGAGGTAATAGTCTAGGTCGCGCAAGCAGGTAGCGGTCATTTCTTGACCGTAAGCATTTCCACCAGGAGAAACAACGTCAGGACGCTTTTGGAACAACTGGTCGCCAGCTTGCTTAACGATCCGCTCGCGGTTGTCGGTCAAAGCTTGAGCGATACGCAGACGGCGTTCGCCACTGGTAACAAAGCTCTTGATCCGATCGAGTTCGCCAGGGCTGAGGTAGCGAGCTTCTGCGTCGGCATTCACGATAGACTTCGTGACGATACTCATTTAACTGATTCCTCCAAAAAAATGAAACCAGGTTTATATATAACTGGTGTAATCGTGGGGGTGACTGATTGCCACTTCTGGATTTTACCGTAACCCAACAGCTTGTAGGCTATCAGAGTTATTTCGCTTCGCAGAAGACTTGCGCGATCGCATCTACACAAGTTGTTAATCTCAGTTACCTACCGCAAATATTTTGCGGCATTGCGTTCATCTTCTGATTCAGCTCTTAACAGTTTGTAACATTCTCTTTCAGAATTGGGGAGTCGGGAGTCGGGATTGCAATTGAAATTATGCAATTCTTCGCAAGCAAAAGCAGATCCCCCTAAATCCCCCTTGAAAAGGGGGACTTGTAACTCTTATCCCCCCCTTATTAAGGGGGGCTAGGGGGGATCTGATTCTCTCCTAACCATAGAGTGACTTGTAACTCTTGTTCCCCCCTTTTCAAGGGGGGCTAGGGGGGATCTTCCGTCAATTACCGCTGCCCAAATGACTGCGCCAATAATGAAGGAGATAAGTCAGACCAAGACTGCTTCACAAGGTCAGCCGCAGCCTTAACGCTACCCAGGTAGTTGCCAGCAGGGAGAGACGGATAGCGACGGTATGGCACTACGTCTTCACCGAAGTACTGGGCATACTCTGGACAATCAACCATTGCCTCTACAGCCGCTTTTAAGCCGCCCTCAGACAATAATTTGTTGTACTGTCTAATTTCACCCTGAGTTGCAGGTGCGCGTCCCAACAAGTGTCTGAACAGGAATTCAATCACCTTGGTATTGGGATAGGGGGTGTAGAAGCGACGACAGTAAATTTCGGAGCTAGCCAAGCTACGGATAAACTCGCGTACTGAGATTTCACCGTTACGCAATTTGCTCTCTAGGTCAGAACGGCGGAAGTAAACGGGTACTTGACCGCTAAATACATCCATGACTTGACAGTAGATCGCGTTGATAACTTGGGCGGTTTCCCCTTGATTTGCTCCCTGCGTCATGCGGTAGATCCGCGCTGGCTTGCGACGAGTCGTACCGACACCAACCTCTACAGATTGTCCGCGTCCGTCGTTGTAAGAGCGACCGAGTTCGATAAATAGCGGCTTGCTCCGATCGACTTGCCGTGCTTTGGCTGCCATATCCGCGATCGCTTTTGCCATTAATGGCATATTTTCCGTTGCCATGCGCGGTTGTACTGGCTCGAAGCTGGGAACGACGATATCATCGTTCTGCTTGGTCAGCTGGTTGTACAACTTCTCGGTATTTGGGAAGTTAGCCGCTGGTAAGGTGGGGAAGCGACGGTAAGGCACGTAGAATTCCCCAAATACCTGAGCGTATTCCGCACTGTTAACCATTGCCCCGATAAAGGCACGCAGACCTTGAGTTGCGAGGATTTGGTTGTATTTGCGGATTTCGGCTTGGTCGATGGGGGCGCGTCCTAAGAAATGCTTGGTTCCCTGCTCGATGACCTTGGTGTTGGGATAAGGAGCGTAAAACTCTTTGAGATATAAGTTTGAGTTTCCTAACCCTTCGATAAATTCCTTAACAGTAATTTCACCATTGCCTAGTTTGCTTTCTAGGGCGGTGAATTCGTTTTGGGCGATGTAGGGTTCGATGTCGCGCTCGAAGATTTGACGGTAAGCAGCACGGATAACCGTTTGTACGGCTGTTTTATCGCTGTTTTCTTCTAGCTTGAAGATCTTCGTTTGTTCGCGCTGTTTGGTAACACCTTGAGCCACACGAGTCTGAATATCTGGCTGCGTCCGCATTTCGGTAACAGCACCCAGTTCGATAAAGCGGGGGGTTTCTTCCTTATCAACTCTTGCGCCGACATCTTCACGAATGCTACCAGTACGCAGCGATCGCAGTGCTTGACCTTGAGGTGTCAGGTAGCGCTCGTAGGGTACGGTATCTTCCCCAAAAGCTTCGCCGTATTCAGGGCTGTCAATAATTGCGTCTACCAGAGCGTAGAAGCCCTTCTTGGCACAAATATCGAAGTATTTGTTGTTTTCTTGTCTGCCATAGGTTGGACGACCCAACAGGCGGCGGTGAATATATTCGATCGCCTTACAGACATAGAATGGTGTCCAGTACAGCTTACGGAACAGATCCGATTTAGCTAAGGCGCGGATAAATTCCCGTAGCGAAATTTCACCGTTTTCCAGTTTGATTTCAGCTACCTTCAACCGCTGTCCTTCGTACACATCCCGTCCGAATACCTGGAGGTAAGCAGCGCGGATCACGGCTTGAGTCGAACTTTCCGAGAATCTCACGCTAGAAGTTGTCGGAGATTTTCTGCTACCTGTGGCGGGAATTTGATCTAAGCGGAAAACTTTCGCGCCCAAAGTGCCAGGAAATTCACCCCGCGCTCTCGGATTGCTGTTTTGGTTATTGATACCCGGTCCTTGGTGGATCAAAATCCGCTTGGTATCCTTACCAAAAGGTGCAGGGCTGCTGCTAGGGTTGCGAGTTTCTTTCGGGAAGATTGCCCCAAATTGAATTTCTAGCGGATCGTTACCGGAACCATACGGATGTTGGTCGGGTAGCGGTCTGTTGTATGCCGCAAATGTCGTGATGAATTGCGGGACTTTACGGAAGGGGGCGCTGTAATTGAGTAGGTCTTGCTGTGGACCCCAGTTACGACACTCTTGCGCTTCTTGTCCCAGACCGCGAATATAAGGTACGGTTTCTTCCCCGAAGTAGTCGGAGTATTCCTGGGAATCTACCAGCGCGTCTATCAGTGCTGATAAGCCACCGTTAGAAACAATCGAGAAATATTTCTGGACTTCTTCGCGAGAACTCGGACCCCGACCCAAAATGTGACGAAAAGCTAATTCCAGGGCGCGGCTGTTGATGAATGGCTCGTAAAATTGCTTGCGATACAGGGGCGATTTTGCTAAGCGGCGAATAAACTCTTTCATGGAGATATCGCCGTTCTTAACTTGAGATTCCAAGTAAGAAATTGACTGGCTGTAAGCGCGGGTAATATCGCGCTCGAAGACTTGGCGATAAGCAGCTTTAACAATATCGTTCTTTTCTGCTGCCGATAGCCCTGGCTTCATCGCATACTTGGGTCGTCTTTCTGCCGCATTAAAGTAGATCTGTGGCAGTTGTAACCCTTGCTGGTCGGACGAAGGACGCTGACGCAGCTTGTTAGAAGGTGTAGGGGCTTTAAATTCTGTAATCAATACGTCCATGTACTGAGCAACAATATTTGCTGCTTCAGGATTCTGGCGGAAATAAGACAGCGCCGATGCCCGCATTTCTTGCAATGCGACAATGGTTGCTTCGCCAGAACAGGCGTTTTCAATTATTTCCCGCAGACCTCGTACGTTGACAGAGATAATATTAGGATCTCCAGCCACGATCGCGTAAGTCGCATAACGCAAAAACCACGACAAGTCTCGTAGGGATTTTTGCATGTTCCCAGGACCGTAGCGGGCGACGTTGATGGGGCGAAAACCAGGAGGTGTAGGACCACCGCCGCCACCACCAGGACTAGCACTAAAAAGCGATCGCAATCCCTCTAAGAAACCGCCGCCCCGACTCTCAACGTAGGTGACAGTTCCTAGCTTCATGCCTTCCTTGACATCCGGCACTGCTGCTGCCATCGCCATTTCTGTTTCTCTGGGTTTTTCCAGATAAGCCATTGGCGAACCACCAACAAAGATGCGGTTAGCGGCACGGGATACAATAATCTCAGAATTTTTTGTTAAAGTTTCAGCAATTTCTAGCCGCTTATTGCCAGAGGCGAAATAGTTGGCTAACTCGTCCAGTTCGCCCCGCCCTAAAAAGCGGTCTTGCTGTTCGGCTTGGGAAATGGTTGCGACTGCTAGCGTTTGATATAGTTGCGGACGTGCAACTGAGCTTCCACCACTTGCCTTAACACTCATTAGATTTCTTAAGCTCCCATCAATAATCGTTACTGTGTTAAGTCTGACCAGGGTGTGAATGAATTCACGTTTGTTTATTTTAGGTTTTTCCCTCCCCAGAAAGGGAATTTTTCTTCACTTATATGAGGTGACGATCGCCTGAAATCAACCTGGTCAGCTTTTAGATTAGAACGTTTTGGGTTCTTTACACCGCTATATTAAGAAGTGTGTAGTTTTCTCAATCTCAATACCGTCGAATGTAGCCTTGCATACAACATAAGTACCGAGAAAAGTTATAAATTTTGTAACAAATACTGAATTTATGTGAGAGGCGATCGCGTTTTGTAGAATTAAGGGTAGGGAGGCGATCGCGTTAGGTTAAAGTTTGAGCCAGCCAAACAATTCATCTACTGTTAAACGTAAACTTGCTACTAAGTCAGGAACGGGTAGCACTTGATTCGGTTCTTGCAACAATTGCGGTTGCTGTCCTAGAGGATAAACTAAAAGCGAGCGCTCGTCAGGATCGACTAGCCATCCCATTTGGCTACCATGACCCAGACAATGAAGAATATTCCCAGTTACTTTAGTTTGGTTTTGGTCTGGGGAGAGAATTTCTATCGTCCAGTCTGGAGCAGCCTGAAATACATTCGCAACATCTCCATTTTCATCCACAGGTATTCTATCCCAGGCAAAGACAGCTACATCCGGTACGATTGAGCGTCCGCCAAAGGTACAACGTAGTTCAGGAAAAGCTACAGCAATGCGCTGAGGCTTCACAAGAATGTTGATTGTGGATACTAATTCGCCTTGAATTATGCTGTGTTTTCCTTGGGGCATAGGTTTTTGAATAATTCGTCCGTCAATATACTCGCTAGCTGGTTTTGTTTCTGGTAGCTTCAGAAACTCTTCTAAAGTCAGCTTTTCTACTGCTATCTGTGTCATACATTGCTCCTAGTAATAGCAATATCTGCTTTGTTTGCGATCGCTAAACTTGAATGATGTCGAAAGTATCGCGATCGCAAATACGATAAAATAGGAAGTCAGAATCAATTGTGAGAATTTGCTTATATCCCGTCTTCTCAGCAACCAAAACTAAGGTTGCATCAGCTAAATCCATCGGTCGATCGCGATACTGCTCCATCACTTTTAATAGGCGATCGTAATCGTTTTCCTGAATTTCATGAATCACTAGCAGTTTATCTAACAGAAGCTGTCCCAACTGTTTTTGCATATTCCATCCGCCACGATGGAGAGCGAGATACATAGCTTCTGTCAGGCAAGACCAAGTTGTAATCAGTGGAGATGCAAGACGTAAAATTGCATTTCTATAAGCACTATGCTGAGGTTGAGTGCGATCTACCAAACACAGCAAGACTCCAGCATCGCAGAAAATCACAGTTCTAGACCTTGTTGCCGATATTTGTCTAGTAAGAGTTGCTGATATTCTCTAGCTGGTTCATTTGAGGTTACTTCCAATCGCTCGACGGATTCAAACCATTTTGCCCAAGCTTCAGCAGTATTTGATTGTATCTTATTTGATATCACAATTTTTACAGTTTCAACTTGTAATAATTCTTGCTGATATTCTTCAGGAATCACGATATTGCCATTCTCAACTTTGGCTTGAAATTCAACGCTAGACACGTTCGATCCTCCCAGGCACTATACTACTTCTTGTTCTCAGGATAACCGATCGCCCCGACAGCGCGATCGCAAAATCCGATATCCTTCTCTAAAAGCGATAACTACGTTAAGCTTCGCTAACGCATTTTTAGCTCATATCAAAAGTAAGTAATAAGTTAAAACCTATGGCTACACAAACAAGCTTATCCTTTAATACAAAAATGCTTGTATAACATTTTCTTTAGTACATCACTACTACACTTTACAAAGTTATCCTCAGACTCATTTACTTGTGGTTTACCAATTTGGTCGCTCAATTCAGACAGAAAAGCTTTGTCATGAACTAAATTGGATACCTTCTGCGATAACTTTTGTTCTTCATTAATTGAGAGAAATGGAGAGGATATTATGCAAGAAGCCGCAGTTAGAGAGTATTGAATACTTGCAAGAGTAGTAGTTGATGCAGGCAAATTTTGATTCGGTGACTCTTGAGCTTTATCCATAAAGTCTTTAAAGCTACTCATCTTTATTTTTTCCTTTACTTCTGTAAGATCTATGGAAACTACGTAGTAACTCTGTCATTGCTTGAATAATTGCTTCAATAATTTCACGTTTTGCAGTTTCCGGCAAACGGTTCCATAGGCTCCAAATCTATTGAGTCACCCAGGAGAGGAAATTAAATATGATCGACATACTTGGATACAGTACATAAACACTAGTCGATTAAACTATTCGTTCAACCAAGAGACAGCTAACCAAACTTGCTTATTTATAGTGTTCCCCAAACTAAAGAAGATTAATCACTATTGAATATAAATTAGTTGTCTTTCGTATTCGTCATAGTTTGAATTAGGCAATTGCCCAATAGTACCTGTGTCACGGTATCCGCTACAATATATGGATACTGCCCTAGTTAATATCTAATTCAAGCTCACGAAGAAGCGATCGCTAGAGGTACAAAACTGTCCTTAAACCTTCATCTACTTCTTCTTGTAAACTCGCGGGTAACGAACCAACACGCTCGGTTAAAAAGGCTTTATCTACAGTGAATATCTGAGAGACATTAGCAACTGAATCTCTAGACAAATCTGTGATATTTTGCGGTAATAAAACATTGCCTGGTGCGTTTGCCAGTTCGATATTATGAAGTGATAATAACAACAATAACTGTCCTCAAAAGACTTTGCGTAAAAGTATCATCCTGAATAATTAAAACAGGTCTACGATAGCCTGGTTCTGAACCAACTGGGTTCGGTAAGTCTGCCCACCAAATCTCGCCGCGATACACTACCAATCCTCACGCGGTAGAGACAGATATTGCATTTTTTCCATCACTGGGTCTAACTCTGAAGATTCTTTAGAATATACCTCATTCAGTTTCGCTAAAATTTGTTCTTTGTTATATCGTCGCAAATATGCTTTCAATGCTTCAGTATAAAGTTCGCTCCGAGACATTCCTAATTGTTGAGCAAGTGCTTCAGCTTTTTCAAAAATTGCACCTGGAAGAGAAATAGCGGTTTTCACAACTAACTCCTCAAAGTAGTCGATTTATCTCAGTTATACCAGTTTCATACTCTAAACTACTAAGACTACTATGTTGTTTCATATTTGATTCGCTCGCCCGACAGCAGACAACAGCTTTACTTGAACTACATTTTCACTTTTTAACTTTTGACTTGCTTAGCACCTGTAACCCGTATTCCGCTACACTACATTGATGCTGCCCTCATAGCCCATCCATGTCAGACTCCCACATTAGTGCTGCTGTCGCTAAACTCTACGATACGTATCCCTTTCCTCCAGAACCGCTACTCGACGAACCGCCCCCTGGCTATAACTGGCGCTGGAATTGGCTAGCCGCCTATAGCTTCTGTACCGGACAAAAACCGCAAAAACAAGATATCCGCATTCTCGATGCTGGCTGCGGTACGGGGGTAGGAACGGAATATTTAGTCCACCTCAACCCTCACGCCCAAGTTGTAGGAATCGATTTAAGTGCGGGTGCTTTGGCTGTGGCGCGGGAACGCTGTCAGCGTTCGGGTGCAAATCGCGTTGAGTTTCATCACCTGAGTTTGTACGACGCGGAACAACTACCAGGGGAATTCGATTTAATTAACTGCGTGGGAGTGCTGCACCACTTACCAGATCCGATCCGTGGGATTCAAGCCATTGCATCTAAACTCGCCCCAGGTGGAATCATGCACATTTTCGTGTATGGAGAATTGGGGCGCTGGGAAATCAAATTAATGCAACAGGCGATCGCACTCCTGCAAAATGATAAGCAGGGCGATTACCGCGATGGTGTCCAAATTGGTAGAAAACTATTCGCTTCTTTACCAGAAAACAATCGGATTGTCAAACGCGAACGATCGCGCTGGGCGATGGAAAATCAGCGAGATGAATGTTTTGCAGATATGTACGTTCATCCGCAAGAGATTGACTACAATATTGATACTTTATTCGATTTAATTGATGCTTCTGGGTTAACTTTCTTGGGCTTTTCTAACCCGAATTTCTGGCAAATCGAACGACTTTTGGGCAAAGATCCGAGTTTATTGGAAAGAAGTAACGCATTGAGCGATCGCAACACATATCGTTTAATCGAACTATTAGATCCAGAAGTTACCCATTACGAATTTTTCTTGGGTCGTCCGCCGCTACCGCAAGCCGATTGGTCGTCAGATGCAGCCTTACTCGCAGCTATTCCCGAACTAAATCCTTGTATAGACGGCTTTCCGAGTCGCTGCTTATTTAACTACGACTACCAAATAGTCAATTTAACAGAAACCGAACTGGAATTTTTACAGGCTTGCGATCGCAAGTTAACAATCGGTGAAATTTTAGCTAACGTAGAACTGGGCTTAGAAGGAGTGCGATCGCTCCTTTCCCAACAATTAATCGTACTTTCGCCTGGTTAACTCTTTTTTAAGTATTGTTACCGCAACGTGGTATGATTCTACGTGGCTCATTAGAGTCGAAACATTAGCGTCAGCGTCATTTGCGAGTTTTTGTGAACTTGTCAGACGAATCAACAACACCAACACCTGCAACTGAGGAATCTCAACCTGGTTCCACTACCACACAAGAAAAGACTTCCTCAATGCAAGAGTTTTATCAACTCTTCCAAGGATTATTGTCAATCACCCTTGGATTGACGGGGGTTATTTTTATCTCCGTGTGGATTTTCTATTCCCTCAACACTGCCCTGAACTATTTGCTCGGAGCAGTCACAGGTATGGTTTACTTAAAAATGTTGGCTAGAGACGTTGAGCGGCTAGGTCAAGAAAAAAGACAACTGAGTAAATCTCGGTTTGCCATATTTATTGGAGTGATTGTAGTCGCAACTCAATTGCGTCAACTACAGATTCTGCCGATATTCTTGGGGTTTCTGACTTACAAAGCCACACTCATCATCTATACGATTCAATCTGCTTTCATTCCTAACTCTAAATAAGTTAGGAAACCGCAAAATTAATCGCCCCATTCTCGCTTTTTGGGAAAACTGCTTGAATGCAAATGCTTAGCGTCACAAACACCTTTAATTTATTCCCTCTTGCCTCGTTGGAAGTAGGTCAACATTTTTTATGGCAATTGGGCAATCTCAAAATTCATGGGCAAGTTTTTCTCACCTCGTGGTTTGTGATTGGCATTCTAGTAGTTGCTTCCATAGCAGCTACTCGGAACATCCAGAAAGTTCCTAGTGGTATCCAAAATTTAATGGAATACGCGCTAGAATTCATTCGGGATTTGACCAAGAATCAGATTGGTGAGAAAGAGTATCGTCCTTGGGTTCCATTTATTGGCACGCTATTTCTGTTCATTTTCGTATCGAATTGGTCTGGTGCTTTAATTCCCTGGCGGTTAATTAAGTTGCCATCAGGTGAATTAGCCGCTCCAACTAACGATATTAATACAACAGTAGCGCTGGCGTTGTTAACCTCTTTAGCGTACTTTTACGCGGGTTTTAGCAAACGCGGTTTAGGGTACTTTAAAAAGTATATTGAGCCAACGCCAATTCTGTTACCGATCGCAATTTTGGAAGATTTCACCAAACCTCTTTCTCTAAGCTTCCGACTATTTGGTAACATTTTAGCGGATGAATTAGTAGTAGCGGTTTTAGTTCTACTCGTACCTCTGTTTGTACCTCTGCCAGTGATGGCATTAGGTTTGTTTACTAGTGCGATCCAAGCCCTGGTTTTTGCTACCCTCGCAGCAGCATACATTCATGAGGCAATGGAGGGTCATGGTGGTGAAGAACATGAGGCTCATTAGAGCAACTCATGATGCATCAGAAGTCAGAAGTCAGAATTAATTGATAACTGATAACTGAAAAAGAAGTCAGAAGTCAGAATTAATTGATAACTGATAGCTGATAACTGATAACTGATAACGTTGTGTACTCAAAGTAAGGAAAATCAAAATGGATCCATTAGTTTCTGCTGCTTCAGTTCTAGCTGCCGCATTAGCAATCGGTTTAGCTGCAATCGGTCCTGGTATCGGTCAAGGAAATGCTGCGGGTCAAGCAGTAGAAGGTATTGCTCGTCAACCCGAAGCAGAAGGAAAAATTCGCGGTACTCTGCTGTTGACTCTAGCATTCATGGAATCGCTAACCATTTACGGTTTGGTAATTGCCTTAGTATTACTGTTTGCTAATCCCTTTTCCTAAAACCTAAATTCTTATCTTTAGTAGAGACGCTCTTAAGAACGTCTCTACAACTGAGTGAGAACTTTTTTCAATTCAGATCGCGTGTAAATTGCCTCTCAAACAACAGAGGATTTTTAGAATATGAAAGGGTGGATGATGTTGCTTGGCATGAAAACAGCCATTCAAGCCAAAGGGGAGAAATAATGTTTGATTTTGATGCTACCTTGCCCTTAATGGCGTTGCAGTTCCTACTGTTGGCATCTGTATTGAATGTCATTTTCTACAAGCCACTAACAAAGGCACTGGACGACCGCGATAATTACGTCCGCACGAACAATGTTGAAGCAAAAGAACGCTTGGCAAAAGCAGAGCGATTAGCAAAAGAATACGAGCAGCAAATAGCAGATGCTCGCAGACAATCGCAAAAAGTTGTTGCCGACGCTCAAGCAGATGCACAAAAAATAGCGGCGGACAAAATAGCAGAGGCACAGAAAGAAGCCCAAGCACAACGAGAACAAGCAGCTCAAGAAATTGAGCAACAACAACAGGAAGCTATGGCTTCGTTGCAGCAACAGGTAGATGCCCTCAGTCGCCAAATCGTAGGAAAGCTGTTAGGAACAGTAACCAGTTGAACAGTGACCAGTGACCAGTGACCAATGACCAGTTAATTCTAATTTCTGACTCCTGGCTCCTGACTCATAACTGATAACTGACAACTGATAACTGACAACTGAAAAAGTGGATGGGATATGATGGGAAGTTTTATCTGGTTGGTGACACAAGGTAGCCCACTCCTTGCTGAAGCAGCAGAAGCAGAAGCAGAAGCAGGCGGGTTTGGTCTTAATTTTGATATTTTAGAAACAAACCTAATTAACCTGGCTATTCTTGTTGGCGTACTAGTATATTTTGGCAGCAAGGTAGTCGGAAAAACCTTGAGCGATCGCCGCGAACGCATAGAAACAGAAATTGTAGCGGCAGAAAACCGCGCCAAAGAAGCAGCAGCAGCACTGCAAAAACAGCAGCAAAGATTGACAGAAGCTCAGGCGGAAGCAGAAAGAATTCGCCAAAGCGCGACCACAAATGCTCAGCAAGCCAAAGAGCAAATCTTGGCTCAGGTGGGAGTAGATATTCAACGCTTAAAAGAGACAGCAACGCAAGATTTAAACACAGCAAGAGAACGAGCGATCGCTCAACTGCGAGCTTCTGTAGTTGCAATGGCTTTACAAAAGGTAGAATCCCAGTTGGAATCGGGATTAGACGAAAATATCCAACAACAAACAATCGATCGCAGCATAGCACTACTAGGAGGCAGTAAATGAGCAGTAATGCCATGAACGAACAGGTAGTGCAGCCTTACGCCCAGGCATTGATGTCTGTGGCGCGTAGTAATAACCTCACGGAACAATTCGGCGAAGATGCCCGTACTTTAACTACTTTGTTGCGGGAATCAGAGCAATTTCGTAACTTTCTCGCTAACCCCTTCGTCAGCATCAGCGACAAGAAGGCAGTATTGGGACGAGTTGTCGGCGATAATGTCAACCCCTACATGCGTAACTTCTTAATGCTGTTGGTAGACCGCCGCCGCATTATTTTGCTAGAAGGGATTTGTCAACAATATCTCGCCCTGCTGCGGGAACTGAATCAAACTGTTTTAGCCGAAGTTACTTCCGCTGTCGAACTGACTGAAGCACAAAAGCAAGCTGTGCGGGATAAAGTTATTGCTATGACCAACGCCCGTCAGGTAGAACTAGAAACAAGAATCGACCGGAGCTTAATCGGTGGTGCGATCGTCAAAGTTGGTTCTCAAGTGATCGACGCTAGTATCAGAGGACAACTGCGCCGCCTTTCTTTACGTTTGACAAGTGGCACTTAATGAGGGGCTAGGGGCGCTTGGGCTAGGGGCTAGAGAGAGAAAATTTTGAATTTTCCCGACTCCCGACTCCCGACTCCCGACTCCCGACTCCTGACTCCCAAATTCCTAAACACAAACTCACCATGATCAGTATCAGACCTGACGAAATCAGCAGTATTATTCAGCAGCAAATCGAGCAATACGACCAAGAAGTTAAAGTTGCTAACGTTGGTACGGTATTGCAAGTAGGAGATGGTATTGCCCGGATCTATGGCTTAGAAAAAGCTATGGCTGGCGAACTCCTAGACTTTGAAGATGGAACCGTTGGTATCGCCCTGAACCTAGAAGAAGACAACGTAGGTGCGGTATTGATGGGTGAAGGTCGCGACATCCAAGAAGGCAGTTCCGTTACCGCTACAGGTAAAATTGCTCAGGTTCCAGTTGGAGAAGCCACAATCGGACGTGTTGTGGATGCTCTCGGTCGTCCGATTGATGGTAAGGGAGATATAAATACTTCTGACTTCCGTTTGATCGAGTCTGGCGCACCTGGTATCGTAGCGCGGCGTTCGGTATACGAACCAATGCAAACAGGAATTACCGCAATCGATGCAATGATTCCCGTAGGTAGAGGACAGCGGGAATTAATTATCGGTGACAGACAAACAGGTAAAACCGCGATCGCGATTGACACGATCATCAACCAGAAAACCGAAGATGTAATCTGTGTATACGTTGCGATCGGACAAAAAGCTTCCACCGTTGCTAATGTAGTCCAGACCTTACAAGAGAAGGGCGCAATGGACTACACCATCGTCGTTGCAGCTAACGCCAGCGACTCTGCTACCCTCCAGTACCTCGCGCCATACACGGGGGCAGCATTGGCAGAGTACTTCATGTACAAAGGCAAGGCAACTCTAATCATTTACGATGACTTGTCCAAGCAAGCCGCTGCTTATCGCCAAATGTCATTGTTACTGCGTCGTCCACCAGGACGGGAAGCATACCCAGGAGACGTATTCTACCTCCACTCCCGCTTGTTAGAACGTGCGGCAAAACTCAGCACCGAACTCGGTGAAGGTAGCATGACAGCCCTACCAATTATCGAAACCCAAGCAGGGGACGTATCGGCTTATATTCCGACCAACGTAATTTCGATTACAGACGGTCAAATCTTCTTGACTTCCGACCTATTTAATGCTGGTATTCGTCCGGCGATTAACCCTGGTATTTCCGTATCGCGGGTAGGTTCGGCAGCTCAGACCAAGGCAATGAAAAAAGTTGCTGGTAAGCTGAAATTGGAATTGGCACAGTTTGACGAATTGCAAGCTTTCTCGCAATTTGCCTCCGACTTGGATAAAGCCACCCAAGACCAATTGGCACGGGGTGTACGCTTGCGGGAGTTGTTGAAACAGCCGCAAAACTCGCCATTAGGGGTATTTGAGCAAGTAGCAATCCTCTACGCTGGGATTAACGGCTATATGGACGATATCGCCGTAGATAAAGTCACCACCTTCACCAAAGGACTGCGGGAATACCTGAAAACCAGCAAACCCAAGTACGGTGAAATCATCCGCAGCGAGAAGCAACTTACCGATGAAGCCGAGAAGTTATTGAAAGAAGCAATTACCGAATACAAACAAACCTTCTTAGCAACAGCGTAGGTAATGGGTAATGGTTGACAGTTGACAGTTGACGGTTGACGGTTAACTGTCAACTGTCAACTACCAACTACCAACTACCAACTACCAATTACCAAAAGACGATGGCTAACCTCAAACTAATCCGCGATCGCATTCAGTCGGTCAAAAATACGAAAAAAATTACAGAAGCGATGCGTCTGGTGGCAGCGGCTAGGGTGCGTCGCGCTCAAGAACAGGTACTTTCTACTCGTCCGTTTGCCGATCGCTTGGCACAAGTACTGTATAATCTACAAACTCGCTTGCAGTTTGAAGATGTCAGCCTACCGCTATTCAAAAAACGAGACATTCGCTCCATTGGTTTGCTGGTAATTACAGGCGATCGCGGTTTGTGCGGTGCTTATAATACCAACGTAATTAAACGGGCAGAAAATCGCGCTAAAGAACTTCAAGCTGAAGGCTTGGAATACAAATATATCCTTGTCGGACGCAAAGCCATCCAGTATTTTCAACGCCGCAACCAACCCATTGATGCAACGTATACGGGTTTAGAGCAAATTCCTACAGCAGCAGAAGCTTCTAATATTGCTGACGAGTTGCTTTCCCTATTTTTGTCGGAAAGCGTAGACAGAGTTGAGTTAATTTATACCAAATTCGTCTCGTTAGTGAGTTCTCGCCCAGTGGTACAAACTCTGTTACCATTAGACGCTCAAGGTTTTGAAGCCGCAGACGATGAAGTTTTCCGGCTGACTACCCGTGGTGGTGAATTTGAAGTGGAAAGACAGAAAGTTTCTGCCACTGCACGGAGTTTTCCCAAGGATATGCTATTCGAGCAAGATCCCGTACAAATTCTCGATGCTTTGTTGCCTTTGTACCTGAATAACCAACTATTGCGAGCATTGCAAGAATCTGCTGCCAGCGAATTAGCGGCGCGGATGACAGCTATGAACAACGCCAGCGATAACGCCAGCGAATTGATCAATACCCTCACCCTGTCTTACAACAAAGCACGGCAAGCCGCCATTACCCAGGAAATTCTGGAAGTTGTCGGCGGTGCGGAAGCTTTGAAATAAGATCTCCCCTGCCCCCTTAACAAGGGGGGTGTTTATTTATTTGTCTTCCTTACCAAGGAGGTATTTTTTCGCCCCCCTTACCAAGCCACTCGTCTACTATCTCCTTACTGAGGGGGTATTTTTCTTTGTTCCCCTTAAAAAGGGGGGTTGGGGGGATCGTTTTTTGGATCTGCCTGCCAAAATCTCCATAGCGGCTTATAATAGGAGAATAAGTACATGGGGCTTTCAAGGTTTCGACAGGTTGGCGAAAGCTGCTCTGCGATCAGGTCGAGAGCGAGTCTCCTCTCGTAAATCAAAGACTCAAAAAAACGTAACTGCGAACAACATCGTTCCTTTTGCTCGTAAGGCTGCTCCTGTAGCTGCCTAATAATCTCTCAAAGATTCGAGCGCTTGTAGTTTGACTCCGTTAAGGACTACAGGCAAACCCCAACGGATGCTCTAGCAAGGTTTCTTCGATTTACTTGCTAGCTAAGACTTAATCGAAGCATCCTACGTGCGGGATAATGCACGATCCCCGTCTTGAGGGTCAGAAAGGCTAAGCCTGCGAACGAGTAGGGGGTTAATACCCAATTTGGACACGGGTTCGATTCCCGTAAGCTCCACTTAAAAACCAACACTGTGTTACCCACCTTGAAGTTAGATTCGGGGTGGGTGATTTTTTGGCGTAACTCTAAATATAAAATGGTGCGATCGCCACCGCAATAATACAGATTTTTCCCAACAGCGTCTTAAATTATTTCCGCAATCTTCACCAAGAAGATTAGCTGTTGCTTGTGGCAATGTTAATCTAGCAGACTTGCGAGCGGTCTTGACTAGTACTGCTAATTGTACTGGGTTCGTCAGCTATGAGAACTTGTCTGAAGTTTACTGTATAATTTCGCATCTGAGAATTTCTATGAATTTCCAATTTAACTTGTTAAAGTTTCCACTATGGCAATATTTGACTCAGCCTATATTTGATGCCAATACAAAATTAGTTCTCCATCCTCAACAGTTTGAAGCGCAACATAGAATCCAGCTTTTAGAGCGTTGCTGGTGTAAAGAGTATGACTCGAAGGATAGTTTTTTTAATAAGTAGGACGGGTGAAAAAATCGTATAATTCTAAAGTTTAGTAAGCGGGTGATGGGACTCGAACCCACGACATCGACCTTGGGAAGGTAGCGTTCTACCACTGAACTACACCCGCAACTTAGCTCGGCTACGTCCATCATCTCATATCCTGCATCAAGTTAGCTACCGGATAGCTACCGACATTTCCAATTTTTCACTACCTTCATGCATTCCTTTGTTGCCTTTAGGTGTTCCTGATTTTCCTTAACGTGTTCCTGCGAAGCTTTGATAAACTCCTCTGTTGAGTTCTCATTTTGCTTCCTAGCAGCCTGGGCGTGTTTCAGTGAAGCATCAGCATGTTTTTGAGCCGCCTCACCGTATTTTTCGATTAACTCTCCGTGCGTACTTTGTGGCTGTCCAAGATTTTGTAGGAGCTTTCCAGTTTCTTTCGTATACTTAGCTTGTTTCTGTGAGGCTATGGCGTGTTTCTCAGCCGCCTTTGCATTCTCTTCTGACACCCCAGACATAACCTATCTATAGATAACTGAGTTTGTCTAGTGTAGCCCTGGTGTCTGCTTCTGCTCATCTGGCAATCGGCTGATTATTTGATATGCACCAATAAAATTCCCACCAACTAGCGTTGCGGTAGGAACGGCTGGTAGGAAGGACATGAAAAACCTATATTGTTGCCTTATCCAATACTTATTTACTAATAGGCAATTTTCATTAACCAATAGGCTGAACTCTTTGTCACAAGTGGTTGTTAATTAGAACACATACTAATTTTTACAGTATATACTCTATTGCCTAGTTTTTGCTGGAGAGATAGTAACGAATAAGGTTTTCTAACTCATCAATGCTGTAAGGCTTGGTAACGCATTCTAGACAACCTCCTTCTAGAAATCGTTGTTGACATTCTGCCCTAGTAATAGCAGTAACAGCAACGATGGGAATATCCTTTGTTCGAGGATTTTTTTGAAGACTTTTGACAACTTCTACACCACTGATGCCAGGTAACATCATATCCAACAGAATCATGTCTGGGTGGTATTGTTGTGCAAGATTTATTGCTGTTTCACCATCCTCAGCAGTGATGAAAGAACATTCAACGAATTGAAGTAGTTGAGTAAGTAACTCTAAATTATCTTCATCATCGTCAACTGCTAAGACTATTGGATGCTTTAGACAGCATTGTAAATTGCAATTTTCCTTCATGTTGAAAATCGCCAATTGAAGACGCACCCTCATGACACGAAAATAACTAAATCCTCTATCTAAAGCAATACATCATTAGATAGGTTTAAGCTGTTAGGTCAACAGTATATTATGGTACATCATCCATTGGGTTAGCAAGCACCTATTTTGAGGTTGCTAGAAGCCTCTTTAAGGCTCATTGTGTCAACCCCTTGACCGCATTTAATGTCAATAGGTTTCGCTTTGAAGTCAACACCCAGATATCAATTGGGGTGGCGATGCTAGAGATGCTTCCCGACAAGATTCTTTCTTTTCTGCATCATCCTAGCAAAAATAGCAAGTGCCTGAATAAATGCATTGTAGCTACTCTTGGAGATTCAAAAAGAGATTATCTGCTCGCTGCTGAGACTAGTCTTATGTTATGCTGCTGACGAAAATCTCTGTGAGAATTGGGGCTGCCAAATATGGGTGCAGCGATCGCCCGTCATGTCATAACTGTATTAACAGCTAGCAGCTTGTTTGTCGCTCAACCAACATTAGCAATCCCTGCGAGCGAATACCGTGCCTTGGGATTATCCTATCGTGCTGCGGCAAAATATCCAGAGGCGATCGCGGCTTTGCAAAAGTCTGTAGAACTCGAACCGCAAAATCTCTCTGGACGAGTTTTGTTAGGCTGGACGCAACACCTAGCCGGACAAAAAGAAGCGGCGGCTGAGTCTTTAATTCAAGTTTTATACTGCGATCCGAATTCTATTCCAGCTCTCAACGCTTTGGGAATTGTCTATTTAGTCGGTGGTAAATTGAATGCTGCTGTATTCGTTCACGCTTGGGCAGCAATTTTAGAGCCAAACAATGAGATTGCTTATTACAATCTCAGCTTAGCTTTTGAGCGATTGCAGTCCTACAAACCTGCGATTGGCGCAGCAAAACGCGCCGCCCAGCTAGAACCAACCAACCCTCATCCTTTAGTTGCTTTGAGTTTAGCCTACTGGCAGAAGGGCGATCGCGCTGCGGCTCAAGCTGCTTACCGACAAGCATACAATCTAGATGGGCGGTATCGCGATCGCGTTTTTCTCAACCATCTCCAGCAAGCTGGTTTCAGTCAGCAGCAGATTGAGATGACAAAACAAATTTTGGCTGCTCACAAATGACCAATGACAAACCTTATTTCTCCACTCCTGAATGCCCTACAAGCTCGCCCACAGGTTCAAATCGCCCGCCTAAGTATTTTGCTAAAAATTCCTCGGCTTTAGCATAGAAATGCAAGCGATTTTCGGGACGGGCAAAACCATGTCCCTCATCCGCGTACAGCAGATATTCAACTGGTCGATTCGACTGTCGCATTGCTGCCACAATTTGTTCGCTTTCTGCTTGTTTTACCCTCGGATCGTTGGCTCCCTGTCCAATTAACAAAGGTTTTTGGATGCGATCGCAGTAAAATAAGGGCGATCGCGATTTGAGAAATTCTGGTTCTGTCTCTAAATCTCCCAGGCGATGGGCAAACATAGCTTTCATCGGTTCCCAGTAAGGCGGAATACTCTGCATCAGCGTGATTAAATTGCTGGGACCGACAATATCAACTCCAGCTGCAAATACCTCTGGCGTGAAAGTTAACCCTGCTAGCGCCGCATAGCCACCGTAGGAACCACCCATAATCGCTACTTTTTGAGGGTCAGAAATCCCTTGTTCTACTAACCAATTGACTGCATCGATCAGATCGTCGTGCATTTTCGCGCCCCATTCGCGGTTTCCCGCATTCAGAAAAGCCTTACCGTAGCCAGTAGAACCGCGAAAATTGACTTGCAACACTGCGTAGCCTCGGTTCGCCAGCCATTGCACTTCTGGATCGTAACCCCACGTATCCCGCACCCAAGGACCTCCATGAACTAAAAGGATTGTCGGTAAGTTCTTGGCTGCAATTCCTACAGGTGTTGTGAGGTAGCCGTGAATAGTTAACCCATCTCTAGCAGGGTAAGAAATGGGTTGCATAGTTGCTAATTGCAACTCTTCGAGTTTGGGTTGGTTGCTAAAAAGTAAAACGCTACTTTTGGTCGCGCGATCGTATGTGTAATAGTAGACTGGTCCATTGTCAGTGATGTAAGCCACTAACCAAGTTTTATCCGCCAAGTCACGGCTAGTAATGTTGTATTCTCCAGGGCGGACTTGAGCAATTGCTGCTAAATCGGCGGCTATACTTTGGTCGAGAATTTGCCACTCTTGTTTGTCGCGGTAAAAGGAAACCGCTTGCAGAACATGAGAAGTTGGGTGAACGATGACACTATCAACATCGTATTCTGGATCTTCAGCAATAACGGTTTCTTGACGAGTTGCTAAGTTTAGGGCGAGGAGGCGTTGGGCGTTAGCATCGTGACTGCCGACAATATACAAAGTTTTGTCATCAGCGGAAAAACTAACAGCGTAGCCTTCATCCTCGGAACTCCAATGGCGCAAATTTTCCCAAGCTCCCTGTTGGGATTCGCGGTAAAGTAGGTCGTACCCACCATCAGCCGTAGCCGCGATCGCAGCTTGAACTTGAAACTGAGTATTCACAGTCCAAGAAACAATGTTACCTGGGTTTTCCGTGTCAAACTCTACTGCCCCATTTTTGAGGTTAATGCGGTAGACATCGTGCTTGCTTAAATCTGGTAAATTTAACCCCACCAAAAATTCATGCGGGAAGTTATGGTCTAAGGCGAGGGGTTGCGCCTGTATCCCTTGAAACGGAGTCAGGTCGCGGACGATATTCGTATTGATATTGACTGCATAACAGTGCCAATTTTCATCGCCATCGGCATCTTGGAGGTAGATTAACTGTTCGCCATCAAACGTCCAGAAGTACATGCGGACACCCCGTTTTTTATCCTGGGTTAGTTGGCGATCGTCTTGTTGTCCTACAGTACGCACCCACACTTGAAGGATATTTTTTTCATCTGGAGCAATATACGCTAAATACTTGCCATCTGGGGAGAGTTGAGGACGGGCGCGTTCTGGGTTGCCAAACAGAATTTCACGCGGAATCAACGGTGGTAGTTGCGTTTGAGGTTGACTAGCTGTTGTTGTCACCATACTTGCCTCCTGATAATTGCTCTATTGCGATCGCTCTTTTACGATTGTTACCGCAATTGAGCAGAAGCCGCAGGACGGTAGGACAAAACTTCTAAACCAATTGGCTCACCACTCACCCCATCCTGAATCAAAATTACACCGTCTCCAAGCTCAGTCCCAATTTGGTTCCTTCTGGGAACTTGCCAAAATACGCTTAATAGCTCTGTCTCTGGTTCGTAAAACACCTTTATTTGAGCCATACTGCTTCCCCCTCCTTAATTAGCCGTTGCCAGTAGTCTTCGGATGTTCTAACCTTAAATCCAAGCGGTGTACGTCACCACCTAGAAGCGAAGCCAGCGATCGACAGCAATCCCCAGAAAACTAGTACGCTGCCAACGCCAAACCAAAGTGACGGAATTTCTTGTAAAGCGACAGATGCAAATAACACTGCAAACATTGGCTCCAACAATAATATTGCAGTTGTCAGTAAGACTGGTAATCGCTGCGCTGCCACTGTATAGCACAAAAATGGTAAAGCAGTGGACAAAATTCCTAACCCTAATAATACGAGAACAACCTGTCGATCGATTTCGATTTCAATTGACGCTTGGAAGAAGACCGCACACAAAAAAGATAGAATACTTCCTAGTAAACAGGTGAGAAAAACAACATTTATCGGTTTTGGCGCAATGTTTTGCTTAGCAAATGCATTAAACCAAAGCGTATAGAGTGCGATTGAACCAGCAGCACCTAATGCCAAAAGGTAGCCTGCCAGAGTTTCCCAAGAGACAGCGCGATCGCTAGATAGCTGAGGGAGCATGATAACACTGACTCCAGCCATAGCCAGCAGCATTCCAAAACCTTCACTTCGTTTAACATCTAAGCGCACAACATATTTATAGGCAATGATAAATAAGGGTGAGGTTGTGAATAATAATGTCACTTCTCCCACAGGTGCTATTTGAAATGCTGTCGTACCTAAAACATAACCTCCAATCGCTGGTAAACTCAACCACCAGATCGGTGGCGTGCGAAGGGAACGAGTCAGATCGTGTCGGACACTTGGGGCTAGAAACAGTATCGGCAGCATTGCAACAGTGGCAACCAGAAAGCGACCTGCCAAAACTGCAAAAGCAGACCATCCTGGAAGCCAACGGACAAATACACCTACCATACCCCAAGTAGCTGCGGCACATAGAGCCGCCATTAAGCCTTGACCGTTCAGTTTGGGTTGAGTCATCTAGATTTCATATCCTTGACTGTTCCCTGTTTATCAAACTGCTCCTTTTATTTTTTCTTCAATGCCTTTTTCACCAATTCAGCAATTTGCGAAGGGCGTTCTGCGACTGGAACTTTTGCCGCTTGGAAAGCTTCTAATTTGCTTTTTGCCGTACCGACATTATCACCTCTGCCAACCACGGCTGCTAGCGTCCCAGTATGACCCCAGTGTTTGCCAGCTGGCGCATGACAACCAGCAATATATGCAATAACTGGTTTATCGATCGCCTCGGCAATGTAACGCGCCGCAGCTTCTTCGCTATTTCCCCCTGGTTCCCCGACTAAAACGATCGCTTCTGTGGTGTCGTCTTCATCGAGAATTTGCAACCATTGTAGAAAAGAAGAACCAATAATTGCATCACTGCCAATACTGACAGCAATTGACTGCCCTAACCCGGCTTTAGTCAACTCTAAGGCAATCTCGTAAGTCAGAGTTGTGCTGCGACTGACAAGACCGATCGAGCCTGGAGTATAAAATTCACTGGCATGGGTTCCCAAGAGTAATTTGCCTGGAATGATAATCCCCGGACTATTCGGTCCTAAAATTATGGTTTCGTTCGCTTCTGCTTTACGCAACAAGCGCACCATATCCAAAGGAGGCACGCCAGCAGAGATGATAATAATTTGTTTTATCCCAGAAGCGATCGCCTCTAAAGCAGCATCCAAAGCTTGATAGGGAGGAACGAAAATAATCGTCGTATCGATCGCCCCAACTGCCGCTACTGCCTGTTCAACCAAATCGAACACGGGTAAATCGTCAATGGATGTCGTTTGACCGGGACTAACTGCGGCAACAATCTGCGTCCCGTAGGCTTGCATACGAGCAATGTAGGGCGACCAGAGCGATGCTGTCATGCCCTGAATTAAAACTTTACTATCAGGCTTTAATTTCATCACTCACTTCTTCTAGGCAACGAACTTTTCGCAACACGGACGACTTGGGCGATCGCTTCATCTAAATCTTCCATTGATGAGACTTGTACCGCATCTAGCTTTGCTTTCGCATCTGCTAAATCCGTTCCTGCCAAACGCACGACTAGTTTGGGGTATTGGGCATGAGAACGGGTTTTGTGTGTCTTATTGTCGTGCTGTTGTACGAAAGTTGCGATCGCCTCAGCCACTTCTACAGTTGTCGGCACGCTACAAAGAATATTAACTAAGATCGCATGGATAGATTTGTCTTGAGCGATCAATTCTAGACCTTGGGTGACGCGATCGCAAAAATTCAACCCCCCATTTGCGCCAATTCTCCCATGTCCCACATTTAAGCAAACAGATGGTTTGCGGTGACTGGCTGCGGCAATCAAATCTAAAGTTGCCATCAATAACCCCGCACCATTGCCCAAAATCGCAATATTTCCCGACTTGTCTACCTCATTCCACTTGCCAACTTGAGCGACTGAGGGATAACCGTTGGGACGGCTAGCTTTTTTTTCTGCCATCATCAAAATATCGGGATGGCGGGCGATCGCTTGATCGTTGACAGTAACTTTACCATCCAATGCCATTAACTCCCCAGTCGAACTCACCCCCAAAGGATTGATTTCGATCAGATCCAAATCTTTCTGCACGAATAAACCGTACATTTTTTCCACGATAGCGCTGACCGATCCCAATGCATCTCCCTGCAAGCCCATTTTGACTGCTAATCGGCGGGCATAAAAGGGTGAAAACTCTCGTTCGACTACGACTTGTTGTAAAGCTTCTGGATTGGATTCAACATCGACTCCCCCCTGCGTAGAACCCAGAAGCAACGGACGGCGAGCAACTGCATCGATAACTATGGCTAAATAAAACTCGCGATCGGAGTTGTATTTTGCCTCCGCTAATAAAACTTCAGGAAATTCCCCTAAAATTGGTAAATTAAAAATTGTTTGTGCCGCGGCGATCGCGTCGATCGTGTTCGTGACAATCTTTACTCCCCCAGCTTTTCCCCTACCTCCCGTCCGCACTTGCGATTTGAGTACCACTGGATAGGGAATCTTCAAACCCTTCAAATCGCGCGGACGGTCAATTCTTTGGGAAGGTAAAACTGGAATACCAATCTCGCGAAACCATTCTTTAGCTTGATACTCTAGTAGATCCATTTTTTATCAGTTATCAGTTATCAGTTATCAGTTATCAGTTGTCAGTAAAGATAGCTAATGGCTAACGGCTTGTGAAAGACCACTATTAGCAATTAGCCATTAGCAACGAACAACTACCAACTACCAATTACCAATTACCAATTTATTTATACTTCATCCTTCAAGCCTAAACGATGCTTTTGCCAGTCTTGCGCTACGAGGTTGATGCCATAAAATCGCTGCCAAAAGCGATCGACAATTTTAGTTGATAAAACTTTTGTCATCATAAACACCAAAAAATTTCCCCCTGTAGCTGCAATATAGCGCGGATGGGGATGAGAGTCTGTCAGTGCTTTAACAATTGCTTCTGCAACTCGTTCGGCACTCCAAGCACGGCTACTCGTGTGTTTCTCTAAATCTTTTAATTTTTCAAAAGCAGCGCGATAGGGCGTGCGTTCGGGAGTCGCTACGGTTGATTCTACAGCTTGGGCGGCAGCGACAAAAAAATCTGTGCTGACTGGTCCTGGTTCGATGACGCTGACTTTAATATTGAATGGTGCTAGTTCCATCCGCAAAGCATCGCTGAGTCCTTCGAGAGCAAACTTTGAGCCACTATACAAGCCGCCAAACGGGAAAGCCATCCTGCCACCCAACGAACTGATATTGATAATTCTGCCACCACCGCGATCGCGCATCAGGGGGATTAAGCTGCGGATCAACGCTAAGGGTGCTAGCACGTTGATTTGAAATTGTCTGGCAGCAGCTTGATGGGGAATGAGTTCTATTGGTCCCATCTGTCCGTAGCCAGCATTATTCACTAAAGCATCAACGCGACCGAATTTGGCGATCGCAACTTGGGCTAGGGCTTCAATTTGGTCGATCTGTTCTAAATCTGTGGGAACGACGAGAACTTCTGCCCCCAATTGCCGACAATGGTTAGCGACTTTTTCCAGCTTGTCTGCATCTCTAGCTGCCAAGACCAAGCGAATCGTATTAAATCGTTCTGCTAAAATTTTTGCCAACGCTGCCCCAATGCCAGTAGAAGCACCAGTAATTAATACAACTTGTTCGGATAAAGAAAGCATTTTTAGTCAATTTAACGCGCAACAATGAGGGCGAGTCAGACGATCCTACCCTATGTTCTGCAAAGATCTTAAAGCCATGAGGGCAAACTTGTCTTATATCTGAGGAGACAGGAAACAATAGCCAAAATGAGAAGAGACAGGAGAACAATCAGACATTCTATCTCCTGTCTCCTGTTTCCTTGCTGACTCCGTTTTCTTATCCTTTCACAGTTTCTCGCGCCAAGAACTTCTCTAGTTCCGTCAGCGCATCAGCATCAACTTTTGTCTGCATGGGGCAGAATTTGGGACCGCACATCGAGCAGAATTCAGCAGTTTTATAAATATCTGCTGGCAGAGTTTCATCGTGATATTCCTTTGCCCGGTCTGGATCGAGGGATAATTCAAACTGACGGTTCCAGTCGAAATTGTAACGGGCGGTTGAAAGCTCGTCATCCCTATCCCTAGCACCGATGCGGTGTCTTGCCACGTCCGCAGCATGGGCGGCGATTTTATAGGCAATCAAGCCATTGCGCACGTCTTCAGCATCGGGTAAACCCAAATGTTCTTTAGGCGTGACGTAGCATAACATTGCCGTACCATACCAACCAGCCATTGCTGCCCCGATCGCAGAAGTGATATGGTCGTAGCCTGGAGCAATATCCGTTACCAGTGGTCCCAGCACGTAAAAGGGTGCTTCCGAACACTCTTCCATCTGCTTGCGCACGTTAAACTCGATTTGATCCATCGGTACGTGTCCTGGTCCTTCTACCATGACTTGGACATCGTGTTCCCAGGCTTTACGAGTCAGTTGTCCTAAAGTTTTCAACTCTGCCAACTGTGCCTCGTCGGATGCATCGTGGAGACAGCCAGGGCGTAAAGAGTCACCCAAACTAAAAGACACGTCGTATTTCTTAAAAATCTCGATAATGTCGCGCAAGTGCGTGTACAGCGGATTCTGTTTGTGGTGGTGCAACATCCACCGCGCTAAAATACCTCCACCACGGGAGACAATTCCAGTAATTCGGTTTTTGACTAATGGCAAATGCTCGATTAAAATTCCAGCATGGATTGTCATGTAGTCTACACCTTGCTGGGCGTGTTTCTCGATGATGTGGAGAAAGTCGTCAGCAGTGAGCTTTTCAATGCTACCGTGGACGCTTTCTAAAGCTTGATAGACTGGCACAGTGCCAATTGGCACGGGAGAAGCGTTAATAATTGCAGTGCGAATTTCATCTAAGTTACCGCCGCCTGTGGATAAGTCCATGACGGTATCGGCTCCATATTTTACCGCTAAATTAAGTTTGGCAACTTCTTCATCTAAGTTGGAAGAGTTGGGCGAAGCACCAAGATTAGCATTCACCTTACATTTGGAGGCGATGCCAATACACATCGGTTCCAAATTAGGATGATTGATATTGGCAGGGATAATCATTCTGCCCCGTGCCACTTCATCTCGAATCAACTCCACGGGTAAATTTTCCCGTCGGGCGACATGATGCATTTCTTCTGTCATCACACCTTTACGGGCAAAGTGCATTTGAGACACGTTATCTTGCCCGCGACGCTTCGCGATCCATTCTGTACGCATTTCGAGTTCCTCGCATAAACAGCTTCCCTCCGCTGGTATTACCCAGTCTCAGGTTCTAAGGGACTGTCTCAGCCTGGTTTCCCAGACACCCCTAGCTATGGTTGTCGATTGTATCACTTCTACATAGCCGCAGTTTGTTAATTTTTGAGTTAATTAGTTTTTTCTATGTATGCAAGCTAAAGAATTGTTGGAGTCAAGCGAAAAATCGTAAAAATAATATTTTGGTAGGAAATATATACCGTCTATTTCCGAAAAGATTAGACTAAAATTACCAACCGATCGCTTTAGGATTCTACACGCAATGTTAGCTCCTATACTCAGTTTACTGACTTACATCACAACATCGGTTACCCTTACACCGAGCGATTTATCCAATTCCAGTGGCTGGCACGGCGATCGCAGCGTTCAATTAGCCAAGCAACAAAATAGCGCGATCGAACAGTTACTATCTACTAATGAATGTGAAGGATGTAACTTAGAAAATGCCGATCTTCAAGGTGCAAAACTGAGGGGGGCAAAACTGAGAGGAGCAAATATGAGAAATGCCGATCTGAGTTATGCCAACTTAGAAAATGCTGACTTAGAAAATACAAATTTAGAAAATGCTAATTTAGCAGGTAGCAATCTTCGAGGTGCAGAATTAGAAAATGCTTACCTGAGATCTGTCGATTTAGACAATGCTAACTTGAATAATGCCAACTTAGAAAAAGTCAATTTAGAAAATGCCAATCTTGAAGGAAGTAATCTTCGGGGTGCGAACCTTGATACTGCTTATCTTAGAGGTGTTAATTTTCGAGATGCCGATTTACAACTAGCAATATTAGAAAATGCTAATCTGCAAGATGCTAATTTTCAACGGGCTATTCTCCGAGATGCTGTACTCGATGATGCTTATTTGGGAAATACGAATTTAAGAAATGCCGATTTACGAAATGCTTCTCTACAAGATGCAAATTTGCAAGGGGCAAAATTAGCAGGAACGAATCTGCGCGGTGCAGATCTTAAAGGGGTTTATTTACCTGACGGTATGAGAAATGAGTAATCTGCTCTACTAAATCTACCTCAAATACCTCTGCAAACGATCGCGCAACTTGCAAGTTTACCTGCTCTATTTGAATATCTGGTATCCACGCTTGCAAACTACCCACGGGTTTATCGGCAATACCGCAGGGGACAATTTTCCGAAAACCTGCCATATCGGGACAGACATTCAAAGCAAAGCCGTGCATCGTCACCCACCGACTGACTTTAATTCCGATCGCTGCTACCTTGTATCCTTCCAACCATACCCCAGTTAACCCAGGTACGCGATCGCCCTGCAACCCGTAAACTGCTAATACGCGAATTATGACTTCTTCCAACTGCCGCAAATACCAGTGCAAATCTTTGTGGTGGAATTGCAGATTTAAGATCGGGTAGCCTACCAGTTGACCGGGACAGTGATAAGTTACCTCTCCACCTCTTTCTATCCTGTATACTTCGTCTGCACTTTTGTCAAGGTCGAATTGCAGAAAATCTAGACTAGCTCCGTGTCCCAAAGTGTAGACTGGCGGGTGTTCCAACAAAATTAAGACATCAGGTAAATCGGGGTCTTGGCGGCGCTGTTGCAACAGATGTTTTTGCCAATTCCAAGCCTCAGCATAACAAACGAGTCCGTAATTATAAAGATAGCATTGACGGCGTTTCATGGAGATGTTTACAAGCGATCGCAGAAAAATTCAAGCGTATTTTTTACCAAATTTTATTGCATTTGCGATTAACTACATCAAGAAATGTCAAGGAATGCGAAGGATATTAAAAAGAACTAAAACCTATCTGTTTTCCAGAATACAAAGTGCTAACTTGAAAGTAGAAACACAAACACAGCAGGGAGGAAGGCTTTACCACCACGCCAGACTCGATGTGGAAATCGAGATTCTACTAGGAAAAATCCCAGATCGCCCTCCAACTGGGAAATACCTGTAGTTTATCAGCAGGAACAAACCCTTTTCGGTAGGAAGTGCGACTGGTAAATTTTCATCGCAAAATAGCGAAGTTGATAAACTAAAGCGTGGTGAAATGGTGACAAAGAGCGCACCAATCGATTGATTTCTGGAGTCCTTAAAACACCAGAATTCGGGCTTTTAGTAAGTAGACACTGACAGCAAATTGTTGCTGCTTTGTATTTAACCTAACACAAATTTGGTTCGTATCCATCGGGAGAATTAAATATGAAGCTTGTGATCCATGGCAAAAACATCGAAATCACCGATGCCATTCGCGAGTACGTGAATCAGAAAATAGAAAAGGCAGTCAATCATTTTCAAACTCTAACCACTGAAGTAGATGTTCATTTGTCAGTAGCCCGCAATCCCAGGATCAATCCAAAACAAGCAGCGGAAGTCACAATTTACGCCAACGGAACCGTAATTCGGGCAGAGGAAAGTAGCGAGAACTTATACGCCAGCATCGATCTAGTTGCCGATAAAATTGCCCGACAGCTACGCAAGTATAAAGAAAGACTGCAAGACAAGAAAACTCAGCCAAAAACTAGCTTAGAGGCAGTAGAACCACCTGTTGTTACCGATTTGATTGGCGATCGCACTCCCGAATTACCCAGCGAAGTCGTTCGGACGAAATACTTCGCCATGCCGCCAATGACACTGAATGAAGCCCTAGAACAACTACAACTCGTCGATCACGATTTTTATATGTTCCGCAATGCCGAAACTGGAGAAATAAACGTCATTTACGAACGCAATCATGGTGGTTATGGCGTAATTCAGCCCCGCAACGGCAACGGACATACGCACGGTAATGCTAAGAACGGTAAAGCCCAAACCTCGGTAGAAAAGCCACAAATTTCTAAGTCGTAAGTCGGGAGTGGCTGGTGGCTAGTGGCTGGTGGCTAGTAAATAGGGTGTGGGGTGTGGGGTGTAGGGTGTAGTAGATTGTTAACTGGTCACTGGTCACTGATAACTGATAACTGATAACTGATAACTGATAACTGATAACTGTCTAAGCCCTACAATGGAATTAGGTGAGAAGTTGCTAGGAAGGTAGCGATGAGAGTACCACAGGCTTTCTTGACAAAATTCCAAGCTGCATTTGTCGGTGTCAGCATACTGATGCTAGGAGTGCAACCCAGCTATGCTGTGGAAACGTTACCGAGGCAAGTCAAACCGCAAGTAAACTTACAGGCAGCAGCAACGCACAATAATCGAGGCGTAGAGTTAGCCGAACAGGGAAAATTCTCAGAAGCGATCGCGGCTTTCAATCAAGCAATTGAGATTTATCCTCAGTACGAAAACGCTCACAATAATTTAGGGCTTGCTTTTGGTAATCTGCAACAATATTCTCAAGCAGAGAACGCCTTCAAACACGCCCTGGAGATCGATCCGCGTAATTTTGAAACCTATAATAACTTAGGAATTGCCCTCGGTAGTCAAGGCAAATTTGCAGAGGCGATCGCCGCTTTTCGACAAGCAATTCAACTCAAACCCAACGATCCAACTTCTTACCAAAACCTCGGCGTAGCATTTTGGAGTCAAGGAAGTTTGCCCGAAGCACAAGCATCTTTGCATAAAGCCAAAGATCTCTACTCCACACAAAACAACCCCACAGGCATAAGTCATGTAGAGCAGATTTTGCAACAGATGGAAAGATAATTGGTAAGTCGTAAGTCGTAAGTCGTAAGTCGTAAGTTGGAATTAACTGACAACTGATAACTGATAATTGGTAAGTCGTAAGTCGTAAGTCGTAAGTTGGAATTAACTGATAACTTACGTACAGACATTACATGTAACGTCACTGACAACTGATAACTGATAACTGATAACTGATTATATCGGTAGAGTCACAACAAAAGTTGTTCCTATTCCAACTTCACTGGTAACGCTAATTTCGCCGCCGTGCAAGTCTACACACTGTTTGACAATAGACATTCCCAAGCCCGTACCAGAGATATTTTCTACGTTACTACCGCGATGAAAAGAATGAAAGAGTTGTTCTGTATCTTGGGTAGGAATACCGATACCTCGATCGCGGATGTAAAAAATTGCTTTTTCGGCTTCAATAGATAAGTTTAGATCGATATCGCCGCCTTTAGGCGAGTATTTAATAGCATTAGAAAGTAAGTTACTCAAAATATAACGTAGCAATTTTTCATCGACATTAGCAGATATCTGTTGTGCTTGACTGGTAAAAATAATTGAGTGTTTGTTACTAGCACTCATCTGCATTTCTTCTACTAAATCGTGACAAAATTTTTCTAAGAGGACTGGTGTAGGATTGAATTCGAGCTTTTCGGCTTCAGCTTTACCAATCAGTAAGATATCATCTAACAGTTGTGTCATGCGTTTGGTAGCAATTTGGATTCGATCGAGATACAGGCGTTTTTTATCTTCTGAAGCGCGATCGCCAAATTGTTCGAGTAGCTTGGCTGACATGAGAATTGTCGTGAGCGGAGTCCGAAATTCATGAGATGCTGTGGTAATAAATCGCGATTTCAATTCTACTAACTGTTTCTCTTTTTCTAAGGCATAAATCATCTCAGCTTCGGCTAACTTCCGTTCTGTAATATTGCGAAATATACCACGAGTAGCGATTGGTTGACCATTGATGAATTTACAATTAATACTACCGGCAACCCAAATTTTTTCACCATGTTTAGTGACAAAGGCAGTTTCAATTTCCGAGATTTGTTTTCCTGCCATGACTTCTCGAAAAGTTTTCTGGCAATGTTCTAAATTATCGGGATGAATAATATCAAAAATTGTCAAACGAGAAATTTCATCTTCACTATAATCTAAAGTTTCTTTCCAGGCTCGATTTACATAGACTAAACGACCGTCCGGTGTAACGCTTTGAATTAAATCACTAGCATTTTCAAATAAATCTCTATAGCGTTCTTCACTCTCTCTTAAAGCCACATTAGCTTGCTGACGTTCGTTAATTTCACGCTCTAATTGTTGATTGGTTCGCAATAATTCTTTAGTCCGTTCTTGAACTCTTTCTTGGAGAGATTGGTTAGCTGCTTGCACTTCTTGAAATTTTTCATTTAGGGCAACCGTCATGAACTGAAAATTACCAATTAACGAATTAATCTCTACGACCGAACTAGTAGGAAATTGCAGAAAAGTCTTTGTTGGCAATCGAGAGGATAAATCTGTGGTTACAGTGGCTAATTGAGTTAATGGATTTGCTAATTTACGGCTGAGTAGAAGACCGCAAATTAAAATAATCAATACCGTAGCTAGCATGAAAGCAAGGTCGTTGATGTAAGTTTGTTGTAGTTGGTCAATATAAGGTGCAGCCGGAATTTCTAAAATAAGTTTCCATTGAGAATTACCACTTAGCGGCTGTTCTTTAACATATAGAGAGCGTCGCCAGCGTACCATTGCCGGAAGTTTTTCTTTAGGTGGTAACCATAAGTATGTATTTTCAAAATATGTATTCCCACTAGCTGTTTTTTGACTCAGCGATCGCATTTCTCCCCCACGCAGGCGATCGAAAGTTTGCATCAGCTTTGATTGAGAATTGCTGCTGGCAATGATTCGATTGTAAGAATCGAGCAGAATAATTTGGTGAACTCTGTGAGAAAGCTGCGAGCGCAAAAAATTCTCCAAATAGGAGAGATTGAGGTGAGCGTATACTACACCAGACAAGCGATTTTCGGTTAGTATCGGTACGCCAAGATCGAGTTGGGGAATTTTTAAAGTTGAATGGACGCGGACATTGCCTATAGCAGGTTTGAGACTAGTTTCGATCTGCTTTAAAGTCTTTATATCCTGTGCATCTAATTTACCAGGTGAAGTTAAGGCTGGATCGATTTGGGATGCAGAAGCAACAATAGTATCGGTAGCATCAATAACTTGTAGTAGAACTAATTCAGGATAAACTCGCTGTAGCAACTCCAGGCTTTGCTGTAATTGTGGCGAAGGTGCATTCGCATGATTACCAGCCACTTGACTGAGTTGAGTTAAAGTATTGAAGTATTCGCGCTGGCGATCTTCCAAACCAGCGATCGCTTCTTGAGCGGTATCTTTAAGTTCAACTTGAATTGCGGTTTGGATTTGCTGGAAAACCAAATTACAATCTAAAACAACTAAAATCAGTGCAGGTAAAAAACAGGAAGTCGCACAAAGAGATAACAAAACCTGTCGCATGGATGGAGTATGTCTGACTGGATAACGACTCATCCACGACGTAGAAATAGGGAAGTAATTAATTGCCAAGCTAGCAATAATAGAGTTAAAAATGCCATTGACAGACTGTTTCAACACTACTAACCAAGTTTGAGCCGAATCGACGTGCAACAAGCGGGAATAAAACAGCCACACCAACGGGATACCCAACACTAGCCAGTACAAGACATCCAACAGCACCAAACTCTGTTTTTGGTTGCGCCACAGTAAACCAACAAACAAGGCTTCGCCAATCAAGACGATCGCGGCATAGGGATGATTCCAGAGAAAGAAAGTGTGTACGGAGGCGATCGCCGCTGCAAAAGTTCCCCAGCGAATGCCGAAAAAGCGCACCACCAATAAGACAGCAATACTACCAAACAAAAAATCTACGCCAAAAAAGAGCGGCAAGCTGAAATAATTACCTGCATACCCTGCCAATAGCAAAATCGCCATTGGCAACCACGAGCGTCTAGGAATTGGGGGTAGTAACATGGTTAACTTTTAGTTACTGCGGCTTTTTAGCATCGCCTCGTAGAGATTACGAGCAAAACCACTGTTGTTAGATTAGTCCAGTTCCGAAATTTTCAGGATGAGTAAAATTACTGATGAAAGCGATCGCGACCCAACTTGCAGCTATTGTCAGCCCAGAATCTGTCTTGGAATGGGAAGATATAGATGCGATGCGACAAGAACACATCAAGGGGGCGATCGCCTCCAGTATCGCACCTAGTTGCATTGTCTATCCCCAAACGCCAGCCGAACTAGCAGCAGTGATGGCATATGCCGACAGCAACAACTGGCGCATTCTAGTCTATGGCAGCGGTACAAAACTCAGTTGGGGAGGACTGGCAAAAAATATCCAGGTGCTTGTCAGTACCGCACGCCTGAACCGACTCATCCAACACGCTGTCGGAGATTTAACCGTAACGGTAGAAGCGGGAATGAAATTTGCCGATCTACAAGCAGTGTTAGCCCCTACTGGACAATTTCTTGCCCTCGACCCCACCGCACCAGAATCAGCTACAATCGGGGGCATTGTCGCCACGGCTGATACCAATTCACTCCGACAACGTTACGGCGGCGTGCGCGATCAACTGCTAGGTATTTCCTTTGTCCGTGCTGACGGAGAAATTGCCAAAGCTGGGGGACGAGTCGTTAAAAACGTCGCTGGGTACGACTTGATGAAGCTATTTACAGGCTCTTACGGCACGCTAGGCGCGATCGCCCAGGTAACGCTACGAGTTTACCCCCTACCATCCGCATCGGGGACAGTGACGCTGACAGGCACAGCTGAGGCGATCGCCCAAGCGACAACCAAACTCAGGAATTCGGCGTTAACTCCCACCCAAGCCGACCTGCTATCTTCTCATCTAGTCACTACCATAGGAATAGGTCAAGGACTAGGATTAATGGTTCGCTTCCAAAGCCTGAGTGCTAGCGTCCGAGAACAAACCGCACGGCTAGTAGAAATGGGACAACAATTGGGATTGCACAGCACCACCTACTCAGATGCGGACGAAGCTGACTTATGGCAACAATTACAAACACAAATACGTTCTCCTCAACCAATGCAAGCAGTTACTTGCAAAATAGGAGTATTACCAGCAACTGCTGTTGCAACTTTGCTCTATTTAGATCGGATTGCTTTAGGATCGGCGATCGGTACAATCCATGTTGGTAGCGGTTTGGGAGTTATCAGATTTGACAATACCAATGTCAAGGCAAACACGGTTTTAAATATGAGAACTCACTGCCAAAATCAAGGAGGTTATTTGTCTGTTCTAGAAGCACCAGCAGCATTTAAGCAGCAGCTTGATGTCTGGGGTTATCGAGGCAATGCTTTAGATTTAATGCGACGCATCAAACAACAGTTCGATCCAAAAAATGTTTTGAGTCCGCAAAGGTTTGTCGGCGAGATTTAAGCGGGAGCAGGGAGCAGGGAGCAGGGAGCAGGGGGAAGAAGAGAGCTGGGGAAGACAAGGGGGACAAGGGAGCAATTCTAGCCACTAGCCACCAGTCACTAGTCACTGTCAACCGTCAACCGTCAACTACCAACTACCATTAAATGTATGCAAACTTCAGAAAATCCTTTAAATAACCATTTACTAGATCCAGAAACGGGGTCAATTAAGAATTTAAAAGGATTCGATCCACAACATCCCCCCGATCCGAAACTCATCGATACCTGCGTTCACTGCGGCTTTTGCTTATCTACCTGTCCCAGTTATCGTGTCATCGGTAAAGAGATGGATTCGCCTAGAGGTCGAATTTACCTGATGGACGCAATTAACGAAGGCGAAATTGCCCTCAATACCGCTACAGTACAGCACTTCGATTCTTGTTTGGGATGCCTTGCTTGCGTTACGACTTGTCCTTCAGGCGTGCAGTATGACAAATTAATTTCTGCCACTCGTCCCCAGGTAGAACGCAACTATCCCCGTAGTTTAGGCGATCGCCTCTACAGAAAGTTAATTTTCTCCTTTTTTCCCTATCCCCATCGCCTACGGTGGATGCTAGTGCCTTTGTTTCTGTATCAATTGTTAGGCGTGCAAAAACTCGTCCGCGCTACCAAAATCTTGAAATACGTTTCTCCCAGATTGGCGGCGATGGAATCAATCTTGCCCAAAATTACGCTGAAATCTTTTCGGGACGATTTACCCACAGTTATTCCAGCACAGGGAGAAAAGCGCTATCGGGTAGGAGTCATTTTAGGTTGCGTCCAACGGCTATTTTTCTCTCCCATTAATGAAGCTACTGTCAGAGTATTAACAGCAAATGGCTGTGAAGTCGTGATTCCCAAATCTCAAGGCTGCTGTGCGGCGCTACCCCATCACCAGGGACAAGAAGAACAGGCGAAAGCACTAGCAAGACAGATGATAGATGCTTTTGCCGATACAGATGTAGATGCTGTCATTATTAACGCTGCTGGCTGCGGTCATACTTTGAAAGAGTACGGACATCTATTACAAGACGATCCAGAATATCGGGAGAAAGCACAAGCATTTGCAGCCAACGTCAAGGACGTACAAGAGTTTCTTGCTACTGTTGGCTTGACTACACAACTTTCACCCCTATCTGAAAAACCTTTAACTCTGGTTTATCAGGATGCTTGTCATTTATTACACGGGCAAAAAATCAGCGTCCAACCCCGTCAGTTGTTGCGACAAATCCCAGGAGTGCAGTTGCGCGAACCAATCGACGCAGCTTTGTGTTGCGGTAGCGCCGGAGTTTACAATATGCTGCAACCAGATGTTGCCGATGAATTAGGGCAGCAAAAAGTCCAAAATTTATTAAATACAGGCGCGAATTTGATTGCATCTGCCAATCCTGGTTGTACGCTGCAAATTAGCAAGCATTTGAAATTACAAGGGAAAAAGATTTCTGTCATGCATCCGATGGAATTGTTAGATTTGGCAATTCGAGGCATACAGTTATCAGTAACCAGTTATCAGTGACCAGTTATCAGTGCATTTGTAGGGACGGGTTTATCGATTTGATGGGCAAACAACAAACATGCTCGATCGACCCGCCCGATCGCCACACCGAATTTACCGATATATTTAAATCAAACAAGACAAATTGTTGCGAACCTGCCTTTACAGAGATTGCGATCGCCTGCCCAAATTTCGATTAAACTGTCTCCAAAACCAAGCGAATGTTGCATATACTGCGATCGCAGCTACGATAACTTTCACTTTGTCCCATAACAGTTGTTTTTGCCACAGTTCTAGATTCAGAAAAAATGAACTGTAACCGTTAACATTAATTCCCCCAAATGGCGCGATCGCACCTACTAGGGAAATTAAAATTGAAACTGAGGCGATCGCTAGAAAAATTCCTCGTAGTAGCTTTGATTTTTGAATTGGTTCGAGAACGTGAGTTAAAGGCACGCACGCTAATAACATAATTGAAGCAAACCATCTGACTCCATAGCTATGACCGCTATAGTTGTTACTCCGAAAAATATAAAACATCACGTAAGCTAGACAAATGGCAGCAATAAATAAATACTCTTTTTTATATTTAAAACCTGGTTGCGTTATCGCTCTACTCCAGCCATAAATTGCAAACAATAAAATTGGAGTATATGATAGCAATCCTCTACTACCAACGAGCATATGAAAAGCATAAATAGCTAGACTTTGTAAATCGTGTCCTACCAATCCTGAAAGATTACCTGCACCAAAATAAGAGCCTGGATAGTCCCATAACTTAGCATTCATTGCTGGAGGAATGATACTGCCAGAAGTATAAAAATTCAACCATACATAAAGTAATATGACGGGAATACAAGCCAAAATGAAAGAAAGCTTAGCTTGATGGCTTTTATTAAAGAGCAAAATAGAATACAACGGAATTAAGGCGAACATTGTAATATCAGTACTGCCAGCGAAAGCAATAAAAAATCCAGCGATCGCGGTATTTTTCACTTCGTGTCGTCTGAGTAATAAAAAGTAAAAGCTAAAGAGTAAAAGACTACCACTAAAGGCATGGTTATTAAAGACAATTGAATATGGCAGAACTAGCGTTCCCGCCCCTGCTAGTAGCAGCACAATATTTGTCCACCGCTCGTCAATCCGAAAAAATTTGAAAATTTCGTACAAGCAAACTAGTCCTAAGCTGGACATAACGCCCATAATGAGTACGGTCAGCAAAAAGTAAGTTGCAGATTGATGCGTGGCAATAGTCAGGTTAAAAACAGATTTTAGAAATAAATAAAATACCGAACTATACAACGCCATAATTGGTGGCTTGTCGGAATAGAAATGATTTTGGTAGAAATATTTATCGCCAGTCCAGATATAAGCAGAGCGATCGATACTAAAAGTATGAAAGTCCACTAATGATTCAATCGTTGCCATTCTGGAAGCATCATTCCAAGAATTTGTCTCTAATTTTGTTAAAACTGCAAACAAAAATAAGAATGCAAAAAATATCTGCATTCTTTTCACGATAACTTTATTTAACATCATGAATCAATAATTTTGACTTTTGACTTTTGAATTTTGACTTTTTTATATGGCTTCTCGCTCTAATAGCAAAGTCACGGGACCATCATTATCAATAAAAACATGCATCATCGCGCCAAACTCTCCCGTTTCTACTTTTAAACCACTGTCGCGTAACTTATCTACAAACAAATCGTATAGCTTTTTCGCTGCTTCTGGTGCAGCCGAGCGGTCGAAGGAAGGGCGGCGACCTTTACGACAATCGCCATACAGAGTAAACTGACTGACAACTAAGAGTTCGCCATCGATTTCTGTGACGGATTTTTGCCAGCGATCGTTCCCTTCCTCTGCACCGAATAGACGCAATTCCAAACATTTACGCGCCATCCAGTCGAGTTCTGCTGCCGTATCAGTATCGGCAATTCCCACCAGCAAGTTTAAACCCCGTCCAATTTTGCCAATAGTTTGTTCGCCAACGGTGACGTAAGAAGATTTAACTCGCTGAATGATGACGCGCATAACGGCGAAATAGAGAGTAAAGAGCGATCGCCATCTTACTATTACTAATATGCCAATAGCGATCGCTTTTCCAGCCCCAAAAATTGCTTATTGGTCATTGTTAGCGTTGTGCGGTTTGCTTTGAGTCATTTGTCCGATTAACTCCAATACCCTTTGCTCAAATTCTTGAGGAGAGACTCGTCCTTTGGTCAGAAACTCCGTATGTCCTAGCTTCAGCCGATTTCGCTCCGACTGGTCGAGATCTTGGGCAGAATAGACGACTAAAGGAATACTGTAAAGGCGATCGTGCTGGTGCAGCCACTCAACGACACCAAATCCATCCACTTGAGGCAGAATCAGATCGAGAATTAGTAAATCGGGTTTGATTTCCTGGCTCAAGCGAATTGCCTCGCGTCCATTTTTGGCAAGAAAAGTTTCAATATTATGACTTTTCAGCAGTGCGAGCAAAAGGTCGGCTAACTCGGCATCATCCTCAACCAACAATACACGGACTGGTCGAGCATTTTTCGCTAAAGCTAGCTTGAGAGAGTCAAACAGCGAGTTTTCATCGACTGGCTTACTCACCCAAGCGCTCGAATTTTGACTGAGCGAACTCTGACTGGGAGCGCAAATACTACAAATAACGATGGGAATGTCTTTCGTATCCGATCGCTCTTTCAGCTTTGCCATTACCTCCCAGCCATTCATTTTTGGCATCAGCAAATCTAGTAAAATTGCATCAGGATGTAAGGTAGCAGCAGAGGCGATCGCTTCTTGTCCAGAATGCACGACGACCGTGCGATAGCCCTGATTTTCTAGCAGGGTTTGTAGTTCAGCTCCAACATCAGGATCGTCGTCACAAATTAATACCAAGGGAGAGGAAGAACCACCGTGTTGAGTCGCAACTTGCAGCAGTTGGCTTTGAGCAGCGAGGAGTAAAGAGTTAGTTAAATCATCCGCTTCAATACTAGATTTAGCTTGCAAGACAGGCAGCGTAAAGTAAAAAGTACTGCCCTCACCCAAAACGCTTTCAACCCAAATCTGTCCTTCATGTTGTTGTACGATACTGCGGCAAATTGCCAACCCTAAACCAGTCCCATCATGTTTGCGAGAATCTGTTGAGTCAACTTGTTGAAATCGTTCAAATATACTATCGAGCTTGTCGGCTGGAATACCGCGTCCGGTGTCTTTAATTTGGAATATAACGTTGGTAGTCGGTAGTTGGTTGTTGGTTAACAGTTGACGGTTATCAGTGACTAGTGACTGGTGGCTAGTGCCTAGAATTGCTCCCTCAGCTCCCCCAGCTCTCTTCCCCCTGCTCCCTGCTCCCTGCTCCCTGCTCCCTGCTTCCACACTCAACCAAACAGTACTACCAGTAGGCGAGAATTTAATCGCGTTAGAAAGTAGATTGGTGAGAGTTTGAACGATGCGGTCTGGATCTGCCCATACCTGAATCGGTAGGCTAGAAACAGATAAGGTAATCCCAGCTTTGTCGGCAAGAGGCTGCATCACGTTTACGGCTTGAGTTATCAACTCAGTAACATCGCAGCTTTCTTTTTCCATCTTCACCTTACCCGACTCGATCCGCTCGATATCGAGAATGTCGTTGATCAGGCGTACCAAGCGTTCGGTGCTATCGGTGGCAATTTGCAATAAGCGTTGTCCCTGCGGTGAGTCTGGCTGGAGTAAACCACTCGCAAGCATTCCTAAAGAACCGTGAATCGAAGTCAAAGGCGTGCGGAGTTCGTGGCTGACGACGGAAATAAACTCATCTTTCATCCGCTCGATTTGCTTGCGATCGCTCACATCATGCAAGTAAACCGTATAAACTGTTTCTCCTCCCAAATTTAACTTGGAGATACTTGCCTCGGCAGGAAATTCAGTCCCATCCTTGCGGTAACCGTAAATTTCGCGTCGTTCTCCCATCCGGCGAGCTAAATTTGGAGATTGACCGAATTCCGTTACGTGCTGACGATGTGCTATGGCAAAACGCTTTGGTAGCAACAAGTCAAGCGGTTGTCCGATCGCTTCTGCTGCCGAGTAGCCGAATATTCTCTCGGCTCCAGAGTTAAACAAGGTGATGCGTTGATTGCTATCGATTGAAATAATCGCGTCATCAGCTATTTCTACGATTCCAGCAAATAAGGCTTGAGAATTTTGTAATGCTTCTTGGGTGCGCTGGCGATCGTTTAACTCTGACTGGAGTTGCTCGTTCGGCTGGAAGCGATTTTCGCTTTCGACATTTTTGGTTGCTCTGACTTGGTTAATCCGGTGTAGTAATTTCATCCGCTCTAAGCGATTGACAATCCGAGTCACGAGTTCGGAACCCACAATCGGCTTACTCACAAAATCATCTGCACCAGCACTAAAAACCCGATCTACAATGTCGGCATCGTGATGGACTGTCAAAAATAAAATTGGTAGTTCGCTCCAGCGCGGCTCGTTACGTACCACTTGGCATAAATCGATGCCATTGACATAAGGCATTTCCACATCTAGAATCAACAGATCCGGCGCAGTGGCTTCTAAAGTTTCCCAAAACCGACGCGGATCGTCTAGAGTTGTCACTTTCATTCCCCAAGGCTTGAGCAATGCTGGTAACACGGCGAGGATTTTTGGATCGTCGTCCACAACAAGGAGATGGGCTTCTGCATGGGGTGCATTTTCTAATGATTGCGCGATCGCCTCTAGTACTTGCGCAACAGGCATCGGCTTTTGCAAAAAAGTGCATCCACCACTACGAGCAATCTGTAGCCGATGGCTCAAGTCTGTTTGCTCGGTCAAAACTAGCACTGGTACGGGTGGCTGACGCTGCTTCAGTTCTGCTAGCAAGCTCAAACTCTCTTCATGACGCGGACAGAGATCGGGATCGAGCAGGACAATACTGGGATGCTCTTGATAAAGTTTGTTTCTAGCAGTATCGAGGTTGTTAGCGATCGCCACCCTGAATCCTCTGTCTGGAGCTGCTGCGGTTAACTGTTGGGCGATCGAGCCATTGCGATCGACTATCAGTAGCAATGGTTGCTCTGAATCTGCTTGTGGCTTACCTACTTCTCCTTTCTGCTCAATTTCTTGACGCAGAGCCAACACTAGCTGGCAAAAATTTGTTGCCTCAGATTGCAAGACAGCGCGATCGCCTTTTAGCATCTGCTCAATTTCTTTCGCCAGTTTCGATCCTTGCGCCAAGCCGAAAGTTCCTAACGAGCCTGCTAGAGTGTGCGCTTCTTTTCGTGCCGATTCGAGCAGTTCTGAAGATAAGGTATTATTTGTACTGACAGCAGCAGATGCTTGCTCCAACACGCCAATCTGTTCTGCAACCCTGGGCTTAAATTTATGCCAAATTCCTGCAACTGCCGATAGTGTCTGTTGTTCTGATGTGAGATTTGGAGTTGTTAGTTGTTGGTTGACAGTAGACGCTGGCGCTACACTGCGTGAAGACGGTTGTTTTTTCTCCCCCAGCTCTCTTCTCCCGCCTGCTCCCTGCTCCCTGCTCCCTGCTCCCTTATTTTCCAATGGCTTGAGACGATAACCAATCCCGTAAACAGTTTCGAGCAGATCGCTATTAGCTCCTGCGGCTTTGAGTTTTTGCCGCAATCCTTTAATATGAGTCCGCACGGCTTCTTCGCTGGGAATGTCTTCATAAGACCAAAGATGTTCCAAGATCGTGCCACAACTAAAAACGCGGCGACTGTTACGTAAAAACAACTCTAAAAGCGCGTATTCCTTGGGAGTTAATGACAAATGCTTTTGATTATAAGTTGCCTCACAACTACTAGGGTCTAGCTGCAAATTGCCCCACTTTAGCACTGGTTGAGAAACCAAACCGCTACGACGCAACAGCGCTCTGAGCCGAGCAACTAATTCTTCTTCATCAAAAGGTTTAATTAAGTAATCATCTGCACCCGCATCTAGTCCAATCGCTTTATCGTGGCTGCTATCTCGACCAGTTAACAATAAAATTGGCGTTGACAAACCTTTAGATCTGATTTGACGACAAAGACTAATGCCATCCAGTTTAGGTATGACGACATCCAGTACGATTAAGTCGTAATCGAAAGCTTGGACTAAATCCCAAGCAGCAAGACCATCAATAGCAACCTCAACAGCATAGTTTTGGTTGGTGAGGACGGCAGTAAGGGCATGGGCTACTAACTCGTCATCTTCTACAACTAAGATTTTCATTGCTAACTAGCTTTTCCCTGGCGATAGAAGATAGCAATTAACGAGCAAAATACAGATGAAATGCAATCCAAAAATTGCTACCAAGCCGATCTTTAATCAAGCTACTTTATAGGAATCGCTTAAGTTTACAAGTAGCAAGAATTTGTTACATGGGAAAAGCCGATCGCCTAATAGATCGGAACCTTGGCGATCGGACATTGCCCGCTAGTTGCTACAGGGCGCGGAAATCGCCTCAACACACTAGACTTCCTGCGCGAATGTTTTGTACGGGCGGGTTTACCAAAAAACTCCGACCTCTACCGAGATTTCGGGTGAACCCGCCCCTACTAGATTGGATTCATGTACAAATTCTTTCCGCATTCAATTGCTAGACTTCGATCCTACCGATACTTCACGTTCAGCCGACTGTAATTTCTCTGCTGGCTGCACTGGGGACTGAACCGTTAAGACAGAACAAGGAGCGTGATGCAAGACGTAATTGCTGACACTACCCATAAAAAATTCAGATAAACCTCTGCGTCCCCTGCGTCCGGTGACAATTAAATCTGCCTTCCAAGCCAAAGCAAAATCGCAAATCAGCCGCCCAGGACTACCCGATAATTGCCGAAATTCCACATTAACCCCAGCAGCCATTGCTTCTTGATGGCGCGATCGCAACATGTCCAGACCTTGCTTAGTAAAAGCTTCTCGCTGCTGTTGGTACAATTCCATATTTTTCTCATACACCGATGGATAGTATTCCAAGCTAGGTAAAATCGGTGTAGGGCTGCCGAGTTCTTCTTCTGATACTACGTGCAACAACAACAGGCTAGCGTTGTTTGCCTTAGCTAAAGATAAAGCCGTATCGAATACCTGTTTGCTACTTTTTGACGTATCTACTGCGACCAAAATTTTTTGGAACATAACAACCGCCTTTGCAATTCGTAATTCGTAATTCGTAATTCGTAATTATTTATGAATCGAGTCAATGTTCAATATATAAAAATAATTTGAGGAAATTGTGAGGAATCAGCAAGCGGTTATCAACATGTCGTGTTTAGAGGCAAGGTAACAGGAGGACATTCTGGGGAATAGGTAGAGAAGCGCTGTAGCGCTTCTCTACAAAAATTACTTTCCAACCTTAGAAGTATCATTAGTATCCAGGTGCGATCGCAATGTATGAGGAGTATGTACCCAGACAGCTTGTTGCGGTACGGGAATGGCAATATCGGCGCGATCGAAAGCCTTTTTCAATCGACGGCGATATTCTCTGGCTACATCCCATTGTTTGAGGGGTTGGGTTTTAATCCAAACCCGAATAATTAAACCGCGATCGCCAAAATTATCTACTCCCAATACTTCTGGTCGTTCTAAAATTTGATCTCGCCACTGAGGATCTCGATCCATTTCTACACCCACCTCTTCAATTAAAAATAATGCTTGGTCGAGGTTGGCATTGTAGGCAACGGGTATACTTAAATCGGCACGCGACCACCGACTAGAAAGGTTTGCCACAATTTTAATTTCACTATTGGGAATAGTAATTAATCTACCTTCAGCGTCGCGCAACTGAGTGATTCGCAGATTGAGATTTTCTACCAATCCACCAAAAGTACCGACGTTAATCACGTCACCTACAGCGTACTGGTCTTCTACAATAATCAAAAAGCCATTAATCGCATCTTTAATTAAACTTTGAGAAGCTAGAGATATGGCTACACCCAGTAGCCCCGCACCGGCTAACACGGGAACTAAATCTACACCCAGAGTTGAAAGGGCAAGTAGTACACCTAAAGCAACGATACCAAAAGTAGCGACGCTTTTAGCTACGCTAGAAATTGTCATGACTCGTAGTTGTAAGCGCACGTAGTCTTGAGCGCCTAATAACGCATTATTTGCCAGCGCATGAGTAAAGCGATCGATCGCCACATAGCTGGCGCGAGTGGCGACGTAAACTCCAATTGAAACCAGCCCAATTACGGTAGGAATTCTAATTATTGGAATTTGTAGTAACGCCAAAATCCAAACTGGAATAAACCGCGTGTAAGGGAATAACCCTAAAATGACTAACGTTCCGCCAACCCATACGCCAGTTTGGGATAGTTGAAATATTCTTCGTCTGACTTCCCGTAAGTTATTTTGCTGTTGCTGCGTTAATTGTGTCGTGACTGACTCTGAGGGATCTGTGGGAGTCGTCGGCATCGGGATGACTCGATCTAAACGATCGCGCCAACGGCGAATTCCCCAGCTAGCCACTACGATCCCCACAAAAATTCCAGCGGCGATCGTACCTCGGCGGATCAAAACTGGAGGTTTTCGTTCTTGTTTGGCTGCAATCAAGTCTTGCTTGAGGGATTTGACTAATTTGCTTGCCAAATTTTGAACGCTTGTTTCTCCTTGAACCTCAGCATCTAAATCGGTAGGGGTGAAGAGATACTGCTGATTAATCGAAATAGTTGGCAGAGTTTGAGATACACCCGTCGGGCTATTGGCATCCGTAATCGTTTGTCGTTGAGATCTGACTTCCGGTTCCGCTTCAGAATCTTGAGCAAAGTAAGCTTCGCTGATTTTTTCTAAGTTTGACTGCACCTCATTGATCCGCTTGGCTAACTCCTCCCTAGAAGATGCCGTAACCTGAAACAAACGGCGACCATCTAAGGTAATCCAGTCAGTATAGATCTGTCTTTGGGGATTATTGCGATCGCGAGTTGGTTGGTAAGCAGATAGAAAATTGTCTATTCCTGGGAGATCGAGTGAATTAAAACCTGGAATAGAGAACGATTGCTGTAAATTCGCTGGCTGTGTCGGTTTGGCTAGAGTGGGAGCAATAACTGAAGTATTCAGCACGCTCGATCCCAAAATGCCGCAAATGAAACACATGACTAGCCGTCGTCTGCTTTTTGGTTTAGCGATCGCCTGAATTTGAGAGCGCACGTCCACACCTCCTACTTTTCACATTTATACACATTACTACTTGGTAGCTGGTAGTTGGTAGTTGGGAGGAGTGAGGAGTGAGTGGCTAGTGGCTGGTGGCTGGTGGCTGGACTCTTTTCTAGATGTTTAATCGCGCCATAAAACAGGTATAGAAACTCTAGTGGCTAGTGGCTGGTGGCTGGACTCTTTTCTAGTCACTAGTCACTACTCACTAGCCACTGATTAAAAAAAACATGAAGTTTGTTCGCTAAAGTATGAAATAAATGTAAATTTTGCGGATAACAGCTATTGATGGATTGACGGCTGTTGACCGAATCTTCATAGTCTATACAGGTATTTGTGCGGGGGACATAGGTGCTGTACCGAATGTTCAGTGAATAATTCCCCTTCTAGAAAAATGCAGTTAAGCTAAGTAAGACCACCTAAATTAACTCTTTAGGAATTAACTACATGACGGTTGCTCTCGATAAACTAAAGTACGAAATCAAAGATCCTGCTCTAGCAACCTTAGGTAAGCAGCGGATTGAATGGGCTGGGCGCGAGATGCCAGTGTTACGGCAGATTCGCGATCGCTTTGCCCAAGAAAAGCCTTTTGCCGGAATTCGCTTGGTCGCTTGTTGTCACGTTACTACAGAAACAGCACACTTGGCGATCGCCCTCAAAGCTGGTGGTGCAGATGCCGTTTTAATTGCTAGCAACCCTCTGTCTACTCAAGATGATGTAGCAGCTAGCTTAGTTGTAGATCATGGCATTCCCGTCTTTGCAATCAAAGGGGAAGACAACGCCACGTATAGCAAACACGTCCAAATCGCCCTCGATCATCGCCCCAACATTATCATCGATGACGGCAGCGACGTAGTTGCAACTTTAATCCAAGAGCGACAAAACCAAATCGCTGACTTAATCGGTACAACCGAAGAAACCACTACGGGTATCGTTCGCTTGCAAGCGATGTTAAAGGACGGCGTACTGACATTCCCAGCGGTGAATGTTAATGATGCCGATACTAAGCATTTCTTTGATAATCGTTACGGTACGGGTCAATCTACCCTAGATGGGATCGTTCGCGCTACCAATATTCTGCTCGCTGGCAAGACTGTAATTGTTGCTGGTTACGGTTGGTGCGGTAAGGGTACGGCACTACGGGCGCGTGGCATGGGTGCTAATGTCATCGTGACCGAAATTGACCCAATTAAGGCAATTGAAGCAGTTATGGATGGTTTCCGCGTCCTCCCAATGGCAGAAGCTGCACCTCAAGGAGATATCTTCATCACGGTTACAGGTAACAAGCACGTTATCCGAAGCGAACATTTCGACGTGATGAAAGATGGTGCGATCGTCTGTAACTCGGGTCACTTTGATATCGAAATTGACCTCAAGTCTTTAAAATCTAAAGCAGCAGAAGTCAAAAACGTTCGTCCGTTCACCGAACAATACAAACTCAATAGCGGCAAATCAGTTGTCGTCATCGGTGAAGGCAGACTTGTAAACTTGGCAGCAGCAGAAGGACACCCCAGCGCTGTTATGGATATGAGCTTTGCTAACCAAGCTATGGCTTGCGAATATCTAGTGAAAAACAAGGGTAAACTCGCTCCTGGCTTGCACTCCATCCCAGTTGAAGTTGATAAAGAAATTGCTCGATTGAAGCTGCAAGCAATGGGTATCAGCGTTGACACCCTCACACCAGAACAAGTTGAATACATCAATTCTTGGACTTCTGGAACATAATTGAGTTGAGATTCTCTTAGGGATCTAGATGTAGGGTGGGCATTGCCCACCCTATTGCATATTCAACGTTCTTGTCGAGGCAGTTCAATGACTGAATGGATTGTAAATATCATGACTTCCCTTGGTTATTTGGGAATCGGGTTGTTGATGTTTTTAGAAAACCTTTTTCCCCCTATTCCTTCAGAATTGATCATGCCATTGGCGGGTTTTACAGCAGCACAAGGCAATTTAAATATTGCAGGTGCGATCGCGGCTGGAGTGATAGGAACTGTTATCGGGGCATTACCTTGGTATTATGCAGGTAAATTGTTGGGAGAAGAACGATTAAGAGATTGGGCAGACAAGTACGGTAAATGGATAACTATTACTGGTAAAGATATTGACAGATCGAAACACTGGTTTGACAGACACGGAGTTAAAGCAGTTTTTTTCTGTCGTATGGTTCCTGGGGTGCGAACTTTGATTTCTCTCCCTGCTGGAATCGGCGATATGCATATAGTACCGTTCCTGATCTACTCAACTGTGGGAACGATATTGTGGGTAGGACTATTAACCGCTGCTGGCTACGTTTTGGGTAATAACTATACGCTAGTAGAAGAATACCTCGCGCCTGTTTCTAAAATCGTCCTTGCCACTTTGCTTATTGGTTTAGTCATTATCATTATCAGACGAAATCAGCGGCGATAAGGTATTTTTATTTCGATCGCCTCTTAAGTAGATCGAGATAGGGTGCGTTAATAACGCACCCTACATATAATTTAGAAAACAACTGATTTGTGCGATCGCAACTTTGAAAACTCGTTCTTACTATTGGCAGCTACTACCATACATCCGTCCCCAATGGCAAAATCTAGCTAAGGGTGGCGTGGGAATTTTAGGCTTTGTCCTCGCTACGTTAGCCTTAATTCATTTAGCTGGAAGATTAACCACACCATTTGGACAAGGTAACGTCGTTGCGATCGCTCAACTTTCTAGTTTATGTGCTGCTGTCTTTTTGATTAGAGGAATTGCCCAAGCAATCCAAGATGTTTATATGGCAAAAGCAGCTTTAAAGGTTGCTTTTCACTTGCGTAAAAAAGTCTACGGTCACCTACAAAAACTCAATCTCAGCTATTTTGAAACTGCGAAAGCAGGCGATTTATCTTATCGACTTACGGAAGACATCGATCGCATTGGGGAAGTCGTCAATAAAATTTTTCACGATTTTATTCCTTGTCTTTTGCAGTTAGTGGCAATTCCGATCTATATGCTGTACCTAAATTGGCAGTTGACGATCGCAATTATTTTAGTCGTGCCATTGATAGGTATTTTAATTACTTGGTTTGGCGAAAGAGTTAGAAAGTTTTCGCTCAAAAGTCAAAATCGTATTTCAGATTTATCGGCAATTTTAACGGAAGTTTTTAGTGGCATTCGGATTATTCAAGCCTTTGCAGCGGAAGATAGAGAAATTGCTCGATTCAGTCACGAAGCCGAACGAACTTTACAAGCAAAATATTCTACAGAACGCCTCAAAGCTATTCAAATTCCAGTAGTGGGGTTTTTACAAGCTTTAAGTTTTCTATTTGTGCTCTTATTTGCAGCGTGGCAAATTTCTCAAAATAACTTGACAGTAGCCGGATTTTTTAGCTATTTAGCAGCAGCAGTATCGATTATCGATCCTATCAGCCATACAACTAATAATTACAACGAATTTAAACAAGCAGAGGCTTCCGTCGATCGCGTGTTTGAATTATTGGCAATTCAACCGACAGTAGAAGAAAAGCCTCAGGCGATCGCCCTACCTTTAGTCAGCGGTAAAGTAGAATATCGCCAGATCGGTTTTGCCTATAAACTAGGACAACCAATACTAGAAAACTTAAATTTAATTGCTCAACCAGGAGAAAGAATTGCTTTAGTTGGTGCTTCTGGGGCGGGCAAAACAACTTTAGTTAACTTACTCCCCCGCTTTTACGATCCGCAGTCGGGAAAAGTTTTAATCGACGGCATTGATATTCGTGACGTACAGTTGAAAAGTCTGCGACGACAAATCGGAATTGTCCCCCAAGAAACAGTTTTATTTTCAGGCGCGATCGCCGAGAATATTGCTTTTGGACAGGCTAGCTACAATTTAGTAGATGTAGAAACAGCCGCCAAAATTGCCAACGCCCATCAATTTATTACGCAATTACCTGATGGTTATTACACCCAAGTAGGAGAAAGAGGCGTAAATTTATCGGGAGGACAAAGACAAAGAATCGCGATCGCCCGTGCAGTTTTGCTCGATCCGCGTATTTTAATATTGGATGAAGCTACCTCCGCCTTAGATTCAGAATCGGAAGCTTTAGTACAAGAAGCTTTAGAACGATTGATGCAAAATCGCACCGTATTTATTATTGCTCACCGTTTAACCACAGTACGCCGTGCCGATCGCATTTTGGTGATGGAAAAAGGACAAATTGTTGAATCGGGTACGCATGAAGAGTTGTTGGCATTAGAAGGACGGTATGCGCGGTTTTATGCTCAGCAGTTTAGTAGCTAAATAATGGCGATCGCGTCACACGCTAAAATTTAAATCTATGGGATACAAAAATATACATGAAAATTAAAGCTGTTATTTGGCAAGAGGACGACGTATGGTGTGCTTCTGTGCCAGCATTACCAGGTTGCCATACTTGGGGTGAAAGTTACGAGCATTTATTAGAGATGCTAAAAGATGCGATTCAAGGATGGTTAGATGTTGCTAGTCAGCAGCTTTCCTAGCTTAACAATTTTTTATTACTCATACGCTCTTGCAAGCGACTAATAACTTCAGAAGTTAAACTTTCTTCTGGTTCGACAGGTTCTCGTTCAGCCATTAATAACTCAATTTCAGTATCTGAAGCTTGTCCTAAACTCTGTAATAGAGTATTAAAAGATTCTTTTTGGCGATCTGCTGTTTCAGAAAGAGCCTCAACTGTGTAAGCAGATGTCACCTGACGAGTCAAAGCATAAACAATGTATTGATTTAAAGAAACACCTTCGCTTTGGGCTAAACGCACTAACTGGTAATGCAATGTTTCTGGTAGACGTACTGTTAACCTACTCATTTCTAACTCCTAACAAAATCAAAATGTGTCTAACTTGTTAGAGCAATAACAACCTCTAAAGGTGTCATCACTTGCAATCCCAATGATTCTTTTGCAGTTTTAAAATCTCGTATATTTGATGTAATAACAATGGCACTTGCATTCATAGCACAATCAATGATGTGTTCGTCTCCTGGATCGGGTGAAGCAGGTCGCCACGAGTAATAAATGGTTGTAAAATTTGCTTGAGATAGCAAGGTTCCTAAAACGGGTTTAATGCTTTGCCAACGAGTTTCCGAAAGCATACGAGATAGAACATCTGCGTATTCATAAGCTAGAGCATTTGAGACATAAACTTGAAGTAAGTTAGCCAGCCAAGCATCAATAATTAGACTAGCGGCATTACCCTGCTGAGTTAATCCTGCAAAAACAACATTTGTATCAATAACTACTCGTAACATGAAAGCTATAAATATAGCACTAATATAACACCATATTTAGTGTCATCAGTTGACTAGCTCCGAGGTGGTGAAACCAAACTTTAACACTATGAGTACAGCTAAGCATTACCAGTCAAAGCGTTTCCAAATAACTCAGCAAATCAGCCATTTCCTTCTCACTGGGCTGAAATTTCGGCATTGGTGGTGTATCCCCACTAATCACCTGATGAATCAGACTGTAACCGGACTTTCGTTTGGAAACTCCTTGCAGGCTAGGACCAACATTACCTTCTGCTTGAAAGCCATGACAACCAGCACAGTTCATCTGGAAGATCGCGTTACCTTGAACGGAGTCGCCAGGTAAAGATAAAACGCCCTTAATATAAGGGTCGGCGGGACTGAGTAGGTAAGCGCCCACAATCGCCATTGCGATCGCCAATAACAGCGCTAGAGCGATCGTCGCGAACCGCTGGAGCGAATTTTGACTGAGGACGTGCTGGTTATCCAAAAGGTTTCACTAAAAGTCAAATTGACAAATCTTTTCTATATCCTACACATAGCTTAAAAGTTCTTGACCTTATCGGCAAGCAAGTAGCGCTAATTTATACCCATTAAATTTTTGTTAAAATCGACTGGCATTCAGTCAGCTAAAGAGTTTTAAGTTAGCCCCCTACGTACAACTAAACAGAGGTATGATTAAAGACGTGCAGAAAAACTTAATCTAAGCAAACATATTACTACATCTGACATTCAGGAGATTTGACGTGGTTGAACCCTTACTCGATGGCATGGTACTAGGTCTAATTTTTGTTACCCTGGCAGGGCTGTTTTTCAAAGCTTACGAGCAATTCAAGCGCGGTAAAAAACTGGGAATTGACTAAGAGCGTTTCAGGAGACAAGGGAGACAAGGAGGACAAGGGAGACAAGGAAGAGAGTACTACTATCTTTCTCATTTTTCTTCCGACTCCCGACTCCCGACTCCCGACTCCCTAGTATAGAAAGCTAAAGTTGTGTTGCCATAAATTTTTTGGCGACAAATTTCTAAACCAGGTAAGGCTTGGGGTTGCCAAAGAGCGGGATCGTACTCTACAGCGAGTTCTCCCTCTGGATGCAGAAGATGATAAAGAGCGATCGCCTCTAATACTGGTTGATATAATCCACTGGCATAGGGTGGATCGAAGTAGATGCGATCGAATTGCTGTCCGGCTAAAGTTTTCAACCGCTTCAATACGTCACCGCGCAATACTTGAAACTGTTGTTCTGGTTTGGCTATTTTCTGCCAGTTTTGTTGAATAATGGTGCAGGCACGGCTGGATTGTTCGATACCGATTACATAATTAGCGCCTCTACATAACGCTTCCGCACCCATCGATCCAGTTCCAGCACAGAGATCTAACCAGCGACAATCGGTAATTTTTCCCTGCCAAATATTAAATACAGCCTCCCGCACTCTACCACTAGTAGGGCGCGTGTCTCTGCCTGGAAGGGTTTTTAACTGGCGATTACCAGAGATTCTGAGACTCATAAATGAGGAGTGAGGAGCGAGGAGTGAGGGGTGAGTGAATTAATTTTAGATTTTGGATTTTGGATTGTAATGCTCCCTCAGGTTCCTCAACTTCCTCTGCTCCTCTACTCTCTTGTCCCCTTCGCTCCTCACTCCTCGCTCCTCGCTCCTTTCTGCTCCCTGTTATACAAGAACTGTTTCCCTTACCTGCGCCACGAAGTTAGATAAAATTTGCAAACCTGCTGTAGATGACTTTTCGGGGTGAAATTGGACGGCTACGAGATTATCTTGGGCGATCGCAGCTGTGACAACTTGGCTACCATGAGTTACTGTAGCGGCGCGGACTTGGGGATTAACGGGATCGACGTAGTAGGAATGAACGAAATAAACCCAGGGATTCAGTTGCAATTTTTGCCATAACGTGCATTCTGGTTGGGTGAATTGCAGTTGGTTCCAACCCATGTGGGGAATGGTAATTCCTGGTTCGGAGGTAAAGCGGCGGACAGTACCAGCAATGATTCCCAACCCTGGCTCTTTGCCTTCTTCGCTGCTGTCGAATAAGATTTGCAAACCAAGGCAGATCCCTAGAAATGGTATTCCGCTAGCGATCGCCTGTTTGATGGGTGCTTCTAAACCCCGCGATCGCAAATGTTGCACGGCTGGATCGAATGAGCCGACTCCTGGCAGGACGATCGCATCTGCTTGTAGTATTTCTCTGGCGGAATCGGTGATTTTTGGGGTTGCGCCTGCATTCTCCAGTCCTTTACAGGCTGAGTGCAAATTTCCCATGTCATAATCTACTACTGCGATCGTTGCCATTAATTCATCCTCTGCGATCGTGGCATTCTCTTATTTTATGACAAAAAAGATTCTGCTAACTTCCTTTACAACCTGGCTACCCCATCACACAACGAATTCTTCTGACGATCTATTAGAAAAAATATCTCAACTTAACTATACATTTGCTGTTCTCAACTTTTTGCGTCAGTTGCCTGTCAACATTCAACTTGCCAGCAATATAGTCATGGAAAAAGCTCAGGTCGTAGAACCTAATTTAATTGTTTGTTGTGGTATGGCAGAACGCCGACAGTATTTGAGTATTGAATCTAAGGCAACTTGTAATGGTAGTATTTTACGGACCAACATCGATCTAGAAAAGTTAGTGAGGGAGAATAGCAGAGTCAAAATTAGTCACGATGCAGGAAAGTTTGTCTGCGAAGGACTTTATTATGCAATTTTAGAGTGGATTCAACGCCATCAGTTATCAGTAAACTGTGTTTTTGTTCACGTCCCGATATTGACCGAGCAAAATTTCAATTTAGTTTTAAACGACTTTGAATTCATTTTGCAACGATTGGGTAATTACTTAGATGAAACCAGCCTTTAAATATGTTTTGTGGAGCTTCGGATTAATTAGTGCCAGTATTATTGGCTATATTAGCTTCAGCCTGTGGCAGATCTTGAAGATCGGCACGGCTTATCAAGCAAAACAATTTTGTTCGGGCGTGTTTATCTCTCAACGCACTCCAGAATCTATTTTCAATCGAGATGTTTTAGCGGAGATTGCAGATTTGTCGGCTTTAGAACAGTCAATTGTCAAGTCAATTAAAGTCAATATCGATCGCCCGCAGCAATCTACTACGGCAAGTATTTTTGGCTTGGTAAAACACCAAGCAATCTTTCGTCCTGGACTTGGTTGTACTTTGGTTATCGATCGCTCTGAAACAGAATTGCGATCGCAGACTCAGCAACTCAACTTAACTCCACGACAAGATCGACGATGGTTGTCAGGAAAGATAGACTCAATTCCACCCGAAATCAACCAAAAACAACTTGCAGCCGCTATGGACTGGATTTTCAATTCCCAGCGTGACTCTAGAGCTGTTGTCATTGTTTACAAAGGTGAGATTGTAGCAGAACGTTACGCTCCAGGCTTTTCAGCTCAAATGCCTTTGTTGGGATGGTCGATGACTAAAAGCGTGATGAATGCACTTGTAGGAATTTTAGTCAAGCAGGGTAAGCTGTCGCTTAGCGACAAAAATCTGATGCCAGAGTGGAATCATCCAGGCGATCGCCGCAGTCAAGTTTCACTGGATCAAATGCTCCGTATGAGTAGCGGTTTGAAGTTTGATGAAAATGAGGGCAACCCTCTGGGTAATCTGATTCAAATGCTATTCGGTCAGAGTAACGTAGCTGCTTATGCGGCAAATCAACCTTTAGAAGCCGATCCAGGTAGTAAATGGCAGTATGCTAGCGGTACGTCCAATATTCTCTCTCGGATTGTGCGCCGTGCGATCGGCGATCGCGATGCCGATTATCTTACATTTCCCCGTCGCACTCTGTTCAATCCTCTGGGAATGTCTAGTGCTGCGATCGAACCGGATGCATCGGGAACCTTTATCGGTTCTGCTTTCATGTATGCTACAGCAAGGGATTGGGCGCGGTTTGGTTTGCTTTATTTACAAGATGGCATGTGGGAAGGGCAACGCATTCTCCCCGAAGGCTGGGTAAAATACAGTCGCACGCCAGCTCCAGCAGCACCTCAGAAAAATTATGGCGCTCATTTTTGGTTGATGAATGTTTCTACACCGTCTGGACATAGCGAAATTATGACCGCTCAAGGATTTCAAGATCAGTACACTGCGATTATTCCTTCACACCAACTCGTTATCGTTCATCTTGGCAGGAATAAAAACAGAACGCGCCAACAATTTATTCCTCGCGTCTTAGCAGCTTTTAACCGTTAGTCTGGGTGGTTTTGCAGGAAATATTTGTTGGAGTCAGAGATACTTTGTGAACCCGCCTCTACAACTTTTGACTTTGAACTTTTGACTTTTGACTTGCTTATGCTACCTTTGTTACCAATTCTCCCGATCGCACAAGCTACTCCCCCACCCCAGGAAATCGTACAACCGCGAATTGTGCGTCCATTAGCTGGCAGTTTAGATGCAGTACCAGTATTTAATAGCAATAGTCCTGAAAAAGTCCAGACAGAAGGAATTTTACTTTCGACTTTTCCGCCTGATGGGAAACAAACTAAGTCTGCACATCTAAATTTTCCTTTTAGGGGCAGATTCGATCTGTTCGCCCATCACGTTTTTCAACCGATTACACCGGACGATCTGCGATCGCTCTATTTAGGAGTCATCTTACACAATCCTGGCAAGCGAGCGGTACGGGTAGATATTTTGCAAGCAGCCAGTTATTTAAGTCAGCCGGATGCACCGTTTGCGGAACTACCACCTGTAGCTGAAAATAATTTAGGTACGATATTTGCGGGACCTGGCGATCGCGTCATGAATGAGATTTTGCGCGGACAGCGACAGACGAGTTTTCCGCCGCAACTGATTATTCCCCCCGGACAAAGCCAGATGTTATTCAATTTGCCGATTCCGGTACAGGGTTTAGAACCGCCAATTAACGGACGGTCTACATACATGCGCTTGCGGAGTAGTGGAACGGTATATGCTGCAAGTTTAGCAATGTACGCGCCTACTGATTCTACTGGTCAAGAGCGATCGCCTACCTTAGAAGAATGGCAGCAAATGTTAGAGCGTGGGAATTTGGCTGGACCCCGCGATAAAACTCCCACACCACCAGAACAAACGAGCGGTAAAGTGGTTTACGGTCGCGTTGCTGGGGTGGCGCAGGGTTCTCAATGGCGATCGCAATTGGTAGATAGTTCGGGTGCTTCTTCTTTAAGTGTTCCGTCGCTAGGTGAAGCTTTTTCCTATGGTTTGAGTCTGCTGAACCAAGGGACGTTGGGAACGAGTCAAATTCAAAGTGCGCCGATGATGGTTCGTTACCCAGATACAGCTTATCGCGCTCACGGTAACTATGGGATTCAATATAGTCTGAGTTTGCCACTACAAAACAATAGCGATCGCGATCGAACTGTCACCGTATCTTTAGAAACACCCCTGAAGGAAGACAAACTCAGCCAAGGCGGGTTGCGTTTCTTTAGTTCGCCAGCAAAGCAAGTTTTCTTTCGCGGTACGGTAAGGCTGCGTTACAACGACGACCAAAACTTACCTCGGACGAAGTACGTGCATTTAGTCCAAACGAGGGGAAAGCAAGGAGAACTGTTAGTCACTTTACAGATGAAACCAGGCGATCGCCGTTTGGTTCAATTAGACTTTCTTTATCCGCCAGATGCAACACCACCACAAGTTCTAACGATTGGGACACAATAGAAATATAGCAGTCCTACTTGAGTTATAAACTTATCGTTATGGTGGTTGACAGTTAACAGTTAACAGTTAACTGTCAACCGTCTTCACGGAGTGTAGCGAGCGCGTTTACTGTCAACAAACAACACCCAAAATTTACGAATCATATAGGATTGCTATATGTATTGTAGAGACGTTACATGTAATGTCTCTATACATGTCATGTTTTATTTTTTTAACCCAAAACCCGTTTTCTTCTTACTACCACCTTTATTTTTCGCACTAGATTTATTCACTTCTACAAAAGCTTCTTCAAACAGATTGTGCAAGTGAATGGGAACGCTAGCAATTTCTGGTAATTCGGGTTCTATTGGTTTGTTGTATTCTTGTAACAGAGGTTCTAAGTCGCGATCGAGTTTAAATTGGGGACGTTCTAAGAACGTTTGCAAAACTGTTTCTAGCTGCTTAGGGTACTGTTGTGCTAATTTCTGCCAGATAAAAGTGTTGATAGTGGCATTTTCTAAATAATACTTAACTAATTTTTCTGCACCTTCTTGCGATCGCCAATCTTCAGCTTCTAACAGCGACACAAATTTAGTATATGTAGGGAGAAACATTTGTCCCCAGCGAGGATGAGAAATCGCCGTTACCTGATCGGCTTTTTTCAGATCTGCTGGCAATTCTACTTTTGGTGCTACCATTTTGGTCTTGCTTCGATCGCCAAGAAGCTGAGAAATTGCTTGCGAGTCCGCGCCTGCTTCCTTAGCGGCTGCTGCGATTTCCTCATCTCCTACTCCCGCTTCTTCAGCCAGTTCTGATAAGCTTTTAGATTCATCAACTCCAGCTGCTTTGAGGCGTTGTTGAGTTAGTATTTCTTGAAATTCAGCGACTTTTTTATTGAGCTGATAACCGGGCATCGTCACTTCTTCATTGCCAAAGAAATCGATAAATTCTTGATGATAGTTAGCCACAGATTGCCAAGCTTCAGCTAATAAATCTGGAGCATCGCTATAAAGATATTTTCTATAGTTGTCTTTAAAATTACCAATTGCTACGGCAAGTTTGGGTTTACCTAATTTACCCATCAGCGTGTAAGCACAAGAAAATGTCCAATAGTCATCCGTGATGGGTGCGATGCGAGTCAGTAAGATTTCTCCCTCTTTCCACCGAGACATCTCTTGTAATGTTTTCTCGTCGTTTGGCTTCACAATGTAGTGTTTTGCTGTCAGCCAGTTCATCAATTCCAAACCATCAGGTAGAATTTTAGTAATAGTAAATAAGCCGATAAAACTACGTTTCCAACTATTTAGCAATTGGCGATCGCTCTTAGTCAACTCAGGTTGGTTTTCGATCAATAAGTCTATCGGTGTTTTGTCGCCAACCTGTCCTTCAGTAATAAACGTATCGACGACTATTTCTTGCTGAACCGCATCATAGCGATCTTTACGCGCATTGGCAGCAGCATAAGCCTCTAAAGCCTCAGCGAGTTCTCCTTCTGCATCGAGGACGAAATCGGTTAAGTCTTGTTTGAGTTGGCGCGATCGCTCTAGAATTGCTTCTACCATGAGGTTTTTTAGTAATACGGCTTTTACTAGGTTAAAGGGTGTATGGCAGTTTGAGGATCTGGCTGGTGTGAGATTGACAAGAATTATCGATCGCAGAGGTGGTAATGAGTCATGGGTATTGGTATTTGGTTATTCTTCCCTGCTCCCTGTTCCCTGCTCCCTGCTCCCTTCCTCTAGGGTTTTGATCATCCAGTGGGACTGAATTTGATAGCCTAGTTTGTGATATAAGTCTAAGGCTAGGGTATTAGATTGAAAGACTTGTAAACCAATTTGCCGATCGCCTTTTGTCCGCGCCCAATCTTCGAGATATCTCATCAATGCTTTACCGATACCTCGTTGTCTATGTTCTGGTTTGACGTAGAGTAAGAATATATATGTATGGCGATCGCCCTTGACTTGATCTACGGCATTTCCTACCCACAAGCAAGCAACTTTTTGGCGGGAGTCGGGAGTCGTAGGGGCGGGTTTATCAAAAGATTCACGGCTTACATCAATAGATCTTTGCTCAAAACCCGCCCGTACAGGGGAGTCGGGAAATTTTGAATTTTGAATTTTGAATTTTGAATTTTGACTTTCCTCTACCCACCACAGGGGTGTATCTCTAGAAAAATATTGCTCGACGGTGCGGGTGAGATGAGCAAAGTTTTGTTCGGGAAAGATTTCTCGATAACTCTCCTGCATGAATTGGATCAGTAGCGATCGATCCTGATTCGTGCCGGGACAAATCGAGTAGTCTGGTAGTAGCTGTTGAGTCACTTCAAAGTATGTGAGGTGCGATAACTACCCTCGCGCTTCGCTAACGCATTCCAGTCTAATGGCGATCGCTCCTGATAAATTAACTTGAGCGTTATCTAGTTGAGGACTGACTTCTTCGGTAGGTGCGGGTGCAGCCATATCAGCCGGAATGAATATGCGGGCGCTGACTGCAACCAAAGCAATTAAGAATACGAGTACGACTAATAGCGGGGCAATGTATTGACGGAAGATAGCCATTTTGAGACTTGATAGTTGACAGTTGACAGTTGACAGTTAACGGTTAACTGTCAACTATTCCATCCTACAACTGTTGCCAGTCTTCTTCATCGAGTCCTGGTCTGGGTAATATATACTTCGAGTTCCAAGGGGCAACGATAGGTAAAAGTAACAGTCCTGGTATGGCAGCAACTATTGTCAGTAAAAAGAATGTTGCCCAACCTGTTGCTTTGGCAATTTCACCAGCAGGTCCAGCTAAAATATCTCTACTCATTGCCATTAAACTCGAAAATAAGGCAAATTGAGTTGTGGTAAAGCGGCGATCGCACAGGCTCATTAAGTAGGCAACAGTTACGACTGTGACTAAGCCAGCACAGAAATTTTCGATGTTAATTGCTATGACTAGTAACGAGCTATTTTTTCCCGCGATCGCTAGGGCATAATAGCCTAAATTACTCATCAGTTGCAGAATTCCAAATCCCCATAAGGCACGATTTATTCCAATTTTGGTTAAAATTACGCCACCGATTAATACTCCTACAGTTGTGGCTAAAAAGCCCATTCCTCCTTGAATTGCGCCAATTGCGCTTTTACTAAAACCTAAATCTACTAAAAATGGATTTGCCATATTTCCCACTAAGGCATCTCCTAACTTATAAAGCAAGATAAATAGTAGAATTAGAATTCCTGCCCCAATTCCTTGACGCTGAAAAAATTCTTGGAAGGGCAAATAAACTGCCTCTTGTAATGTTTGTGGCGATCGCTCTGTGGCTATTTCCCTAGATTTTGTTGGCAATAAAAATGAGGTAGCTAACCACGCAACAATTAGGGCTGCGACTATCCAATAGAAGATCGGCAAAGGTAGATAACCCATCCCTACTGCTAAGAGGAGTCCTGAAATTAATAAGCCTCCTCCAATTAAGAAAACTAGATCTTTAACCGTAGGAGGCGATCGCTCCTCTAAAATATCGGTTTCTGGTTGGGGCGACCAAAAAGTTGTAAATAGTCCGACTCCCATCAAAGCAGCCATTAACAAATACACGACTTGCCAAGGTAAATAATCGGCTAAAACTAAAGCTAAAAAACTCGTGACTAACAAAGCCATGCGATAGCCAAGTACCCAAACAGATGCCCCAGTTTCTAATTCCTGTGGCTTCAGAACATCAGTCCGATAAGCATCACCGACGATATCTTGAGTCGCACTGAAAAAAGACACAATTAAAGCAGTAATTGCCAATAAATTTAATACTCGTACATCCTGGGCAGGTTGTTGTAACGCTAAAGCTGCGATCGCTACAATTAACCCAACTTGAGTTATCGCCAACCACCCCCGCCTACGCCCCAAAAAAGGGGGTACAAACCGATCCAATACAGGCGACCACAAAAACTTTAAAGAATAGGGCAAAGCCACCAAGCTGAACCAGCCAATAACCCCTAAATCAATATTTGCCTCCTTCATCCAGATTTGCAGAGTTCGACTCGTTAAAAACAAAGGCAAACCCGAAGCAAAACCTAGCAGTAGTAAAGCCGCCATCTTGCGACTTTGAAAAACTTGTAGCAGCGATCGCATTGCTGTCACTTTCAAAGACTCCCATCAGATACAACAGCATTAAATCAGCGATCGCTTTTCTACCAATTCCTTAATTAAATCTTTAGAATCTCCCGCAAAAGACCTTCAGCACTCTTCTTTGCGCCTCTGCGACTTTGCGTGACATCATTTTTAGCAAACCCACTCCTACATCGCAATCGTCTCCTTCATCTGAGCCGAGCGCCGCGCTGCATCTGCAACTTTCAGAGCATACAAACTTTCATGTGGAGACACGTACAAAGGCGCACCTGTCTGTAAATGGTCTAATACCATACCTGTATCTTTAGCAAATAATCCACGTCGCGAACCAACTTCAATTTTTGTTGTTTCCTCTACTTGAATTAAAACACCATCATCCTTATCAAAAATCAAACCACCTCGGTCAGCGTGAACCTCAAATTTGCGCTCGTTTTGCCACAAAGTTTCCCCTTTACCATAACTAACTTCGGCAATCGCTCCGCTAGTAAATCGAATTTGTGCCGTACACAAACACACTTGAAAAAATGACTCGGGATCTGTACCCCAATAACGATTTTGACAACTGATAGTCTCAACCGTACCGAATAAATCTGTAAGGCGATGGATTCTCGATAGCGCTCCACATAGAGGAAAGCCAAACATCTCTTGATTGTAAGTCCAACGTCGCGGCGCGGGGCGTTGGGGATTCATCGTGCTGTAACGGGCGTAGAACGGGCTACCAACTTGTGGTAAATATTGTTTTAGGGCTTGGTGTAAGCCACCGAGCAACTCAATATGTTCGACGTGCAAAAGTCTATTTTGACTTTTAGCTAGAGCGATAATTTCCTCTGCTTCCGCCACATCCAAAGCCAAGGGATATTCTACAACGACGTGCTTGTGGCTTTGTAAAGCAGCTTTGGCGATCGCTCCATGATCTGAGTTAATCGTACAGATAACAACGAGATCGATATCTTCCCGTGCTACCAACTGTTGCCAAGAATCAACTGCTTGGGCTTGATACGTCTGACTAAAGGTTGCTGTCTTTTCAGGAGTATGCCCAGTAATTGCAACGACACGCGATCGCTCGTCTCGTCCAAAAGATTCTGCTCTTAACTTCGCTGCATAGCCAGTACCTACTATTCCGATTTGAATTTGGTCGTTGGTCATTGGTAGTTGGTATTCGATTCGTTTATATCGTTTATAAAGATATATCGGATGAATGGTAAGTAGAACGCGATCGTAAGTTTGGGCTGTGGCATTCAGCCCCGATGGGCGCACGTTGGTAAAACTGATAACTGATAACTGATAACTGACAACTGTGACAGCTCGTCATTTGACAAGGAGTACATTTTTTTCAGTATATTTTGGGTATTTCTACCCTAGAAATAACTAGCCAAGAAAGATAAACCAAAGGAGAAGAAACTTTCCTCAGCTTCCTCAAGATAAATGATAGATTTTCTCAATTAACTTGCAACAAAATTTGAATGACTTTATACTCTCTTGTGAGGCAACTCTCGTTCTTCTAACTTCCACACATGTACAAATCTACCAAATCCATTGAGAAAATATATATTACGCTCGCTAATAATGCCATCTACCATACCTGAACTTTGAAATCTACACCTGGAACTGCTTATGTCATCTCTCTTGTCCACGATCGCCATAGCTGAGAATTTATCTCAGCAGACCTTCAAGCGTCATGACTCAATTCCTCTAAAATCGGAAGTGCTGTTGCATATCGAGCGGGGAGTAGTTCGCACTGTCACTTGGAGTGAGGAGGGAACAGTAATGACATTAGGGTATTGGGGTACAGGTGATGTTGTCGGTCAGCCTTTGTCGAATATCCAACCTTATCAAGTTGAGTGCATTACGAGTGTAGAAGTCAGCTACGTTTCCTCGTATCAAACAGAACGGGTATTGGGGGCAATTTGTCAGCACGTACAGCAAGCAGAAGAATTACTGAGTATTATTCGCCAAACTAATGCCCGCGATCGCTTGCTACAAACGCTACTGTGGTTAGCGCGTAAGTTTGCCCGTCCTGTGGAACGCGGACGGTTAATTGACTTGCGCCTGACTCATCAAGAAATTGCAGAATTTATTGGTATGACTCGCGTATCGGTGACGCGCCTGCTATCTCAGCTCGAACAAGAAGGCATTATCGATCGCCCCCGCCGCCATTTTATTGTCTTATTAGATCGTCAAACCAAATTTGCTTGATGTATAGCGTTTCCTATGTAGTTGAGATGCCTCTGTAGGGGCGCACAGCCGTGCGCCCCTACAGATTTATGTAGCTCATTTAATTGAGAATAGCTATATATGATTTAAGAGAAGAGATCGCCTCATTTCACACAACAACTATGGCAGGAAAGAATGAGATTTATCTTCGCATTGTCTAGATCTAAAACCTATGGTTTGAAACACGCGCTGTTCTGATTCTGGAGGTAAGCTAGCGGCTGCTTTTCGATCTGCGGCTGTACCTTTTTTGTCACCAATGCGATCGCTTGCCATAGCTCTTTTAGCATATGTTGTAGTAGCCGATTCTGGAGCGAGTTGAATGGCTTTTGTATAATCGGCGATCGCATTAAATAATAGAGTTATTACTGAATTGCAAAGTATTAATTAATACTAACATTATGTCATTGTTTGGTTGGAAAGGATGACGCGAGATGTTTATGAGAGTTGATAGCAATAGCGGAGAAGCGTCTTTGTACGTTGCTGTGGTTCTATTTGAATCATCATCAAGTGTGCCAAACGATTGCCCTTTATACGAGGAATGTTTTATACTCATTCAAGCCAATTCTTTAGAGGAAGCTAGAGAAAAGGCTTTACTCTACAGCCACCAGCAAGAATGCAGCTATCAAAATCAGGACAAAGACACTATTACTTGGACTTGCAAGCAGATAATTGATGTAAATTCAGTTTTGTACGATGATTTTGGCGACATTACGGAAATCTATGCCCGACATTTTCGTAATTACGAAGCATATTGTCAATTTGAGCCATTTTTATCGAGTGAAGCACTTTAACCATTGACTTTTTAGCTGAGACAAGATCCCCCCTAACCCCCCTTAAAAAAGGGGGGAACTTTTGCCTCTATTCAAATTGGATAGCCAAGCGCGACAATTTACGGAAGCATCTCTAAAAAAAGAGAAACTAGCAGCCCCCTTTTGAAGGGGGTTGGGGGATCGAGATCTCAGATTTCAGGTGCAAAACTCCGCTCGAAATTGTTCTACCACCCGATCCAAACCTACGGAATGCGCGGCTTTAAATAAAATGCGATCGCCTGCTTTCACTCCTATCTTTAACCGCTCAACTAATTCTGCATGAGTAGCAAAACATTCTACAGGTATACCCGCCGCACTCTGCGCGATCGCTTCTGCATCCGTACTGTCTACCAAAACCAGCAGTAAATCTAAATTCAACTGCCGTGCCATTGCCCCGACTTTTTGATGTAATTCTCGCGATCGCTCTCCTAATTCTTTCATCGCACCCAACACTGCGATGTGTCGCTTTCCTGGTGTCTGCGCTAATAGTTGTAACGCTGCCAGCATAGCTTCTGGTGCAGCATTATAACTCTCATCTAAGATTACCACGTCATTTGCTAATTCATAACGTTGCGATCGCCCTGATGGCATATCGACAGTTAAACCTGCTTTTAGCACCGACCAATCGATCTGTAACACTTGAGCTACTGCCAGAGCTGCCAAAAAGTTGACGGCATTGTGTCGTCCAGGCAAGGGTAAAGGTAACTCTAATCCTGCTACTTTTAAAGTTTGAGAATCGAGTAATTCCCCTCGAACATCTCCCCCTTCTAAACCGTAAGTCACAGTTTTTTCCTGCCATACGATGTTAGCAATAGAAATTAAGCGAGAATTATCGTAGTTGAGAATTGCCACGCTATCTTGAGGCATTTCAGCTAATAATTCGCATTTTGCCCGGGCGATCGCCTCTTCAGAACCCAAGCGTTCGATATGTGCCGTGCCGACATTAGTAATGACACCAATAGTAGGACGAGCAATTTGAGTTAGTAGGGCAATTTCGCCTTTTCCTCGCATTGCCATTTCAATCACGGCAAAATCATGCTCGGCATCTAGTCCTAGCAATGTTTTGGGTACGCCGATTTCGTTGTTGAAATTTGCATGAGTTTTCAAGACGTTGCCCTGAGTTCCCAAGACAGCCGCAATTAACTCCTTAGTGGTGGTTTTACCGACAGAGCCAGTTACGCCAATGACGGGAATATGAAACTGACTGCGCCACCAAGAGGCAATTTGTTGATACGCCTGGAGAGTATCTCGTACCTGCAATATAGGTAAATCCCCTTGATAGTGTCCGTCAACAATTGCCGCGATCGCACCTTTTTCAATTGCCGTGGCAACGAATTCATGTCCGTCGAACTTTTCCCCGCGCAAAGCCACAAATATATCACCAGGCTTGAGGCTGCGCGTATCGGTGTTAATTCCCGTACAAGTTGAAGCTAATGCATTGTCATCAAGATGTTGTGGCTTAGCAGCTAAGAGAGTAACGAGGCGATCGAGAGTGGCGTGGAAAGACATGTTGGAGAAGTCGTAAGTCGTAAGTCGTAAGTTGTAAGTTGGGAAAGGTTATAGGGGGTGTAGGCAAATTTTGACTTTTAGCTTTTGGCTTTTGACTTCTTCCCTAACCCTTATCCCTTACTTTTCACTAAAGCTGCTTTTGCCTTGTGATTCAGTAACAGTTTGCCATCGGCATCAATGCTAAAGTCTACACCAGGAATAAATTTTTGGTTAATAAGCTGCTTGTAAAACGCTAAATTAGTAATTTTTCTAATTTCCTGCATCAGATCGGCAGGAATCATCTGTTCTATAGTCCAGAAAACTGCATCGACATCAAACCAGAGGATACGCTCAATACCGACAAGCAACAAACCAGCTAATTCTTCACTTGTCAGTTTTGTTCTCAAATCGCTAATGATATCGCTACCAATCTCTGAATTACGACTCATCATGACTCTAGCAATTCTGGCAATTTCTGTTTCCAATTGTAAAGGGTTGCGATCGAGCATTTGACTTCCTGGGATATAGAGCTGAAGCTAAACCGAGCAAAAACGTGCTGATGGTTTTGCTAAGTATATCCAAATTAGGAGACAAATAGACCCTAAGATAGATGATTAATTTGTGTAGCTGCGAAATTGGTTTGTCCAAGCTTCAACGAAAATTGATGCGGTACATTTTAGGAGTGACTCCTGTTTGTTGCCGAAACCATTTGCCTAAATGACTGTGACTGCTGAAACCACACAGCAAAGCAATGTCCATAATGGATAGTTCGGTTTGTTTGAGTAACTGCTTTGCTTGTTCCACCCGTTGCTGAAGCACGTATTGGTGAGGGGTAACTTGTATCGATCGCTTGAAGAGGCGGCTGAAATGAAATGGACTCATACCGAGTAATTGAGCTAAATCCGATAAGGCAATATCGTCAGCCAAATGAGCATTAATGTAGTCCGCGACTTTTAGCAGTTGGCGATCGCTCAATCCCCCATCATATAGAGCTAGATTACGCTCGACAGCCACGTAATTTCTGAGTAAATGCACGGCTAATACATTTGTCAGCGACTCAACATAAAGTGTTCCTGCCAGTCCCCCAGTTGTAAGTTCGGCAAGCAACATCATGCTAATTTGTTCGATCTGAGGATTTCGAGCGCGGAACTCAGGCAATAGCTCAACGCGATCGGGATCGAGCTTAAGTGTATCTTGGGCAACCTGTTGGAAAAACTGAGACGCTAGCTGAATTCTTAAAATTCTGTCTTCGTCATTTCCCTGACAGATTAGCACGGCTTCAGCAGGCGTAATAGAAATATCGCCTTGGCTGAAAAGACCGCTATGACGACGATCTCCAAGTGTTAGTGACAGACGGGACGGACGACGATTTAAAGATACACAAAGGGTATGACTAGTTAAATTTTGATAGGTTTCTTGCCCTGGAGGATATCGAAATTCCTCAACCAAAATATTTTTCCAACCATACGCTTGACTGGAATAGATTGGCGGATATAGATCGGTGTTAAGCTGAACCGTCTGCGCCAGTGGTATCTCTAAACCTTGCATCTAGTTACCCAATCTCTTACACCTTCAATTATCGGTCACTGGTCACTGATAACTGATAACTGATTCAAAGTCGCCGCAAGATTGTGATAGTCGCGCAAGGTTTGAGTAGTCCAGAATTTTCAACTTGGCTAAATTGTAGGGTACGACCAACTACTACAGCAATAAAGCATTAGGAGACAGTCTAATGGCACGTATTCTACACATTGATTCCAGTCCGAGAGGAGAGCGATAACTTCGTTAAGCTTCGCTAACCCATTCTCGCAGGCTCACCAGAGAATTCGTTGAAACCTGGAAGCAAACTCATCCATCTGATATCGTCACTTATCGAGATGTCGGTCGCAATCCCGTTCCTCATGTTGACGAACCGTGGATTGCTGCTGCTTTTACACCACCAGAACAACGAACCCCTGAACTACAAGAGGCAATTCAAATTAGCGATCGCTTGGTGGATGAATTCTTAGCTGCCGATCTCTATATCATTGGCATTCCCATGTACAACTTTTGCGTTCCCAGTACGTTCAAGGCTTATATCGACCAAATTGTCCGCCCCAGACGAACATTTGTGTTTGAACCAGAGGATGCAACAAATCCTTACAAACCACTAGTACTAGGTAAGAAAATGTTTATCATTACGGCGCGAGGTGATTCTGGCTTTGGAAGTGGCGAACGTAATGAAAAGCTGAATTATCAAGACCCTTATTTAAGAACAATATTTGGGTTTCTTGGCATCACCGACATCAGTTTTATTTCTGTCGAGAATGATGAGTTTGGTGGCACGAGTTTGGCTCAATCGATTGCCAACGCTCAAGCGAAAATCGCCGAGTTAGTTGCAGCATAGAAGAGCTTTTACAAGCTCTTGAGTCACAAACGTGCTTAATTCTGGCGATCGAGTCGAAGCCTTTTTGTAAGTGTCTGCGCCGATCCCAACTCGATCGCATCAGACGAATACTATACAGCCATTACACCCCTGCTGGGAAGAGATTATCTTGACTTAAGGAATGGATGAGGCTCTTTTTCAATTGATTCGATAACTGCTAATCCAATGACAGAAGCCGATAAAAGCAGTACTACAGAAACCAGATAAGCGTTGACAAAAATGCGTAAGGCTGTATCGAAAAAAATGTACGTAGTCATTTTTACTTGCTTTGGCTCAACTTAGGAGTTGATGCGATTGACATTTCTATTTACCCATCTGTCTGGGTGAGAGTTCCACCGAGAGATTACTGTAATTAATTTTCTTTTTAGATACCACCTCTGTGATTGTACGGAGGGAAGCTGACAGTGGCTAGTGGCTAGTGACTAGTTAATTCCGACTCCCGACTCCCGGCTCCCTAAAAAACACACCGTTCGATTGTAGCTACTACAGATTGAGACAGGGCAGGGAGATCGTAACCTCCTTCTAGACCGAAGACAATCCGGTGAGTAATCTTCAGACAAAATTCCGTAAATAATCCGTAATCTTGCGGTTGCAGGTACATTTCTGCTAGAGGATCGGCGGCATTAGCGTCGTATCCAGCGCTGACAATCAGCAGATCGGGTTGAAACTGAGTTAAAAATGGCATCACTTGAGTTTCAAACACTGGTTGGTAGTCAGCAATCGTGCTACCTGGGGGAAGGGGTAGGTTGAGGACGTTGTTGTACGCGCCTGTTTCGGCGGCTGCACCAGTGCCAGGATAGCAGGGAGACTGATGTAAGGAACAAAAAGCAATTTGGGGGTGATGCTCGACGATCGCCTGAGTTCCGTTACCGTGGTGTACGTCCCAGTCCAAAATTGCCACGCGGTTGATGTTGGGCTGTTCTAAGGCATAATGGGCAGCGATCGCCGCATTAGAAAATAAACAAAATCCCATGCCGCGATCGCTTTCGGCATGATGTCCAGGCGGACGAGAGAGGACAAAAGCAGGGTTATTTGTCGCCAACGTGTAATCGATCCCGTCCAACCAAGCATTGACTGCTAGTAGCGCTACATCGTAGCTGCGGGGAGATACAGGAGTATCGAGATCTAAATAGCCACCGCCTTGAGTGGCGAGTTCTCGAACAGATTGGATGTGATGGGGTGAATGGACTTTTTTCAACCACGCGATCGCCCTTTGAGAATCTGTAACAGGCGATCGCCATTCTAATTGGTGAGCAAAACTTGTATCTTGTAAAGCAGATGCGATCGCGCTGATGCGTTCTGGTTTTTCTGGGTGAAATCGTCCCGTTTTGTGTTCGAGAAACTCGTCAGAATAGATGACAGCCAGCATATCTCTAGCAATCCTTATTGATTCATCAGATTAGCGCGTTGTGGTTGTCATTTGTCAAAGTGGCTGGTGGCTGGTGACTAGAAAAGAGACTAACCACTAGTCACTAACCACTAGTCACTCTCTTCAGGCTCATCTGTGGGCATAATGTCATCGCGCAAATCTTCGCCACTATTAAGCATTTCTGGCGATACAGCTTGATTTGCCCGTAATTCTTCAGGACTGAGTTGCTTCATTTGGTCGTGTATCGAAGGCGGATGTTTAATCTTGTCCAGTACCTCTGGATCGAGTTGCGATGGATCTCCTGGGGGATTTTGCTTTTCTGCTCGATCTGGAGCCGTTTCACTGCTCATATCTAATTCTCACCTCTACACGCCCCAGCCTAAAAGCGATCGCCCTTTCACCCACACTATCTTGAGACTTAAATTTAGTTGACAGTTGACAGTTAACCATCAACCGTCAACTGTCAACCAATGACCAACCAATCCCTAGCAAAATATGATAAAATTTTGATATAATTTACAGCTTTTTGGCAGCTAAACCGAAGATTTAGCAACATCTTGGGCATTATCTGCTGAAAATCGACAAATTTGGAGTTTTTTGCAAAGATATGACCATCATTCCAACCGATCTGCGGAACGAAATGTCGCGGTCTTACCTGGAATACGCCATGAGCGTAATTGTAGGTAGGGCGCTACCAGATGCCAGGGATGGTCTGAAACCCGTGCATCGCCGAATTCTTTACGCCATGCATGAGTTGGGATTAACGGCAGACCGTCCGTTCCGTAAATGCGCCCGTGTTGTGGGGGAGGTACTAGGTAAATATCATCCCCACGGCGATACGGCTGTGTATGATGCCTTGGTACGGATGGCGCAGGATTTCTCCATGCGATCGCCCCTGATTGCAGGGCATGGTAACTTTGGCTCGGTGGATAACGATCCCCCAGCGGCAATGCGTTACACCGAATGTCGCTTGCAGGCATTAACTGAAAATGCTTTGTTGCAGGACATTGAAGCCGAAACTGTAGACTTTATCGACAACTTCGACGGTTCCCAGCAGGAACCGATTGTTTTACCTGCGAGAATTCCCCAACTGTTGCTCAACGGGTCTTCGGGAATTGCCGTGGGGATGGCGACAAACATTCCGCCGCATAACTTAGGCGAGTTGATCGACGGTGTAGTGGCGCTGATCCACAATCCAGAAATTAGCGATCGCCAGTTGATGCAATATATCCCTGGTCCCGACTTCCCTACGGGGGGAAAAATCTTGGGAACGTCGGGGATTCACGAAGCGTTTACCACCGGTCGCGGTTCGATTACGATGCGCGGCGTGGCGGAGATCGAAACGGTCGAACAACGAGGACGACCGGAACGAGAAGCAATTATTATTACTCAACTGCCTTACCAAACTAACAAAGCAGCCTTAATTGAAAAAATTGCCGAACTCGTTAACGACAAGCGAATTGAAGGCATTGCCGATATTCGGGATGAAAGCGATCGCGATGGCATGAGAGTTGTGATCGAACTCAAGCGCGATGCCTATCCCCGTGTCGTCCTCAACAACCTTTACAAGCAAACTCCGCTTCAAGCTAACTTTGGCGCGAATATGCTGGCGTTGGTCAACAACGAACCCCAGCTATTGACTTTAAAACAGTTTCTTCACGTCTTCTTAGAGTTCCGCGTCGAGTCGATTACCCGCCGCACCCGCTACGAACTGAGGAAAGCTGAAGAACGGGATCATATCCTGCAAGGGTTACTGATTGCCTTACTCAACCTAGACGAGATCATTGCTGCAATCCGCAGTGCTGCCGATACAACTACGGCAAAACAGCAATTAATCGATACTCATGGACTATCGGAAGCCCAAGCCGATGCAATTTTACAAATGCAGTTGCGGCGACTGACAGCACTAGAAGCAGAGAAAATTCGTCAAGAACACGAAGATTTACAAGTCCAGATTGCCGATTTACAAGATATCTTGGCACGACGGGAACGGATTTTAGAAATCATCGAAACTGAAATCACCCAAATCAAACAAGCCCACGCCACCCCTCGCCGCACGGAAATCGAACCTGCTGAAGGGGAATTCGATGCGATTGACTTAATCGCCAACGAGAAAGCAGTAATTCTGTTGACGGAACAAGGCTACATCAAGCGGATGCCCTTAGATACCTTTGAAGCTCAAAGTCGAGCCACGCGGGGTAAATCGGGGACGCGAATGAAAGAGGATGATGGTGTCGATCACTTCCTTACCTGCTGCGACCACGACAGCGTTTTATTCTTCAGCGATCGCGGTGTCGTCTACTCGCTCAAAGCCTATCAAATTCCCGTGGGATCGCGTACCAGTCGGGGTGTACCGATCGTGCAAATGCTACCGATCCCCAAAGAAGAAAGGATTACTTCCATCGTTCCAGTCAGCGAATTTAGCAGCGATGAATATCTGGTGATGCTAACTAAAGGCGGTTACATCAAGAAAACCGAACTCGCAGCTTTCACCAATATTCGGGCAAACGGACTGATTGCAATCTCCTTAGAAGAGGGCGATCAATTGCGTTGGGTGCGTAGGGCGCGAGTCGAAGATAGTATTATCATCGGTTCTCGCTTCGGCATGGCAATTCACTTTAGAACCAGCCACGAACAATTGCGTCCTTTGGGTAGAGCCACTCGTGGCGTAAAAGCCATGAAACTGAAGGAGGGAGACGAACTAATCGGCATGGATATCATTGCCAGTGCCGTACTCGCTGCTTCGCACATGGAAGAAGCCGATCCCGCTGAAGCCGAAGTCGAAGAAACCGAAATCGTCGAAACCGAAACCGAGGAAAATGGCGAAATAGCGAATGCTGGCGAGGGTCCTTGGGTTTTAATCGTGACAATGGCAGGCTATGGCAAGCGCGTTCCCGTCTCCCAATTCAAGTTGTACAATCGCGCCACCAAAGGCAAGATTGCAACGAAATTCAAGCAAAATCGCAAATTTAAAGACAAACTAGCAGCCTTGATGGTGGTGAATGCAGGCGATGAATTGATGTTAATCACGACTCGCGGCATTATCATTCGTCAATCCACCGATGCGATCCCCCGTCAATCTCGCAGTGCGACAGGCGTAAGAGTACAACGCTTGGACGAAGACGATGCGATCGCGGCTGTAGCTCTAGTTCCATCTGATGTCAGTGATGAAGCGGCTGCGTGTTAAGAGGAGCGAGGAGCGAGGAGTGAGGAGTGAGGGGAATCTCACCTCTCGTTCTTCGCTCCTTATTGCTCTTGTCAGTGGGATCTTAATGGGGCTGAGTGTTGCCCCCGTAGGAGCTTGGTATCTTGCCTGGATTGCCTTAGCTCCTCTGTGGGTATTGGTAGTTACAACCCCCAAACATTCCTCACTCCTCGCTCCTCACTCCTTACCCCTCCTTTGGGGAATTGGCTATCACGGTGTCGCTTTATTTTGGATTACGGGCATTCATCCTATGACTTGGATGGGTGTACCGTGGTTGAGTAGTCTGGCGATCGCCCTTTTCTGCTGGATCTTCATCACCCTCTGGGGAGTCGCCCTCGTCGCTACCTGGAGCATTAGCATGAGAGCGCTCCTAAATTGGAAAATTCCCACTTTCAAATCTCCACTCCCAAACGTAAAAGCACAAAAAACCCTTTGCGCCTTTGCGCCTTTGCGTGACAAAATTCCAATTCATCTTATCCGCCTCTCAATCGGTGTCGCCTTTTGGTGTGGCTTAGAAAGCCTGTGGAGTGCTGGACCCTTGTGGTGGTCTTCGCTTTCCTACACCCAAAGTCCTCACAATCTGCCCATTCTCCATCTCGGTCAACTTTCTGGAGCGAGTGCTGTTACGGCTGCGATCGTAGCTGTCAATGGATTGTTTGCCGAAGCTTGGATTGCCGTCGTAGGGGCGCACAGCCGTGCGCCCGTCCAGGGGAGTCGGAAGACTCTCGTTTTATGCCTTTTGCCTTTTACCTTTTGCCTTCTATTACACCTTTTGGGCTACAGCTTGTACAGCAGCCCCTTAGCTCAACCACCAGATACAGCTCTTAGAGTTGGAATTGTCCAGGGTAACGTCCCTAACAAAATCAAACTTTATCCCGAAGGCTTTCGGAAGGCGATCGAAGGTTATACTACCGGCTACCAAACTCTAGCAGATCGTGGGGTAGATGCAGTTTTAACCCCAGAAGGAGCTTTACCTTTTCGCTGGCATGACGTTCAACGCACTTCTTTTTACTCAGCGGTTAAAGAAAGAGGTGTAGTTGCTTGGTTGGGATTGTTTGGCGATAAAGAAGGAGGCTATACAAACAGTATTTTCACCCTACTGAGTAACGGACAGATTTTTAGTCGTTACGACAAATCAAAATTAGTGCCAATTGGCGAATACGTTCCGTTTCAAGAAATTTTAGGTGGAATTATTTCTCGACTCTCACCCCTTGACGAGCATCAACTAGCAGGTGCGCCAAATCAATTATTCGATACTCCTTTCGGTCGAGCAATTGTAGGGATTTGTTACGAATCTGCCTTTCCCGAACGATTTCGCTATCAAGCTGCTGCTGGAGGGCAATTTATCCTCAGTCCTTCCAACGATGCTCATTACAGTGCTGCGATGCCAGCTCAGCACCATGCTTTAGATATCATGCGAGCAATTGAAACCGATCGCTGGGCTGTGCGTGCCGTCAATACCGGATATTCTGCTTTTGTCGATCCTCACGGTAAAACTGTTTGGATATCGGGACACGATACTTATGAAACCCATGCCGAAACTATTTATCGCCGTCAAACTAAGACTTTGTACGTGCAGTGGGGCGATTGGCTGACACCATTATCGATCGCTGTAGCTGTTGTCGTTTGGCTGGTAAGGCTGGTTGGACAAGTTTAGGTTTTAGGGTTTTAGATCGTATATGAGAAGGTAGCGATCGCCCTACTTAGAGAGGTAATTCAAATCCAGGTAAAATATCTTCTCCAGAAAGAACAGCAGGTAAAGATATGACTTCTACAGACTGGTTCGGTCGATAAATTTCTACTTGGCTGTTTTGAGGATTAATTAACCAACCCAAACGCAAACCATTAGCTAAATATTCTTGCATTTTCTCTTGCAATGGTTTCAGCGTATCGGTGCAAGAGCGCAATTCAATTGCAAAATCTGGACAGATGGGAGGAAACTTTTCTCGTTCCTCTTGAGTCAAAGCCTCCCATCGTTTCAATCCTATCCAAGCTGCATCAGGAGAGCGGTTAGCACCATTGGGGAGGCGAAAAATTGTCGAAGAACTGAAGACTTTTCCTGACTTGGTTTGACGATTCCAAATTTCCAAATCTGTAATCAATCCTGCTTCCTGATTACCGCTTTCTCCTCCTACGGGTGGCACAATAATTAAATCTCCTTTGGCATTAAGCTCTAAATTCAACTCGCGATTTGCCATGCAGAGTTGATAAAACTGTTCCTGAGTCAAATGAATAATTGGTTCTAAATTCAATACCACAGTATTCATAAACAATGGTAATTGGTAGTTGGTAATTGGTAGTTGGCAAGATGTGAAATGCCAACTTCTGACTTACGACTTACGACTTAATTATCTCATTTCTTTGCTTCCCAAGGCTTAACTTGTACTTCTCCCTTAGGTGTAAAGGTGACTTGAAACTGAGCCAAGGATTCTGGTGTCACAGCACTACTAGCAACAGGTTGAGACAACAGGCGAGGGAGGGGAGTTTGTTGAACCTGCCCGTTGGATACGTCGTTAGTCGCAACATAGCCTTTAATAGCTCCATTAGCAGCCACGCCGACACGGTAGACTAAATCTTGACCGAGGGCTACGTTAGGCTTCCACGCCGGTCGGAGTTGGTCGGTGAGTTTTTGCTGTAATTGCACCAATTGCAACGGGTCGGTGATGGGTGGTGCGTTAGCAATGTTGGTAGATTGGGCGGATGGAGATGTGGGTTCTGTAGGACGGCGGACAGCTTCGGGAATGGGAATTAAGAAAAAGGCGATCGCAGCTAGGGCTAATCCCGATGCGCCTACGGTGGCGGGTACGGCTTGCTTAACTAACTGCTGTCCCGATCGCACGTAGCGCCGCGAAACTGGAGCTAGTTGCAGCGTTAAATCTGGTAAGGTTTGAGTGTCAGCAAAAAACTGATCGATTGCCTCTACTAAGTCAAATAACTGTACTGTTGTCAGCTCGACTTCCTGCGTCGTGCTTTCGGTGTGGCTATTTGCCTCTGATTCTTTATGACTTTCTGGCTGGACGATCAAACGATGACGATCGCGATCGATTTTTTGCAGATGTACCAAGCTAGATTCTTTGTTGTGCGCTTCTGGGTGCGTGACGTGACTCAAAAATTCTTGGGCGTAACCGCTAACAGCTGTCACCAAACTTTCAAAAAAATCTCTACCACCAGTCAAGGTTTGTTTTGCCTGAATCAGTTGGCACTCAACATAGGTCAAAATTGTGAGTACAGGTCGCCCATCGAGAGATTGAGAGTCGGTCGGGCGATCGCTCAATCCTTCTAAAACTAGCGTGCAATTTGGCAGACTATACTTGCGCTGAATCGTCGTCATTCTACTTCCCCATCAAACAAACTGATCCACAACCGCTGCATTCCCGCTGTCCCCGTACAAAATAGCAATTGTTGCAACAGCGTTAGTGCTAGTTCATCCAACTTTTCGGGGGAATTGTAAGCCAGTACCCCAGAACGACGAGGATTCATCCGACTGCGAAAATGCGATCGAAACCTTTCGAGATAATTAGACAACCGTAAATTTTGTTCGAGAGGAATTTGCTTATCGCGCATTTGCTGATATGTCAATAGCAACTGTCGAATCACAGCTGTCAACCTGCGGGCTAAATCGGCGGCGATAACGACGAGTGCTTTAGCTTCTAGCAAACTGAGATCGCGCCGAGCGTGCGATCGCCTGAGTGGGTTCGTACAGCGCATTCGCCACAAGTTTACGCGATTTTTGACAATATCTTGTAGTTCTAGCTCCTGCGCTATTGCCAAGAATAATTCCGAACCACCAAGTTCTAGGGCTTCAATCGCCAGTAACATCAAATCAATTTGCAACCTCACCCTTTGAGGACACGCCCTTTCATCAACAGGTGGGTTAGGTAAACTTTCCAGCATCAGGGGGAGGGATGGGACGGTTGAACTATCTAACGGATTCGCGCTTGCGGAGACATTCATCTTAACCAAAGATATACGGGTAAATAATTAAAACAAGCCTTCACTAGATTGGCAAAATTGGCGACTGACTGTCTACTTTTAGCATAGAAGGGAGTCGGGAGTCGGGAGTCGGGAAGAAGGGGGACAAGGGGGGACAAGGGAGCAATTCTAGTCACTAGTCACCAGCCACTCGTCACTGATAACTGATAATAAGGTTTCCCTGATTCTCGCTTGAAATTAGCGATCGCGCGTAACAATTTAAAACATCTGGAATTCTAGTGTACGATTTTTCAAAGTCTTCCTAAGTCTGCCAATATAGATAGTTGCCGTTATACTTAGCCATCTTCGCTGACAACATATGGATCTCAAGTCCCTGATTCGCGATATTCCCGATTTTCCCAAGCCTGGTATTTTGTTTCGAGATATTACTACTTTGTTGCGCGATGCCGCAGGACTGCGCCATGCCATAGATAGTCTGGCTGATAAGCTGGATGGTGCGGGGTTAAATGCTGAATATATTGTCGGGATTGAGTCACGCGGCTTTATCATTGGTGCAGCTTTGGCTTATAAATTAGGCATTGGCTTCATTCCCGTGCGTAAACCTGGGAAGTTACCCTCTTTGGTTCACTCGGTTGAATACGAACTAGAGTATGGCATGGATAAGTTAGAAGTGCATCAAGATGCCTTACAGCCTGGTAGTCGAGTGTTAATTGTAGATGACTTGATCGCCACTGGGGGGACTGCTTGTGCGACGGCGAAGTTAGTACAGCAAATCGGCTGCGAGTTGGTGGGTTTTGGGTTTGTTGTCGAGTTACAAGATTTAGCAGGGCGACAGAATTTGCCCGACGTGCCAATTGTGACGCTGGTAGAGTATTAATGAGGTAGCGAACACGAGGTTGAGCAAGAAGAAATTTAAGTTAAAGAGTCGTATTGAAAATACTGATATCGTCATTTTCGGTAATAAGAAAGTATCAGTAGGAATAGTAGATGTTGATACTGGAGTTTGTACGGGTTCATGCGTAGACACCGATCCACAAGTTGTAGAAAGATATATTAGAGAATTCGATTCAGTCACAAATATATCGCACAAACTTAATGAGATCTTCAGGGAATGATGTTAGGTTGTTAGAAAAACGAATGACAGACGCAGCATAACAATCCTGTTGCACTTCAACTGTACAGACTTGGTCGGTTGAGTTCGAGATATGACTGGTGGCGGGTAAAAGGGATTGTTAGACAAAGGAACAATCGATAATTTATGAAAAACACACCATCTGTTACCAAACAATATATCGAACAGCGAGATGAAGGTTACTGGATTTTGGGAACTCGCATTTCTCTTGATTCAGTTGTTTATGCTTTTTTAGCTGGAGAATCACCTGAGAGTATTGCCCAAAACTTCCCTTTGCTCTCACTAGAGCAGGTTTATGGAGCGATTACTTTTTACCTTGCTAATCAAAAACTAATTAATAGCTATCTTGAAAAGGGAGAAGAAGAATTTGAAAAGCTGCGGCTCTCTTTAAGAGAAAGAAATTCAGCTTTGCATCAAAAACTAATAGCTGCTAAAGCCCAAAAGCAGGGCAAAGCATGACGAAAATTCGATTTCAAGCAGATGCCGACTTGAAACAGGCAATTGTGGCTAGCACAATCCGAAGAGAAACAAATATTGATTTTCAATCGGCTTATGTAGCAGGCTTGGAAGGTAAGACAGACCAAGAAGTATTAGCTATAGCTGCGCGAGACGAGGGATTACTCGTAACTCACGATCGCAAAACTATGTCAATTGAATTTGGTAAGTTTATTACTACACAAACTAGTACTGGAGTCATAATTATTTCTCAAAATCTGTCAATTAGTGATGCGATTGAATCTCTTATTCTAATTTGGGAAGCATCTGAAGCTGAAGAATGGATAAATCAGATTATGTCTATTCCTTTCTAATTGATTTGTGAATTGCTAATCAGATAGATGCAGGTCTTAGCTACCGAATATCATCCCAATTTACTCGTTTGGGGGTAAGTCAAATAATATCGTCGTCATATAGTGTTCTGCCCACTCTGCGCCAAAGGCTTTTTCTAACACTCGACGGGTTTTGTCATTTTGCTGCTGTTTTGTACAGTAATATTGTTGTGCGGCAAAAATTTCAGCTTGTTGCGTTTTTGAAACAGGTTGAGATGCGATCGCCCGGGTACAATGTATTTCTAAAAATCCTCGTACCATCGCCAGAAATTTCTCTTCTTCCTCTGGAGAACCAGGACGAATAAACGTGCAAAATGGCGAAAAGATATCTCCCCAACCTGGAAGTTCGCGGGGTTGAGAAAAATTCGGATTTGGTAAAGCAGAAAGTGCAGCAGTATAGGCAGATGGTAAAGTCCGTTTTCGATTTAAAGGCGATAAATCTGCGATCGCAGCACTAATTTGTCCTCTTCCTCCCACTAAGTCACAGCCAAACATCGGTAGAGCGTATTCTACACGGGGAAACATGACGCAGTGCAAAATATCTAGACTCGTTCCCACTTTCGCCAATTCTAGGTGTAGTTTACGAAATTGGGGAGTTTGGTAACAACGATTTTCAATTGTCAGTTTCTCTCCCTCCAATCTGCCTTCAACATAGCCTAACTCTGCGGGAATGACGTAGGGTGAGAGTTCTAAATGGTTTTGCCAAACAGATTCGATCGCGTCGGCTAGTTGCCGAATTAGATAGTGCTGTTGCGATCGCAATGAAGGTGTAGAAGCAGGTGTCATGGAAAAATACTCAATACCGGACTGTGAATGCTAAATTCATCACTCACAACTTCTCATTCTATTACTCTATGTGGTTCGGAACTTAAAAGGCGATCGTATATCTGGCTGGAACAAACGTAAAGTTATCCAACGATAGATGCAGCTTCTCTCGAATTTTCTGTAGCATAAACTACAGAAAAGCAATTTTTACAGATTGCCGATCGACTTTTCTGAGTAAAGAGGGCAAAGGCAGTGCAACTAAATTCTCACAAACAACACAAAACCGCCGATAGAACCCATTCGGACTGGTTGAACAAAATTTACGACAATTCATTAGAGCAATGTCAACGCAATGGTTGGGTCAAGTTGCGAGAACTTCCCAGTACTTACAGTCATGATGAAGCATTGCTCCTGTGCCAGGTGGGAAAAGACGAGTGGTTAGCTTGGGTTCCAGATCATGGGGAAGCGGTATTACGCACGCATCAATTTGAGGTGGATGGTAATTGGTAGTTGTTGGTTGTCGGTTGTTAGTTGTCAGTCACTAATCTTTTGCAAATGTAGTTTTGACTTTTAACTTTTGACTTTTGACTTACCTATCCCAAAAATCCGTCACCTCATAACCGAGTTGCAAGAGCATTTGGCGCAGTAGGGGTAAGCTGAGACCAATGACGTTTGAGTGACAGCCTTCAATTTTATCGACAAATAGACCCCCACGCCCTTCTAAAGCAAAAGCACCAGCACACTTGAGGGGTTCTCCGGTAGCAACGTAAGCTCTAATAGCGCGATCGCTCATTTGAGCAAAATAAACCCGCGTGACTTGAGTGCGGACAAGTATTTGTTGTTGTGGCTGGTCGATAATAGCATGACCTGTATATAGTTCCCCTATTTGACCGCTCATGTGCTGCCAACGGGCAATCGCGACTTCTATATTCTCCGGTTTACCATGAATTTCTCCATTTAACAGCAAGACAGAATCACAGCCCACAATTAAAGCCGAATCAAATTGAGGTGCGATCGCTTCCGCTTTACAACGCGCTAAAGTTTCTACCAATTCAGTTGCATTCTCGGTTTGAATTTGAGACTCATCAAAATTGCTGACGCGCACAAATGGTTCGATGCCAACCATTTGTAACAAGCGCCGCCGCGCTGGAGAAGCAGAAGCCAAAACAAATTGCGGTAAACCCATGTCAGTTATCAGTTATCAGTTATCAGTTATCAGTCGGCTTCTTAGATGATCCCATTCCACGGTAGGATTGACTGTGATTTAAGTATGAATGTGAATGGATTGTATATGAAGCACTATTGGTCACGTCTACTTGCCCTGGTTTTGGTAGTCGTTATTGGTTTAATGGGCTGCTCTAGTGGCGGTGGGCTTTCTGGAGATTATCGTCAAGATACCTTGGATGTGATAGGTATATTGCGCAACGCTATCGAAATGCCGCAGGATGCACCGAACAAAGGCGAAGTCCAAGCAGAAGCCCGCAAAAAAATTAATGATTTCGCTGCCCGCTATCAGCGTAATGGTAGTTTGACAGGTTTAAGTTCTTTTACCACCATGCGCACCGCTTTAAATTCCCTGGCTGGTCACTACAGTTCTTATCCTAACCGTCCTCTACCAGCAAAACTTAAGCAACGCCTGGAATTAGAATTCAAACAAGTAGAGATGGCGGTTGCTCGGGGAAATTAAGCTTAGTTACTAGTGGCATATTTAAGAAATATGTATCTTTGCTGGTGGCAAGCAGGTTACTGCTTGCCAGTATTTTTTTACACAAACAAAGCAGGCGATCGCCTACCAGGAAACGGATAAAGGAAACATCAGTGACAGGAATTCCGAATAATTACGAATTACACGGGACAAATTCCGAATTATTCTGAGTAATGGCAGCAACCAAAGGTCGAATACTAACGTCAAACTAAGTCGTAAGTCGTAAGTCGTAAGTCGTAAGTGGAAGAGTTATCTTCTGCGAACTAGAACATAGAATCAGCTAAGTCAATAATTTGTCAACTTTATTTAAGGTTATCCAGATATTTTTCTAACTTACGAGGTACGAGTTACGACTTACGACTTTTTTTGTCCTATTTCTTGTTTTTAGGAATGTCCGATTGCAAATTAAGTCAATTAAAATTCTTGCAACTGCGCCGATTACAACGATACCTAGCGGCGATCGCCTTTACGAGTAGCTTACTGGTAATGAGCTTGGGAAACCATCCTGTAATAGCCCAAACAACTGCCTACTGTCAGGAATCAGAAGCAGTAAGGCAAGAGAAAGAAAGTTTACTCCAGAAAGCATTACAAGGTGACACAGAGGCGCAAAACCGCTATAAACAGCTAATAAACCAACAAGCACAGCAATTAGCAGAGTGCCGCGATCGCACTCCGCCTCAACATCAAGCGATTTGGTTGCGGCTTTATCCCTGCGATACTCAGCCAGGGGTATTAGACAAGATTATGGATCGGATTGTCAGCCGAGGCTATAACTACGTTTACATCGAGACATTTGCGGATGGGCAAGTGCTATTACCCGCATCGGCTAACCCGACAGCATGGCCTGCGATGGTGCGTACCCCTGGGACGGAAAATACAGATTTACTCGCCGAAGCAATTCAAAAAGCCCACGAACGAGGCTTGAAAGTCTACGCTTGGATGTTTATGATGAACTTCGGCTATTCTTACGGGCAACGCAGCGATCGCCAATCGGTATTAGCCAGGAATTTTAAGGGCGATACGAGCTTAAATGTTGTAGATAACGCCAGTCAAGTATTTATCGATCCTTACAACGTCCAGGCAAAGCGGGACTTCTATCAGTTGGTGCAACAAGTGGTACGCCGCCGCCCTGATGGAGTCTTATTTGACTACGTGCGTTATCCACGCGGTTTGGGTGGTGCTTCTGTAGTCTCTAAAGTACAAGATTTATGGATTTATAGCGAAGCAGCCCGTCAAGCTTTAGAACAACGGGCGTTGAACAAAAAGGGGCGAGAACTGATTAAACGCTATGTTGCTAAGGGTGCGTTATCAGCCTCAGATGTTGATGAGGTCGATAAGCTTTATCCCGATGAAGGAGAACCACTTTGGCAGGGACGCACTCCACCCACTCAAGAGGAGAAAAAAGTGTTACCGAGTGCTGCGGCGCGTCGTCCGCTGCTACAGTTGGAGTTGTGGCGGTTGAGTGTAGCCCATGCCCTACAAGGAATTCTCGATTTTGTCGCCTTGGCAGCTTCACCAGTACAACAACAGGGAATACAGACAGGGTTAGTGTTTTTTCCTGATGGCAACCAAGTTGTAGGTGAGGGGTATGATTCCCGCTTGCAACCTTGGGATCGGTTTCCTACCAGTGCGGAGTGGCATCCCATGTCCTATGCTGCTTGCGGTAACGCCGATTGCATTGCGGCTTTGGTGCAAAGAGTGTTTAAATACGCGCCACCTGAAGCTAAAGTTATTCCGGCGATCGCTGGTACATGGGGACAGTCTATCAGCAATCGCCCCTCTCTCGAAGCTCAAATGAGCGCGATCGAGCGTGCTGCACCTCAAGTCAAAGGGATGAGCCATTTTGCTTTTTCTTGGCAAGAACCTGAAACTGAAAATTTGCGCAAGTCTTGTCGTTGGAAATAGCGATATCATCAGGTGGGCATTGCCCACCCTACACTTAAATTTCATGCTATAAATTTAGTGCGAGTTGTTCGCAAATTGAATCAGAATAAGTGTAATTTTGAAATAACTGAAAAGCTTTTCGATCGAGTGCGGTTGAGAGTTTTGCGCTTAGGTCTAGACGATTCATCCAGTGTAGGGTTTTCGATAAAGCCAAATGCTGCCGCATGGAGATATCAATGTCATTACTATTTAATTGAATAACGCAAATCCTTCCAGTAATACGATGATGAGCGATCGCATGGGTAAATTTTCCTGGTAGTTGAAGCGGTTGCCAGCGATCGAGTTTTGATAATTGATGCGCGATCGTCAAAGGAAATCCCCTTGTTTTAGCTAAAAATCCATCTGTTCTTTCGACAATTGCAAAAGTATCAGTTTCTCGATGCCAGAAAATTAGCACGAATAATTCCGTATCTACTAAAACGCGGCGGGGTTTTTTAGGAGGACAAATTTCAATACAATTGTTAGCGTAAGCTAAACATTGCATTTGTAAAGGACAAATATCGCAACGGGGTTTCGTTTTTCGGCAGATTGTTGCACCCAACTCCATCATCGCTTGATTAAAATCACCAGGACGATCGCTAGGAATGACTTGCGTGAGATAATCTTGGATGCGCGATCGCCCTGCTGTACTCCACACATCTTGTAAGGCTAGCAAGCGACTCACCACCCGTATGACATTACCATCAATACAAGGAACTTTTTCATTCAAGCAAATACTGGCGATCGCGGCAGCAGTATAATCGCCACAACCCGGAATTTGCAACCATTCGCGATAAGATTGGGGAAAACGACCGTTGAGGCGGTTGACGATGAACTCTGCACCTTTTTTCAAGTTTCTCGCTCGCGCATAATATCCCAATCCAGCCCAGAGTTGGTGTAATATCTCTTCATCGCAGTTGGCTAGATCGTCTACCGTAGGCAGTTGTTGAATAAATTGAGCAAATTTGGGTAAGACAACGGCTAGAGTTGTCTGTTGGCTCATGACCTCACAGATCCAAGTGTGATAAATATTGACCTGCTGTCGCCACGGTAGCGGTCTGCGATCGCGATCGTACCAAGCCAGAAGTTGTCTTACGCCTCGATCGATTAACACTTTTTTCACATAAGTTAGATAGATATTTACGTTGGCTTTACCTAAAACCTAAATTTAAAGATTATTCTATGGTTATATACAGAAGATAACTAGTTGAAACTCTATAACTTAACCAGCATAGCGCCTGTAGAAGACAATTCTCCAGGCGCTATAGCTATTGCGATAACTGGTTGCTTGTGAATGGCTAGTGGCTGGACTTTTTTCTAGCCACCAACCACTAGTCACTAGTCACTGATTAAAAGCCAGCAAAGTTATAGCCAACACCAATTTGAATACCTACTTCTGTATCATCTAAAAAGCCTACGTTCGCACCTACGTTAGCTGTAAATTGCTCGCCTATTGGTACATCTACACCAGCAGTTAACATTGGTCCTACATCGCTATCGTCTCCCGTAGAAATACCCAAACCACCGCCGACATAGGGTGCAAAAATCGAACCAGCTTCCGAACCTGTATCGATTCCTGTAGGTTGCAAGTTAAAGTCGTAGGTCACGGGAATCAAGATGGTGGTGTTGTCCCCAATGATGACTGACGGACGTGCAGAGACAGCATTAGTTAATCCGATTTTACTGATGACGGTAAAGTTAGTGTCACCTAAAGCCGTACTACCGTCTATACCAATATTCGCTCCCACACCTACGTAGCTAGAACCACCACGGGTAGACGATCCTGGTTCAATGGGATCTGGATTAGTTGCTGGTGGTTCTGTTGGGGTAGTTGGTTCTGTAGTAGGAGTCGTCGGATCTGTAGTGGGGGTAGATGGTTGAGTGCTGGGATAGGTCGGATCTGTAGTGGGGGTAGATGGTTGAGTGCTGGGATAGGTCGGATCTGTAGTGGGGGTAGATGGTTGAGTGCTGGGATAGGTCGGATCGACTTGCGCGATCGTGTTAACTCTCGATCTATCCTTCAAAGCAGCAGCAGAAGTAGAAATTTTAGAGTTTGAGGTCTGCGCTGATGCCGGAAGTTTGCTAGCAACTGCTACAACTGTTGCAATACTAAATACAATAGCAGTTGAATGGAAAAATTTAACATTCATTTTTGTCATCCTCGCATACAGTTTGCTTTTTTTGGAGTCTATTAAACGAATTTCTGCACCAGATTTGGCACTCCCAGCAGAATTCTAATTGTCTTTTACTGGTAAACTTGCGCTTTGTATAGTTAGTTCTAAAACTCGCATATCTACCTTAGGTTAGACTTAGGTTAGAAAAAATTAATTCTCAGAAGTTATGTTTGATTTCTGCATTTTGTGGTTTTAGCTCAGAAAAATGATAAAAATTCATCGTTACGTCTATTTTTACCAAAAAACTTTCATTTTTGTTGGATTAAGAGCAACTATATATCAATAGTAGTAACAAGCAAAAATTAGAGTATTTCTAAAGAGATACTCGAAATAAAATCAACTCTCCTTAGGTTAGAAAATTTAGTCTTGAACCTCGATCGTTTGTCTATCTTAGGCTAGATAAAAATTTTTAATTGTGTAGTTTAAAACTAGCGATCGCCCTCTAAGCGCGCCTCTGAAACCGGGGATAGGTACGGGCGATCGCTAATAAATACTACAGGTGAAAATATAATTTATTAACTAAGCTTTGAGCAGTCTGTCTAGCAGAGAGTCAATCGAACGCTTGATTTGATGCCTACGTTTCCAATTCTGGAAGGCTTTTTCATACTCCTCGCCTTGAATCTGTGACTTATTCCACACATCAAGACCCAAGAGAAAGCTTAAAGATAATAAAATATAAAGTGACCAAGACAGACCGCCGCCGCTGACCAGATCTAAAAGGATAAAAAAGATATTAACTAAACCATAGTTACCAAATCTCTTTTGCAACTTTTTCCGTCTATCCAGATTAAATCTCTGCCGTTCTTGACTCTCAGATTGCTGGGTCAGCCATTCTTGTTCTGCTAATTGCAGGCATTCTGGGGAAATTTCTAATTCAGCGGCGATTTCTAATAATTGTTGGCGAGAAAATTCTCCTTCATAGGCTTGACGAGCGATCGCTATTTGGAGAATTTGTTGAATATCTTCTTGGTGATAAGTCCGCACTAACTTATTGTCAACCACTGTTTTCCTCTCACCTACGCTTTTCCCAGAAAATTTTGACTCAACCCAGATAGCTTCACTGTTTCTATGATAATTCGGAATTCAGTGAGTTGTGCGTTGGTTGATGAGTTGTTAGTGGCGTTTTAGCGAGGTGGCTGGTGACTGGTGTTTTTTCCTCTTTGCTAATCACCAGTCACCAACTACTATTTATTCTTGCGGTGGTTTTGGACGTTTTGTCGGTTTGGGAATGGGGGCTTTGGGTATGGGTTTTTGAGGCATGGGTGTAGAGCCATCAGTCTTACGGACGGGACGTGGGGTCTCGAATTTACCTCTACCTCCACCTTTGTTATATCCTCCTCCCGCTCGCGCGCCGAAGGGTTTTTTCATCGGTTTTCGGAAGGGTTTAGGCAAAGTAGCGATCGATGTACCTTCTTGTACGACGAGATCGTCAGCTTGTCTGAGAACGTGAAACTCCCAAAACTGACCTACAGCTTTTGTTTTCAGCACGCCTTGAAGATTGACTTTAAAAAACTTGGGTCGATCTGATTCTTTGCGTGGCGCTTGCTTGATTTTCACGACCAGCCGACTATCCCCCGCAGACTGAAAAACGACTTCACCGCGTACAGAAAAATAACCATCTTCGGCGTTGTCGATTGGTGCAGAATCCGCTTCTGATGGTGCTGCTTCGCTGGTGGGAGTTTCTTCTGGGGTTGGTTGCTTTGCTAGGGTTTCTGGTTCCCAAACTCCGACAATCTGAAGGTGCAATTGATTATCTTTTTGTCCCGTACGCGGGTAAACCACCCAAAGGTGTTCTGCCTCTAAATCTATGTGCTTTCTGACTAAGCTAATAATTCGTCCCAGCAGTACGGCTTGCAACTGAGTACCATCATGCGCCAGTAATGTTCCTTGCGTGAATTGTTCGGTGCTGGGTTGATAGCGACCGCGTACTAGACCAATGGCACGATACTGCATTGGTTCGCTTGGGGGTGGAATTGGCTGCTGGCGGCTTGCTTGGTTTTCCTCTGCTACAGTCTCGGTTGGAGGCTGTTGGGAATCGGAATCGGAAACTTGGGAAGACGGAATCAGGTCGGAATTCATAAAAACTCCTTAGCGGCGGAGACAAATCCCATTTGGGACTATTTTTATCCTGCTGCTCGCAAATTCGAGCGGCGGATAATTTAAGTTACGTTTTGTATGCTGTCGGCAAGCGTAGCTCATTGGTAAGAAGTAAACTAAGCGTGAGCGCAGCATAACATATCACTACAACCCCAATTGGTTGTGATGTTACCCTAGATCGGAAAATCGCTATTTTACAAAATCTGCACTCGTACAAGCAACTAGGTAAATTAACCCCTAGCGCTCGGCAATGAGCAATTAGCATTCTGAATGTTAGCTTTTAAGATATGGAAGTAGAGTTCAAAGCGATATCGTGTCACAGCCATCCCGCAGTCGTTGGTTCATCAATCTCGTCTTGGCGCTAGGAGCCGTTTTCTTTATTGGGGCTTCGATGTTACCCCTGTTAGAGGGCATAGTCAAAGATAGTCAGCCAGCGCAGGAAGCTACGCCCACCGCTAGTCAGACAGCGCGATCGCAGTCTTCATCTCCACTGGTGAATCAGGCACAGGAGTACGAACTCGTTCTGAAACAGGAGCCAGATAACCAAGCAGCACTGAAGGGATTAGTAGAAGTTCGCGTCCGCCAAAGAGACTTTCAGGGTGCGATCGCACCTTTGGAAAAACTGATTGCTCTCAACCCTAATGAAGGTTTATATCACTTGGTATTGGGTCAAGTTTATGCTGCTCAGAAAAATAGCGATCGCGCCAATGCCGCTTTCGATCGGGCAATGCAAATCGATCGGAAAGATTATCGTCCTGTTTTAGGCAAGGCACTGCTACTTCAAGAACAGGGTAAGCCAGAGCTAGCTAAGCCCTTGTTCGAGCAAGCTGCTGCCCTTGCACCTAGTCCCTCAGAAAAAGAGCAAATCAACAAGTTAGCTAATCCTCAGCCTGCAACTTCTGCACCCGCAGTTCCCCAGCAAGAACAAAAGTAAACTTTAATTATTCTTTACTTGCGATCGCAAAAATAAATTTATTTAGCTATGGTGGATTGACTTTCAATCTGCGATCGTGATATTTATTGCTTATACTAGAAATGCTATTTCTTTTTTTTGAAACGTTTATACTTTGATTATTAAGAAAACCATCTTGGTTAAAGTAATAATATCATCAGAAAAGTAAAAATACAAGATTTTTCCAGCTTAAATTTTTCTGCCAGTATTACACTCTTGTAAAGAGATTTAGTTAAACGCAGATAAAGGTAGTGCAGTTTACGCTCTACAAGTTTTTTAACGCTTGTTTTACATAAAGATTGTATTTGTGCAGCAGCCCAAGCTGGAGCAGCTACGAGGCTTACTTTTTTGACTTTTAGCTTTTGACTTTTGACTTACCGATCGGTAGCCAAACGGTAGTACACATGTATAAAATATTGCATAGCATTCATTTGTACTAGCATGATAACAGAATCAAATATGAGTGACGTGCAGGAGCCGATAGTAACTGCTGCGCCAGAGATTAGGCAAATTATCGAGCGAGTCTGCCAACTAGAGAAAAATAGACTAGACCGCAAAAGTCAAGGTCATATTAATGACGATATTGTGAAAATTATCAAAGAAGAGGTGCAGTAATGAAGCTCACTTCTGTACATTCACAAATTAGATGTCGCTGTTCACAAATTAATGTCGCTTTTAACAAATTGATGACGTTTTTCACAAATTTGTGTCTTACGAGAATTCAATTTTATCGTTCACAAATTAATGTCGCTCAAAGGGGCAAGTGAATAACTAATTACAATCTAGTTATAGCCTAACTCTCATTGAGGAAGTCCGCTGACTTTTGTTTAGTACTGAGAGTGAGTATTAATCTAACTTAACCTTGAAAATTTATTTTTCTAACTTATACAATCCTCATTTAGATTCAGATAAACTTATAAAAACACTAAATTACAAGCGATCGCGTTAAAGCTACTACTTTCTAGGCTGATACTCTCACTTATATTGAGAATGAAACTTAGTATAGAGTGCGCCTTCAGGAAACCCACTTTTTAGTAGCTGATAATCGTTTAAATAATCACTGTCTAGAATTCCATAATGCTTAGTTTTTATAGAAAAATCTATAACAAATTCGTGATTTAACGCTACCCCAAAATAAGTACATTCTGTAGTAGCTTTGTTGTTCCATGTAGGATCTATGACTTCAAATTCATCATTGACTAACCAAGCATGAAGAACCGCTATTGGCAAACTATCATCAGTAGCGTATCCTTCACAATAGATTAACTTTGGATACTCTAGTAACGCTTCAAAACAATTTTGAAAACAATTTTTAGGTTTTCCTTGAAATGGAGTAGGATCTACTCTTTCTAGAAAAGGTTTTCCAGTTTCTAATATTAATTTTTGATGACTCTTGTAGCGAAACTGTTGGTTATTTTTAACAGCATTATCAATTATTTTTGCTTGTTGATTTATTTTTATTAACAAATCCTCTACCTTATCGTTCATAGCATTTCCGTACCTTTACTTATTTCCCAAACGCTCAGTAACAATTTTTATTAAACTAGCTACTTGATCTGGACTTAGTTCACTTTTAGGGATAACACTTATAAGAGATAGAGAGCGACGGTCGAGTTTACATCGAATTTCTGTAGGAAGAGTAGCACAAGTGCATCCATCTAGCTCTAACTCAATTTCTAACCCAGTCAGAGCTAATCGATTGCTGTAAAAATCAGCGCTCGCTTTCAGTCTTTCTCTACCATCAATAATTTTGTACTTTCCGTAGCTTTCCTCATATAGAATAATTGGTGGCACGGGTATATTGACAATTAATGATTCTATCAATCTTGACTGCTTGACTGAATTCCAAGTAGATGACCAATCAGTATCAATCGTTGTGTAATTAGGATTAGCATAGATATCATGGGCTAATATCGGTAGCTTGATTCTTTCGTGCCGTTGAAGCAGGTTAATTTTAGCGGATTCGTACTTGTTTCCTAACTCGTCATCTGAAGACTGATAATATTTATTTTGAAATTCTGGTTCAGACATTTCTGGTATTATTTCAACTCAAAGATAACTACCTTTACTTTTAAACTACCAAGGAGAGTTGTAGGGGTCAATATTATTCTTAGCACTCCGCTCAGTTTTCCACCGCTTGCAACAACCTAAGTTCTTATAGACTTTAATTGATTGTACTCAGGTTAATTTACCAAGGTTTTTAAAAACTTATCCTTTTCCTATAACTAAGACTGGCTCAATCCAAACCAATCTTCTCTGCTGCCTACCTTCTCCATATGGCTGATTGCGTAAATAACCTCTGCGCCAGTGGACGCGGGGAGATGCATGAGTACCACCCTTATCTTGTGTCTCTTCCCTCTGAACGCGATAGTTTCTCCCAACCCATAGAGGTTCGTAGTAATCCTTTGCCTTATCCTTAGCAAATCCTTGATTAACTCTGATTACTTTAGATTCCGTATCTACTAATTCAGAGCGACATTCCATAATCAGGATTAGCCGCAGAAAGATTGATTGCAAATATTCGTTAAATTCTACAACTGCTTGTGGATTAATATCTTGAACATCGGCATAAGTAATTTTTCTTAAATTGTCGTAAGCTTTAAATCTACGGCAAAAGAAGCTGGCTCCATCGCTTGCAGTCAAGTAAAGATAGCCGTTACTTGGATCGAAGTGCCAAAAAATTGCCTGAATGCTACGTTTCTCTGGAGAAAAAACTACATTCTTGGGTAGCATAAAAATTCCAGTCTTCATTGCCCAATGCAAGCTATCAGCTTCAATAGTCAAGTCTGATTGCATCAGAGCAGTTAATAAGTCTTTACCTACCCAATAAGTAGGGCATTTAGCTTCCCCTACTTTATATAGGGTGTAAAGACTGACATATGTAGAGTTTTTACTATTAGTAATTAGCTTTTGGTGAAGCTTTTCTTCGGTACTAGAAAAGTAGATCTCGGCAACGTAGCTGCATACCTTTTCAGAACTCTCATAACCATCGACGTGCATGACAGGACGGATAGCGATCGCTTCGTACCAACCTTTAGGTTTTTTACTCATACCTCTTCAACCCCCTGGCAATCAGACTCTAACATATGACAGCATAGCGGTTGTTACAACAAGCCATTTCAAGCTGCTCCAAATACGTGCTGACGATGCCAGCGCAAAGCTTCTAGACGCGGATAGTATTGCGTGTGAACTGGCAGACGAATGCGATCGCCATTGAACTGCTTCATAGGTCTACAGTTGGGAGCATCTTCATGTAGGTCGTCCTTCACCAAGAGAGTAAAGTCATCACCGATACTAAACCAACCCTTATCAAACGCCCAGTGGTGATTTTTGCAAAGTGAAATACCATTATCGATCCGGTCGTCGTAGAACTGAGAGAAGGGCATAATATGCGCTCCGTCTACGACGTTTTGACATAGAGAGTCGAGTATTTGCAGCCCACAGAATGCACAGCGGCGATTATATGCTGAAATAACAGCCCTGCGAAATGTGGCATCTCTAACAACTACTTTGGCTTCGTCTTTCAACTCAGCTTCCTGGTAGACTTTTCCACCAGTAGCTAATAGCTCTTTCTGAAAATCTTCAAGGGCATTCCTGCTTAGAATCTCCTCGATCTGTTGATTTTTATCAGCAAACCAATTGTCAAGCAAGACAGCAATGAGAGAGTTTCTAGATACGGGTTGTTGTAGTAACTCAAACAGCTCGTCATCTAAGTAAGCATATTCTACTGCTTGCCGCAGTACCCCAACTGCCCTAACTCTGGCTCCAGAAAACAGTAGTGCTTCAAATCCTGGGTTAGGTTTAAAGTGCCAAAATCCATCACTTTTAAGGTGAAAGAATGGCATTCCGATATCCGCATTATGTGCATTTGAGCCTAGCGGTTGCCATAACTTTAGAAAAGCAGCAATTAGCTCGGCAGATAAGGGAATTTGATTGTGACTCAGCAAACCCTGCTCGATTAGCTCAATGACTGACAATAGCAAAATAGGCTTGTGGGGTGCTACGCTACCGTGAGCGCGGTCTACTCGTAGCTTAGTGAATTTGGTGACATAGTAGTTAAGGTCTTTACTACTCATTTTCTGCTGCCTTTTGTTATCAGGCAACTATAGCAAAGCAAACGATGCTATGGGTGTGCCGAAACAGTTAGGTAAGTAAAATCTAAACAGTATTGCCGCTCTCATCAGAAAATATATTTAATACTTAAGAAATCAAAGGCTAAACTTGAAAATTTATCACAAAATTACAGTAATGTGTAGTTGATATAATACACAAGATACTAACCATATATGACCTTGTTCAAAACTTAGTCTAATAAATCAAAATAGCTCCAGAAACTCTTCGACTACCTGCTCGGCATTGTTAAGGCACTCTAAAGCAGTAAAACGAGTAGACCGAATTCCATATTTATCAAACATTCTGTCTCTTCTATAATCTTCTATTGCTTGCTGATGGTATTCTTTTCCGTCTACCTCTAAAATTCGTGAAGTTCCTTTATAGAAAACTAAGAAGTCTGTTTCTTTCGTCTCTGCGATCCCTAGTCGATTGCGAATCCGGCACTTAGCATTAGGAAAGAATAGTAACCCCCTACTCTCTAATGCCTTAGCTACGACAATTTCTGCTGGAGAGCGAAATGATAAATTATTCCAAGTATACGTGTCATCCGCTCTAAGATGGTTGCCATTATCTACTTTTCCAGGTAGAGCTTTAGATGTCTTCTCTGTTTTTTTTACCACTCCTTGACCGATGACTAGAGCAGTTATCTCTCTATAGGCTTGGTTCAATTTCTCTGCCCATCTAGGATTGACTTGAATTTCCCATTCATGTTCATGCCCTGCACCCAAGGATTGCCCCTTATAACTCAGTGTTATACCCATATCAAAAGAGATAGAGCCATTTCTTCTAACGTTATCGTGCAGCCAATTTGACTTCCATTCGTGTCCTGGGAGAAGTCTTGACAGCATTTTTAGCATTTGAGTTGTCTGTAATCGATACACTAAGGGATCGGAATCACGATTATGAGCTATGGAGACTTGATCGTATTTAGCTATAGTCATAAAGCTACTATTATTACATTATTTTTATTTATCCCATTTAAAAAAGGAGAAATTACGACAAGCATGAATTTTTAATGAACTAAATGTAAAGAATTTATCACTGGTTAGAATCTATTAGTTTTTTAAAAAAAATTGACTTACAGCTAAGTAGCAAGAATGAGGCTAATATCTCATCTTAGTAGAAAATTAGAACTCCTAATCGCATATAATGTTTAATTATTTTGGTGCAAGTTCTAGAAGCAATAAGACTTTAAAACAAATTGCTAAGCTACTTATTATTGTGTCTCCACTCTGACGGTGGAATGAAACTAGGATCGCCCCAGACTCCTATTTTTTGCTGTCTAGCTTGAATTTCTGCCTGCTCAACTAGTGTGGCATTAGAACAGCTTTTAATGTACTGCTTGTAAACTACTGCTAGTCCTTCACGAATCAGTATCTCTTGTACCAATGCTCCATTAGACAATCGAACATCCGCCACTTTACGCCCGTAGCGGTCAGTATCTACTACGGTTAAAGCTACGCGATCGCCTGCTTGGTGAATCAGTTGAGTGAGTCGATTACGTGCTAAGCGACCCCATTTAAATTGGTCGATGTCAATAGGATCGTAGCTTGCCCGTTCCTGCTTCGTGTGTGGAACCTCTGGTGCATCCAAGCAAGAAAATCTCACTCTAACATCAGCACCTCGCACATCAACAACAGTAATCGTATCACCATCAGCAATTCGTTTAACTCGATAGGTTGCCTGAACTGGAGTAGCATTAGAAGTTGAGAGTGTAGGTTGATGAGCAGTGGTTGCTTTCTTAGATATAGATCAAAGAGTTCTAAGGCTAAAATGGTAGAAAATAAAAGTATTTTTCGGTTCATTAGTAGTGATAAAACATACTGCAAACAAACTTATCAATCATTCCATCATCTATAGAAGCCGCACTCAAAACACATCTTTGTTGTAGAATTTCTGTCATTAGCGCATCATGCTGAAAATAAATTTTGGTTGGTGAATTAGTAGGTGGCAGGAATTCTAGTCAAAAGTTCGATGTGTTTTTTTCCAGTAGCTTGAGTTTCAAAACAATTCTTTTTAACCTACTACTTCTACAATTTTAGGAAAATTATAGTAGCTTTTCTTTATAGAAAAACTCGTTTCATAAAAACCAGTATTTATTAATCTTCATCCTCTAAATCCCGCCCCATTCTATACTTGATGTCATAGTTAACGATGAAGTCTAGTTCTTCGTCTGTAAAGCCGTAGTGTTGAGCTAGAATGCGATCTATTTCATCCATAGTTGACTTAGAGAGTCGAGGATAAAATTCATCATATTCTACTAATCCAGTAGCTTTGTAAGGAATACAGCGTCGGATACTATGAGCTTGTAAGCTTTTCATGAGGCGATCTTTCACCTCAGATAGTTTCTTCCCCAGGGCTTTTGCCAGAAGTGCTATGTCGCAAGGGAAGTCAAGAATGACTTCACGCCCGCAGTGATAGACATCTGAATATGACACAAACCAGATATAGAATAGACTACTATTTAGTAAGGCAGCTAAAGTGTCGCTGTTCAATTTGGTATTAGTATGAAAAGTCTTGTAGTCTTCAGATTTTTTCTCGCCATCTCGCTCATTTTTGAAGAATGGAATAAAATCAAAGGCTTTGACAAAGTGTGCCACAATTCTATGAGCATAAACCGTATATTCTGAATTTGAGTAGATACTGGTCTGAACTAGGGAGTGACTGCTACAGAGTTTGTACAAAACAGAAGCATGTATTTTTGTGGCAACTTTAGGAACAAGGCTAAGGCGAATGCAAGTTGGTTCAACCTCAACATATTCAATTAACTGAAACAGATTTTCTCGTTCCTCCGGCAACCATTTTTGAAACTGTGTACTGTATATGTTTGAAGTTAATAGACCTTTATGCTGTAGTAAGATAGATAACCTAAATTTAACTCCTTGAAAGAGTACCGAAGGATGTGCATCACCAGAGTAATGGCTAGCATACGTATCTAAATGTTCTTCCTTCCATAAGTCTCGAAAGGGAGCCATTCGATTAGTAGCAATACAACTTATCGGCACAATTATGCCAAAGCAGCCTTGGTTTTGTAGAAGTCTGTAAGATCGCTCACATATAACGGTATATAAATTGCCACAGCTTCTAGTTTTGTAAATACCTGCGAGTAGTTCGTATCCCTTAATCTTTGACCACTCTACATACGGAGGATTTCCGATAATCACATCAAACCCCCCCCTGTTGACAATGCCGTAGAACTCAACAAACCAGTGAAACGGTTGGTGACTTTCCCTCCACTTTTTGAAAGTTGCTAGCTTTTTAGATAGCCCCATCTCATACTTCTCGGCTAGGTAGCGGTCAAGCTCGTTTCTCAGCTCTTGAAGCTTGCTACTAAGTTCTGCCTTCTTTTGAGAAGTTAAGCGCCCATCAGCTCTTTCAGTCTGAAGTTTGCGGAAATTTTGAAAACTTTGATCGACAGCCTTTGCCTTTTCGTCGATCCGAGCCATGTCACCGAATAGATCTAGCTTTTTCTGCTTCTCTCCCTCAACAGCTTTTTTCACCTCATCGTAGCTAGCAAAACCAACCAACGTATTACCAGCACGAATGTTGAAATCAATATCAGGCAGTGGTTCTACGCCGTAGTTCTGTCGTGAAGCATCAGGTTCGACTTGAGCCATCAATTTTAGGAACAAGCGGAGCTTGCAAATTTCCGTCGCTTCCTGCATGATGTCAACGCCATACAAGTTGTTAATGACGATTGACTTGAGAATGAAATAGCGACGATTAAGGTGCTGGTTGATTTGTTGAAGAATTTGGCTAAACTGTTGGATTTTTTGAACGTACTTATCGTCGCTAAAGCGATAATTTTCATCCAAGAAAGTTTGCATCCGCTCCAAGCAGGCATCATACAATGCTTCGAGAATGTTGAGAGCGGCAAATAAGAAAGCCCCAGAGCCGCAAGTGGGGTCTAAAACAGTGATTTCAGAGATAGCTTGATAGAAAACTGACAGTAGTTCTGGATCGAAGCAGTTTTCTATCACGTCTTGAGCTAACTGACGGATATCTAAGTTATACGTAATTAGATTGTTGATGGATTGGATTTCTCCAGATGCTAGCTTTTGGCGTAGTTCCAGACAGCGGTTACGACGAGCTACGTGTTCGCGCCAGGTTTCAGTAGGTAGGACAAGCTCTGGAGCGGCTGGTCGATTCCAACTATCCCGTTTTGAGACATCATCAATACCAGCAGCGATCGCATCAGGTAGTGGAGTATCCACTCCTTGGCGAACTGCTTTGTAAATGTAGCGGTCTGGGTCTTCTCGCAGCAGTTTCCAGGCTAAACCATTAGGTTTGAATAGAGAGTCGCCTACTTGCTTGTCTACAGATTCAAAAATAAAGGGAATAATGCAATTCTTGCTAATGTATTCTGTAATGTCTTCTTTGGTGTAGTATGCCCCCATTTGCTTCTGGTTGGTGTACTTCTCGAATATGTAACCCAAAACGTCAGGATTGATTTCTTGGTCGTTCCGCAACGGGCGCTCGTCCAAATGCCACTGGTATTCCTCAAAAAAGCTGAAAATTTTCTCAAAAGCTGAGTCTGGAATTTGAATATCTGGGTGAGCGATCTCTAAAGGGTGTACCTCGAATAGACCCCCATTCAGGTAGGGAACTTTGCCCAGTAATTTTTCTAGTTCGGGAGTGCGCTCCTGCTTGCCTAAACCTTCGTGACATAGCCGGAGTAAAAAGTAGCGGTAGAAGGAGTGGAACGCATCTCGTCCATTCTGCTGCTGACACATCCGCAACCGACGAAGCAGATAGTCTCTATCCCCATCCAAAAAGCCTTGTTTCTGGATAAAGTAGATAAACATTAAGCGGTTGAGCATTAAGGATGCGTACCATTCCAAATCCGAAGGAATGTCAATACCTTGGATGAGCTGAAGGAAAGCAGCGTGTTCTTTCTTGAAGCGGTCGTAAAACTTTTTGGTAACGCGATCGACATCAAAGGCTCTGCGGGTGCGACCTGTCACCTCGACCAGGGTAAGCGATTCCTCTTCTTCTAGGGAGAAAGCGATCGCCTCTAGTTTCTGGAGTAGGGCAGCCCCAGACTGGCTTGTATGAAACCGATGCTCTCGGCAAGCAGCAGGTTTACCAATCTCGCGCCTGACCCACAGCCAAACTTGCTCGGTCTGGGCAGCATCGACGTATATAATCAAATGCTCGTGGACGTATTTGGCAACTTGCCGCTCGATCTGGCGACGTGTAGCGTATTCTGGAATCCTACCCTGTGCGTCTGGAGCGCAACAGTAAACTATCACTCCCCGCTTCTCAACCAGGGGGGTAAGGCTGTAGATTTGCCCTTCGACACTGATGGGTAGAGTTTGACCAGTATAGTAATCCCAGCCTAGTTCTTGAACGAATAGTGGCTCGAACTCAAATTGCTTCAAATAACTGCGAGCCTGTTTGCGATTGATGGGCATTGCTTATACTCCTTTTGGCTCGAAGAGTCCGAGCGAACAAATAATTTCTGGCTCCCGCTGTTCGGCTTCATCGCTGACAATGCTTAAGCGATCGTCTGCTCGTAGAGCGACTACCAACTCTGCTAATTGCTGGTCGCTAATCCCGCTTTTGAGTTGGCGGTTGAGGGTATCAGTTGCCGATTGGCGCAGTGGGTAGCGGTAAATTTCGTCAATTGCCCTCAGCAGTTCCTCTGTTACGAAAAGGGTTCCTTCCATCTGTCGGGCATAATGCTTTAGGCGATCGTAGGTACGGAATCTCGCCCCTGTAGGACGACCTAGCTGACCGCCTGCATTCTTCTCCTCTTGGGCAATCAACTCAGCACCTTTTTTGACTAACTCGTGATGCCGATCGTCCCTGGCAATTGCTGGCGTGTCTGGGTCGCACGCTGCTGCTTTCAAAATTGCCAATTGAGATTGAGTGACGCTGTTACCATTGCGATCGACCCAAATCAGGGAGTCGTTGCCTTCGGCTGTCTTCATGTAAAGCAGCACCCCTTCTGGAGCTGGTGGAGTGGGGGTATAAGCGCGGGTAGAGTAGACCACGCTGGGCATCTCCCCAATAGTCTTTTTCAAAGCTGGATTAGCCTCTGTAGCGTTCTTCCAGATTTGGAAGGCTTCAGATGTTAGGTCTACTTCCGTGTCATCTTCTCCATCTAAAATTCCCGATCTTTCGTTGTAGAGATCGAGAATTACTTGAGCGTCGTCATCTTCAAAGAAAGCTTCATCGGTTCCGACGACTTCAGCGTTCTCCCGCAGCCGTCTTCTTAGACGACCGCGTAGGTTGATAATGCGCTCCACGCCCTCAGCAGGTAGAAATGAATAACAGAGAATCTTTTCAGCCTTTTGACCGATCCGGTCTACCCTTCCAGCACGCTGAATAAGGCGAATGATTGCCCAAGGTAAATCGAAATTGACAATCGTAGCGCAGTCTTGGAGGTTGTGACCTTCACTTAAAATATCCGTAGCAATGAGGATACGAAGTTCATCTGCTGGGGAAACGCGATCGCGTTTTTCATTGCTTACAGGGCTAAATCTCCCAACTATTTCTGTAGGATTTGAAGATTGTCCTGTAATTCCTGCAACACTGGTAATGTTTCTGGCTTCAAGGTTATCCACCAGATAGCGCACGGTGTCGGCAAACTGGGTAAAAATTAGTACCTTGTCTTTAGGGTGAGATTGCTGTAGCAGTTTAACTAAAGCTATTAGTTTTTCATCTTGGTGCGGATTCCATCTGCCACAGGTTCGTAGGATGCCGAGCAGCAATCTTGCATCGGCTAGCAAATCTTGTTGCAATGCTTCGATATCGAATAATATAGGTCGCAGCCACTTGAAGCGGCGCTTGTAGCGGCTGGCATACTCTGCGTAAACCGCTCCTGCCTGTTGACGAAAGCCATCCTCTAGCTGTAAAAGTAGTGCTTCTGGTGTTAATATCGCTTCATCATCGTCTTCTATTTCAGTGTCAAACAATGTGGCAGCAATAGAGTCTGAATCTTCGTCGCTGATGCGCGTGTCTAGTAAATCTGCTTCCTGAGAACCAATAGGGATATCTAGTCCATTTTCAATTGCGTAAAGGTAAATGAAATTCCGTAGGATGTGCCGCTCTAGAGACTGAATAAAAGCAATGCCACTACTTTCCAAACGTTTGAACAAATTAGTGCGGCAAAAACCCATTAACCGCCTTCCAGCACGAGATAAGCCGTTTAACTGACGACGCTCTGCCTCTGTAGGTGGCTGTACATGCAAAGGAGCAACGTAATTACCTAGCCCGTATCGAGGTAGGTGAAGATTGTCGATCGCATCTACTACCGACTCTGAGTAAAGGCGCGAATATAGATCGCTACCAGAATCGCCAAGGGAAAACCTAATCGTTTTGGGCAATCGCTCTGGAAAATAAGAACGTCCGCCATTGGAAAATGTTAAATACTTACGACCTGCATCATCCGTTTCGGCATAATTCTCTTGAATAAAGCTGCGAGTCCGTCGCACCATGTAACGCTTCATCAGATCCCGCCAGTCATCAGGGGATTCGCTTTTCTCAAAAGCAGCCAAAGACCGCACGGAGCATTGATGTCGCCTGATAAACTCAAGTTCTCCTGCTGTTCCCCCACCAAGTTGATTCAATAATTGCTCTGGTCTAAAACCCAAGTCTTGGTCTTCTGGCACAAACAACCTTAGCTGAGCAGAAAGATCGAGATAGGTCTTGTTATATGGAGTAGCAGACAGAAGAATGCAACGACTTTCGTTAGCAGTAATGTATTCCTGTATTGCTCGATAACATTTACCTTCGCGGTTACGTAAGTTGTGACTTTCATCAATCAGAACTACTCTGTAACGGCGTAGGTTAGGTAATTCTTTCAATACCTTGCTGATGGATAAAACTTTTGCAATCAGTCGATACTGCTCCACATATCCTTGCCACATATCCACAAGGTTTTTTGGGCAGATAATTAGTGTCTCTAGCAGGCAATCCTCTTGCAGAATTTTAGCGAGAGCAGTCCCTACCAAAGTTTTTCCTAGACCAACTACATCACCAACTAGCACGCCTCCCCGTTTAGTCACATGGCGAGCAGCAAGCTGAACCGCTGCTTTTTGAAACTCGAATAGGCGATCTTTAAATTCCGAGGGAATGCGAAATTCTGATAGTCCTGCGATTGCTTCGTGGGATAAATGATAGGCAATCTTCAGATAAATGTAGTAAGGAGGAATTAGTTCTTCTCTTGCCCAGCTTTCATCAATTAGTTCTGCCAGTTCTTTAGAAATATCTACACATCCAAAGTCTTCCCAACGGTCTTCAAACCATTTATGCAGTTTGTTACAAGCATCATGATCTAGGACATCAACGTTCAGCTCACCTTGCTTAGCTAGTCCAGGCAAGGTAAGGTTACTGCTACCCAAAAATCCAACAGTTGGTGTATTGGGATCGTTGCGGTGGATCAGATAAAGCTTGGCGTGGAGCGGATGGCGTAGGAAGAGTTTTATTTGAAGTTTTTTAGCTTTGATTTGAATGCTAAGCCGACGCAATCCAGCTTCGTCCTGATTAGTTGGCACGCCAATAATAAGTTGTTGGCGAAACTCTGCTGCTATCCGTTTTTTGAACTGAATAATAGCTTTGTTATCAATTCTTTGAATACCATTACCGAGCGTGAGGGTGGTACGAACTTCATCTTCGGGTAAGCTTTGCATCCCAATTAAAAGACGGCAACAAGCTTTCTCTCCACCTATATATTGCTCGATCAAATCGTCAATCTTTTGCCACCCTCTGAGGTTGAAGTAGCCAACACAAAAATCAGCGCAATACGAAACTTTTAGAGTTTCTCGCAGTGTAGGCAAAAGCGATAGTTCAATATTATCAAAAATACGCGGCATTCAAAGTTTTCCAGAATCAATGCAATACTAGATATGTAAGTGGTGACTAATCTTGGAGAATTTAATGATAAATAATCGGAAAATTTTATGAATTCCCAATTCAACTGAAAAACATATAGAAAACCAGTTATGTATTGATTTTTTATGCATAAAAAATCAATCATAAATATCCATTAAAAAGCTCCAGCAAAACTACATATTGTGTAGAAATTAAATATTCTCAGATTTTATTTTCTTAAAATGGTTAATGAGATCGGGAAAATCTCTTAAAATATAAAAATTAATATATATATACATTCCTAAAATTACTGAGGACAGTCTAGTGAGAAATAAGTTAAAGCTCAAAACATTGGTTGATTTTATAGTTGCGATAAATACGCTTATTTTTAAGTTTTGGTAGTACTGCTAATTCTTGGCAAAAGCATCGGTAAATCTACCAAAATTGCTATAATTTAACTCATAATAGAGCTAGCTGCTTCTATATACCAACGTACAAATCGTTGTAACGTAGTTGACAACGCTCTCAAGAGGTCTTTATGTTACTTGCAAAAGCACTCACGATGGGCGGCGTGCGATCGCAACTCGATCGTTTGTACGAACTGGAGAAATTCATAGTAGTTGTGGTATTGTTTATCACATAGTACATAGCAACTAGTTCTACCCATGAACAAACCATTGCCAATAGTGGACTCCATGCCGCCTTGGGTGTATGAATCTCTAGCTGCGTTTGATGGAACGGTAAAAAGCTGGTTGGAGATGACGACTAGCCTCAAGGCAGAAATTGAAGACATCAATGCTCAAATCCGCATAGCAATTGAAGATTCGCGGTTTGGACATAAGGCAATAGACAGCGAGTGGTTGAGTAAAGCGTGGGGGGCGTTACGCCGCAAGAGATCCCAACTGAATCTACTGAAATTGTGGGCAAATAGTTATTATCCAGGTGGAGTGAATAAAAGAAATTTAGATGAGGAACAAGGGATCGCTAAGGTAGTCCCCCTTCAAAAGCCATCCCAATTAGAGGATACTGACCAAGATAAGTTGCTCAAGTCTTTGCAAAGAGAAACAAAGTGGTTGCGCCGCCAGCTGGCAGAATTAGCTGAAATTGTTTTTCGTTCCGATCTGCAACTACTGCCAGAGCAGTCAGATAAGCTGATTTATATGTTGGCGACACTCAAGGAGTTAGACAGACAATAATCGTCTCAGCTATTGGAAAGTTAGAGCAAGTCTTTCATACACTACTTTAGGAGTCGGCGTAATTTATGTCTGAGGCATTAGCCGATCTGATTACTATAGTTTTATTTATCGGGCTTTTCTTCGGGATCTGGGGACTTATTGGGTTGATGTGGAAGTTAGGCGAGATGGACACCGAGCTAAGAATACTAACTCGTTGTGACCGAGAAATACGGCTCGATAAATTTGCTATTAGCTGTGGAATCCATGTAGCATTCGCCAAGTGGTATCTCAACTCAAAGGCACGGCAGTTCAATGCGATGCGCGAAGTAGATGAATTGGGTGATGTGGTGTATTTGTTTGGCGATGCAAAACGGAAGTACCTACAAGAGCATTTGGGAGAAAAGAAATGATACCCGAACCAACCCAATCAAAGGAGATGAAAGCTGCAATCGCTTACTTAGAAGTAGAGGTAGCTGAAATTAAAGCTGAAGTTAAAAGCTGGAGCCGTTGGCTGCTTTTAGTAGCGGGAACCATTATTGCCACGACTTGGTTGACCGTTATTATTCTCGTCATCCCTTTAGGTTTTGTTTTGTGGAAGCAGATTTAACGAAAATCTTTGCGGATGTGAAAAATGGTTGACTTCAGAAACTTCTCAGAAAAATCCATCAAGGTTATCATGCTTGCCCAAGAGGAATCTCGGAGGATGGGACATAACTTTGTAGGAAGAGAGCAGCTATTACTCGGTTGCTTGGGTGCAAAGAATAACGCTACGACTTTACTAAATGCGGCGGGGGTAACTCTAAAAGTAGCTAGGGCTGAGGTACAGAAAATTATTGGCTTAGGTTCTGGGTTTGTCGGTGTTGAAATTCCTTTTACTCCAAATGCAAAACGGGCTTTAGAAGATGCGGTCGATATTTCTCTGGAATATCGAACCCCCATACACCCAGAACAGATACTACTCTCCATCTTGAATTCAGAAGGTGTTGCACTGAGAGTTGTAGAAAACTTAGGGGTAAATGTAGAGCAGTTGAAAGAAAAAATTAGGCAAGAAATACCGAATTTATCGAGACAATCGCGCCAACTTAGCTCCGAAGCCAGTGAAATCCTAAAGCAAGTAGAAGAATTGCAAAAGCAAGTACAAGAAACGAGGATAGGTTTCGTGGACCCATACAAACCGCTTCAAGGCGAACCAGCTATATCCCCAGAGCTGAAGGATGCTATTTCTACTCTGGCTAGAACCAAATACAGGGGTATAGACCGCTGGAAATATGCCATAACTTATAGGTTTACTGGAGACAGCATCCAGGTAAGAACTGCCGTGAGAGAAGACGCTGGAGGTCTTTCAATTGAATTTACGGAGGAGGAAGCAATCCTCATTGCAAAAAACTTAGCAGGTCGGCAGGAGAGTAGTGATTGACTTCACTATACGATAGTGATTTTTCCCAATGGATTCAAACCACTGCTGACTATTTGAAACAGCGGCAATTTGATTTGGTAGACTGGGATAACTTAATTGAAGAACTAGAAGGCTTGGGGAGAGCGGAAAAACAAGAGATTAATCGTCGCCTGGTAGTTTTGTTAACCAATCTACTCAAGTGGGAGAAGCAGGTAGAGTATCAGTGTCGGAAATGGCGTGCATTTATTAGGATAGCAAGGCGGGACTTGAAGCAAGTATTAGATGATAGCCCCAGTCTGACAGGTGATTTTCTACTAGAGCTACTTCCCGAAGCATATGAAGAAGCCAGGGAAAAAGCGAGCCAGGAAAGTACTGTTTTTCTGGAAAACTTCCCTGTTGAATGCCCTTACACTATTGAGCAGATACTAGACGAGGGCTGGTTGCCAGGATGAACGCCATACAAACAACAAGGCTTTTCACCGTTGACGAATATCGTCAAATGGCAGAATGTGGCATTCTCAAACCTGAAGAGCGCACAGAGTTAATCGATGGGCAGATAATTTTGATGGCAGCGCAAAGACCACCACACGCAGCAGTGAGCGATAATATCGAAAAATATTTCAGGGTGCTGTTTGAAGGCGTAGCTGCGGTGAGAAGTCAAAAACCAATTGTGTTGAGCGATCGCACCGAACCCGAACCAGATCTTGCCCTAGCGCGAATTGACGCACGCAACTACTACGATCGCCATCCTCTGCCCTCGGATTTGTTTTTGATAGTTGAAGTCTCAGATACGACTCTGATGTTTGACACCAATCAAAAACTTGCTGCATATGCGCGTAGCGGGCTTAGCGATTATTGGGTAGTGGACGTGAATGCCCAAGTAGTCCGCGTCTTTCGTCGCCCCCAGAATTCCGAATATCTCCAACAGTTTTCAGTAGAGCCAGGGGATACACTTACAGTCTTGGTTTTCCCAGAGATTCAAATTGAGATCGGTAATTTTTTCCCTGAATAGCACGCTTTACCCAGCAGAAGTTGGCGTGCGAGTCGCAATGGAATAGTTTTCATGGTTAAGCTTGAAAACCTTGCTGTACGGTTTTTCTGGCAGACGCTAAAATAGTAGCTTCGTTCAACCAGAATTCCAGCTCTTCGGGATTTTTATCACAGGAAAAAACGCAGAATCCCTGCTGGAACAAGGGATACAGGAAAGATCTAAAAAGATCGCTTTTTTATCGCGCTCGCAGGAATAAAATTCTTAACTCTGTTTTTTGTTCCGATGATACTAACACCCCGATAACTCAAGATGAACCCTAAGACCAGACAGTAATTGGCGTAAAGGTAGCGAAGCTGCATCCAAGTGCCACGTAACGTCTAAAAACATTGTCCAGCAAAGCTTTCCGAAAAATTTCCTGGAATTGACTGAAACCTCCCCAAAAACAGCTATTTCTGGACAAGCCTTAAAGTCGCAGGGGCTTGTAACCTCTTTAATTCCGAGCTTCTCCGAATTCCGAGTTCCGAATTCGTTTGGTCAGTCCGATGTTTATTCAGGGTCATAGGAACCCTGATACGTAGTCCAAATATGGTATCCAGGCAGTACGACCGCTAGCCCAAACTTGCTATGTATCGTGCCAGGATAACTCTCTTGGGCTTCAGTGCCACCAAGTCGGAACAACCAATTACCCAACCATACATAAATGCCAGGAATAAGCGCGTCTGTACTCCAAGCTATTGCCTTGCGAGCTTCTTGCTGTCTTTTATTCATCAACTATTGCTGCATCAACTATTGCTGCGGTGTCAATTTTGTTCTTCTTGCTGTAACTGCTCAACCTTGCGGCGTAGTGCCTCAAACCCTTCTCGCTGCCCTTCTTCATCTAGAGTGAACGGATACACCTTTCCATTCGGATCGCTGCGGTTGACGAAAAACTCGCGCATAGCTTCTAAGTCATCCCGATGCTCCAAAACATAGCGTTTAAGTTCGGTTCTATTCAGAGAACCAAAATCTGGTTTATTCATCGATCAACTCCCAGTTCTCCTTGCCTTCTCATCTTCAGCCCTTTGCGGTGTCAAATGGATCTGGTCTACCAATACCTATTTTATGAAGCGTAGTCTTAACATCATCCCACTCCGCGCCGCAGTAGTAATATTTGCGATCGCGTAAATTTGCTATGTAGAAACCAGCTCTGCCACCGTTAATCCGAAACAATTCAATCACAACTTGTAAGGGTGTCAACTTAAAATACCGCTCGATGTTTTCACGGGGCATCGGTTTGTCCGTGCCATTGTAGAATGGCGTACCAGATTTGGCAGACCACATTGTACCGCGACGCTCGTAAATCCGAATATAAAACGGGAAAACAACATCAGACATAAGCTAGAACCTACACCTCTGGCGGTAATCGTTTCTGGAGTCGAATCTACTTATCAATTGCTATCCGTTGCTCCAAATTGTAAAGAATGCGGTTGTTTTCTATCTGTAACTCTCGCGTATCAACACGCAGGTTACGAATCTCGCTCATTGTGTCATCCATCCGGCGATGAAGCGCGTTTGATTGCCGTTGGAGGTGAATTATCTGCCTGGAGCGGGAATCAACCAATAGATTTACTTTCGACACATCATAGCCTCCCAGCATCCGAATTTTCTGGGCAGTTGAAGCTACCAACATTTGCAACTCCTCATCGCTCATCTTCTGCTACCTCCTCTCATTTCAAGCTTTATAGTCCCGATACATTCGCGCCATTCCTTCTAGGGCAACAGCTATCGCCTCGAAGTCGCTACTCCCGTAACCAATACTACGGAAACTAGGGTGTTCTAGGCGAGTACCACCAGCTCTGGCTTGGGCAACCCAGCGCCCATCTTCCTGTGGTAACGCCACAATATCCACCATTGTTGGTGCATTCCTATCTACGCTTGGGATGGAAGGCATTATCTTGGTTGGGGATTCAAACTCTGTATCCGGTTGAAGCGATTGTTGTTGGGACAAGCTAGAAAGTTGGGTAAGAATTGCCTCTTTTAGTGCGGAAACGGAAACACTAAGGTTTTCCAAGACTCTAAGTGCAAACCCAGGCGGAGAATTTGCGATTGCCAGCAGTATATGTTCTGGCTCTACGTACATTCGAGATTCGCGGGCTAGGTCAATCGCCTCTTCTAAGGCACGTTTTGCATTGGGAGTGAAAGGAATTTCCACAGCCAAAAAACCAGAACCGCGACCGATAATTTTCTCCACCTCTGCTCTAGCAGCCTCCAATGTCACACCTGCTGCTTTCAATAGTCGAGCTGCTCCATTGTCTGTCGCCAGCAATCCAGTTAAAAGCTGTTCTCTGCCAATAAAGTTGTGACCCAATCGATGGGATTCTTCCTGCGCCAGAGGGATAATTTTGATGGCGGATTCGCTGAAATTTTTGAAATCAGTCATGACAAATTTCCCAATCAGTGGAACTTTCGTCGAGTTTGAGCAATCCACTCCGATCGGGAAGGATAAAGAGCTGGCGGCTCTCAATTGGTGTTGTCACAATGGCATCGCACTCCTAAGTTTGGTTGACTATGTTCTTTTCGATACTTTTTTGGTATTTCAGTAATGCTGCAAGCACTGCTCCAAGAGCAACTCCTTCTTGACAAATACTGGAAAGTTCTACCTGCCAGATTTTGAGGCGCTCGATGGCATGGATAACAGTAGTGATGGTAGTAGCATCCGCCTCCATTGGCTGTACGAATGAAGCTAACTCCTGTAAGTCAGGATCGCACTCGAAGATCGCACTCGCCACATAATCTTGCAACGAGTAGCTACCTAGTATTTGCTTCAGTCGTGCCGTCCTAGCTTTTAGTTCTTCGTGCAGGCGGCGATCGATTTGGATTGTGCTGGTTTTTTGCGACTCTCCTTTGGGTCGCCCTGCTCCAGCCCTGGCTCCACCACGTCGTTTTGGCGTGAGGCGGACGAGCTTATATCCCAATTGCTGCATCATGGGAAATTTCTGGTTTAATTCAAAGCCAGTCATGCCCGTGCAGCCAGGAAACTTTAAACAGTCGCGCTTGATTGCTTGAGTGTCCAGGTAGATCGTCCCGTCTTTTTCATTCACGGGATAAAACCGAGTCGTGGCAAACATATATCGCGTCAGTTTAACTAGTATTATTGTATTGTTGACGATCGATGCGCTAAAACTCTTGCGGGAAATGTAGTTGTATAAAAGTTAGGTAGATCGGGTTGCGTCAACTATTGAGAAAACGGATAGATCGAGCAAGTCATGTCTACCTAGCTGGTGGATACTCGATCGCCCCAGGCTTGAACGTGCGATTCATGACAGCATGACCGAACTGGTCGTACAGGCGAAATATTTCTGGATTGTTCGTACAGCCGCGCAACACAGTGCCATTGAGTTCAATGGGCGGTACGAGATCGTCAAAGTCAGAGCCAAGGGAGACAATACCAGCCTTGTTCAGCGTCGGCTTCGTTTCCGTGGACAGTTGAGCAGTGCGTCCAAGTAGCTCGAAATGCAATTCAGGATGTCCTTGGTTCAGAACATAACGTGGATTTTCGATCCTCATATATCACCTTGCCTGTACTACCATCTAGCAATCGAACCTTTGTCAACTTTGCTTGCCGATCTACCACTCTATAGTCACTTGCCTTACGCTCTCCATCTACGACCATTGCCAAAAATCGGACATAAACACTGAATTAGCTTTTTTTCTAATTCCCGCCTGCTTTTCTTCTCATTTTCGCTTTCCAGACGAGAAGAAGTTGCGAACGGCAGCATCGTAGTATGAAAGTAAAAACTTACACCTACACCGCGATCGAGCAAATGCTGGAGTGGCAGTCTGATTGGATGCGACTCCCATCGCTGATAAAGACTATGGCTGGTTCCAATGTAGAGAAAGACGTTAAATTCACGTTGCCTTTGTGCTGGTGAAATTGAGTCAGGTAGTACTTCTGCAATGGTTGATTGCGATTGTCTATACAAAATATCGATTTCCAGATGGGATGGCTGGAACTCGCCGTAGAGAGCATACAGTCCTGGTAATTGAGGCAGTTGGTAGCGGTTGAGCGGTAAGGGTAGTTGCTTCCAAGTGCAAGTTACCCATTCACACAGGTCGTAAGCGTATCTTTCCTCTTGAGTTAGCCAGTGCCAGTTTGGGGGATCGTTCTGCCAAAAAATACTCATTTTCTGTGGCTCGCTACTGTATAATCGCGGGAATGCTTTTGCGTGAAGAAGAGAAACCTTAAGCGTTGCTCAACGACATTCCTAACCAGTTGCTTGCTAAACGCAGAACGCAAGTAGTGCCTGCTATCTCTAGTATGTAGATCTTTAGATAGCACCTCCCTATCTTCTATAAATTATGGAAGAAGAACCGCTGGCTAAGCGGCTAGGGAGACTGATCCGACGACTTCGCCTAGAGGAGGGTTTGTCGCAGGAAGAGTTTGCAGAGCGATGTGGGCTGCATCGTACCTACATCGGCTTTATCGAACGTGGCGAAAAAACAATCACCATCGAAACAGCTAGCAAGCTAGCGCAGGCTCTTGGTTTGTCCTTGGCTCAACTTTTCATCGCGCTGGAATCACTTGATTCCGACTAGCAGCACTCTTATCGTGCATTGGCAGTAACAGTCTAATTGCGGTGTCAAAGTTTACCTTGTACGCAGGTGATGACATCGCAAATTTTTTCGCTTATGCTATCTAAAGGTAGCACGAGTTGCTAGGTGAATCAACCGACAAACGCCCATTAAAGTTAAAAATATGTTAATTAAATCAAATCTGCTGTTGGGGCGCGATCGCGTTCTAACTTTACATGAGAGAAAGCTAACCCAATGACAAAGTTGGGTGTTACTCCTAGATCGAGCGGCTTGACTGTCAATGGATCTATGTCAGCCAAAACCAGTATTTTAGTCTGCTACAGGAATGTTTTTCGCGCACTGCTACTGTTGCGGCTGCTTCCAAGTTACTAATTTCGCTTATCCATACGCGACCAGCTATTACTGTTCCAGAAATGTCTTTAGCTAGTCTAGGACGTACCGGAGCAGGCGGGCGATCGCGACCAATTCATGTGCGGATGAGTCCGGTGGCATCGGATGCCATTCATCTTAATTTCTACAGATTTTTGTATTTTTAATTTGCCAATCGCGTTATGTTCAAGTCGTTTTGCTCGACTGCTGCTATGTCTACAATCTTGCTGGCATTAGTAGCTGGATGCACGTCGTTTAATCGACCATCAGATGTTGCTTTCAAGTTTCCTCAAGCTTCTTGTGGGGATCGGGAAGCAGGGGCAGAGGGTTCTGAAGTTGCCGTTTTCATCGACTACGGAGATCTAGCTGTTCTACGCCGTTATTACTGTGCAGATGCTTTTAGCACTACTAGGACTGAGACAGGAAAGTATACGGTGCAATTAGCTAGCTTTAGCGAGCGTCAGAAAGCATTAGAGTTTGCCAAAGCAGTTGGTGGTGAAATTGGACGACCTCGATCTCCTGGTGACACCCTGACTTCTCCACCGCCCACACAACCCAGTGCGATCGCTACAGCATCGGAAGTTCCGGCTACAAGCAGAGCGATATCAGAGGCAGAGCTGGGAGAGAAATATCCATTCACCGTGCCGGAAGGGACTGTCAGATGTGCTACCGAGTATGGAGCAGCAGTAGTATTTGTTACTCCAGACGGCACTGAGTACGGGGTAAATGGCACGGCAGATGCTTCAAAACAATTTAAAGATATTCATCCAATTTGGAAGGACGATCCTCGTCCTGGCTATGCCAAAGTTAGCCTCGGTTCAGTGATTCACATGGGTCTAGATCTGTGTAAAAACGCTCGCGAGCAGCAATAATCGCTTTGATTTTCAGCACAGTTTTGCTACCCGTACAATTTTAGTTTGATTGCTACTCAAGCCCTAATCAGCACTTCATAGGAGAGACATGAGCATCACCACAGGTTTTGCACTTTTGGCATCAGTACCGCAAGAACATCTTGAAGACGGGCTTGAGTGCCTACCAAAAGTAGCTTTCGGTAGCCGAGCTGGAGAAGTGTTTGCCGAAGCTGACTACCTACGTAAAGGTAACAAAGTTCGAGTTTTGATTTACGAATCGCACTCTACCAACCCAATCCGTCCGCCACAAATTTCGTGGACTGGCGTGTATATCGGTCAAGTGCAGGCAGTAGGGAAAAACAAAGCTCATCCCCACGGCGATGCCTACCGTCCTCAAAGAGCATTTCTCCATGACACACCTGGGCATTGGCTGATCTATTGGGAAGTTGAAAGCCTGATGCGATTACCGGAAGCGGAACGATTTGCGATTTCAGCCCTGCGTGGTCTTGCTGTTCCTAATAGCCGTCACCCCAAACCTTACTATGCCAGTAGCTTCAAACCTGAAAAACCGCACCTGATTGAATATCGTCCTTTAATTTGTCCCTGAATCAAAATTCCTAACCGTTCTCGCAATGCTTGTTCCGCAATCCGCATACCTTATCCATCTTAAGAGAATTGATCGGGGTAATTCAGGAACAAAAACGCTACATCACCGATACTCTCTCGCTAGAAAAATTTGAATATCTGTTCCGCCCCAATGAAGGCACTGAGTGCAAGGGAGCGTTTACGCCATCTCCTAAGAACATGACCGCTTACGCTTTCTCAAGATACCTTAACAAATTGGCAGAACGGCACAAGAATATCTGTGATGCTTTCGGCAAGCTGTAGTACTTTCAGGCTCATTAGTTCCGCCACTCTGTAGGGACAAGTGCGATCGATAGCGGTGTGCCACGGCATATCATTCAGCGATATCTAGGGCATGAGTCACTCAATGAACATGACAGCAGTTTACGCTCACATATTCGACTCTACGATGAAAGAGGAAATCGCCAAGTTTCAGGGCAAGATTATTGAGATCGCTGGTCAAGTAGTCGATTCAAATGCGCTGGAAGTAGAAATTCTGGAGTGGAATGGTTTAAACGCATTCAAGCCCAAGCACTCCCAAATGGCTCATGAGCTGCACCAGGCATTTCTCAGGGCTGTCCTCATGCAAATGCATGTTTAACCTGCACCTACTTCCGCACCACTGTGGAGTTTTTAAACGAGTACAAAAAGCAGCTTGAGCATACCGAATAGTTGATTGATAAGCGGAAGCAAACGGCTAATCTCGTCCAGTCGAGATAAACGAGAAGGTAGCCGCCAACTCACGTAACATGATTGTGACTTTGGAGAGTAATGGCTAATGAGCAGTAAAGAAACTCATCTAGGCTGGAAGCGCAACACTGAAGGTATCAAAGCAGCCGCACAGAAGAAGAGGCAAGGCTGAAAACCAAAAGCTGAAAAGAGAGCTTGAAGACGCTTACGCTCAGGCGCTAGGGTTGGATAAGTTACAAACAAGAAACAGAGAGCTAGAAAAATAGAATCAGCAACTATTAAATTTACTAACCTAGGCTATGGCAGAAATTGATATCCTCAAAGAGCAAAAGCAAGTCAGTTTTGGAAATGTGCCTTACTAAATAGTAAATCATCAATTCTGTCAGTTGGAGTGAAATAGCTTGAGAAACAGAGGTTGCCATGTCTAAACTTCATATAGCCCCTAACCTATCCATCCCTCTAGAAGCGGTAACTCAAACTTTTGCAATTCTCGCTAAACGTGGTGCTGGCAAGACCTACACTGCCTTAGTGATAGTTGAGGAAATGCTAGAAGCAGGACTACAGGTAGTAGTTATTGACCCTGTTGGAGTTTGTTGGGGACTACGTGCATCTGTTGATGGCAAGAGCGCAGGACTTCCAATAATTGTACTTGGTGGGGATCGTGGTGATGTAGAAATTGAAGCAACATGGGGAGCGGCAATTGCAGATTTTATAATTCAAGAAAAGCAATCGGTTGTTATCGATCTCTCCAATTTCAGTAATAATGAAATGGTACACTTGATCGCTGATTTTGCTGAAAGACTTTATCAAAAGAATCGCACTCCCTTGCATCTTGTTTTAGATGAAGCTGACTCCTTTGCTCCTCAAAAACCTTTACCTGGCGAACAACGTATGCTGGGAGCAATTGACAAAATCGTGAGGCGGGGACGTGCTAGAGGGTTAGGTGTATCTCTAGTGAGTCAACGTCCCGCTGTCATTAATAAAAATGTTTTAACTCAAATAGAAGTTCTTGTCGCCTTGAGAACCGTTTCTCCACAGGATCGTGGAGCAATAGAGAATTGGATTGAGGTACATGGCACTCAGGAACAGCGTAATCAGTTATTAAACTCATTACCCTCTTTATCTATTGGCACAGCATGGGTATGGTCCCCAGGTTGGCTAAACATTTTTCAGCGTGTACAAGTTCGGCAGCGTAGAACCTTCGATTCATCTGCAACACCTAAAATTGGTGTAGCTTTGGAGACTCCAAAAGTTTTAGCAAAGGTAGATTTATCTGCACTCAGGCAACGTTTTGCAGCAACTTCTACGCCACATCAAGTAAATAGGCAAGGTGAGCTAGAACGACTAAAACATCTTGTGGTTGAACTTGAAAGGAAATTAGGTGAAAAGTATACAGCGCATCCTATCTTTCAAGACGGGGAAGTGGAGAGACTAGAAAGTGCCATTCGGTCTTTGAAGTACGCAGGCGATCAAATGTTGAAGATTGCTCAAGATCTACATAGTGCTTTGTCTCATGTCAGCACATCAAAAGTTAGGCAAAGTTCCACCCATATAATAACTACTAGCGCAAAAAAGACCAAAAAAGCCACTGTTGCAGGCTCGTCAAATTCTGATGATAGATATATAGTACTTTCAGCGTCACAACAGCGCATTCTCGATGCTCTAGCTGCCTTTGATTCTTTAGGAGAAACTGATATAGCTAGAAATAACGTTGCAGTTTTCGCTGGTCAATCCCCTAAATCATCTGGCTTTACAAATAACCTCAGTAGATTGAGAAGCCAAGGATTGATTGAATACCCAGTTGGAGGCTATATTGCACTTACAGATCACGGACGGATACTTGCTAGACCTATTGCTTCAATCGAATCTTTTGCTCAACTACATACAGCTTGGTATAATAGACTACCAGTATCTCAAGCGAGAATCCTTAAAGCATTAGTGGAACGATATCCTGACGCTATTGATCGGCAATCTCTTGCTGAGTTAACCGGACAATCTGCGACATCAAGCGGGTACACCAATAACCTAGGTACACTTCGTTCTTTAGGAATAATTGATTACCCTAAGCCGAGACAGGTTATAGCTACAAAGCTTTTGTTTCCAGATTTGGAGAATAGAGAAGTAAAAGTGTCAAGAGGCAATTGACTGGACAGCTTAAATATAAGCTCTAAACCAGTTTTAGAAGGATGCTGTAAGGCATCCTATATTTTTGTAGTCGCCATTGGTTCTACTGTGACTGAACTGCTGCAAGCTGAGAAACTACTTGCGTCGGCTCAGCTAATCTACCTACAATCGCGGCTCGTTAAAATAATTCACGATAAAATTCCGGCTAATAACGGAATTTATAAGACAATTTATCGAGAACTTGACGTTTTATAACGCGATAAATTATCCTTGATATCGTATAAACTTTTGGAAGTTACTTATGGCGAAGGTTAGAAGTCCAAACTATCCTGGAATTAGTCTTGTTGAAGCAGTTTCAAAGGTGCAGGCAGTCTACGACAAAGAACATAGGCATCCTGCTGACAAGGAGGTAATTGCAAAGTCCATAGGCTACGGGGGGATAAACGGCGCTTCCCTAACTACGATATCCGCACTTCTCAAATATGGACTTCTAGAGAGTGTTGGAAATCAGCTAAGGGTAACTGAAAAAGCAGAAACTATTCTGCTTTTGAGTAAAGGACAGTCAGACCGAGTGAATGCTTTGAGAGAAGCAGCTTTTGCTCCCGACCTATTCTCTGAGTTGCGTGATTCTTTTGGCGATAAATTACCTAGTGATGAAAATTTAAGGTTTTCTCTAGTCAAGAAGGGATTTAATCCGAAAACGGTAGACGGTGTTATTCGTGCTTATCGTGATACGATTGAGTTTGTAAACGCAGAAGAGGCGCTTGCCTCAGATGCCTCAGATGATGAGCAAAAGTCGTCTGAAATACCAATACAAACCGAGATACCAATGCAACCCCACGTTGAAAGGAGTGTTAGTTCTTCACCGTCCACTAATGCTAAACCCCCTGGTGCTAATGGTAATGGCAAGTACGCATCGGTTGAACACAGTTTGTTTGAAGAAACTATCGTGTGCCGAATTTCTCAAGACTGTAAGGCTCGTATCCATTTTGACGGCTTGGTAACTTATGAAGGAATTAAAAAGCTCATAGCTTATTTAGAGCTTAGTGCAGACGATTACCCTAAAAAAGATTTGCAGCAGCTTGCAGCCGATGCCCAGCCACAACAATTACAATTACAAATGCAAGATTTGTAGTCGTAGATACTAAACTATTGAAGTAGTGAAATATAATCGATGCTTCAAATGTAAAGGCTAAGATGTCTACTTAGCTCTCCATGTTAACTCTCCAGCCGTACTTCCCCTCATGCTTGTACATAAATTCTTTGTAAATCTGTCACAAGAACCGTACTATCTATTTCCAGTTTGGGGTAGTCTGATCGTATTGGAAAGTGAACTTGTGCTATGGCGACTCTGGCAAGAGGTGTTAAATTATCAGAGCTTACCGCTACGTCTGCTCAAGACAGGGAAAGGCAGGTAAAGCGACTTTTTCAGGATGCTCTGACTCCTACTGAAGAACAAATTAAAAAGCAGTCAGAGGAAATCAATGCTAAAATTAGAGATTTTGAGCGTCGATATGAGATGCCATCCGTAGTCATGCGGCAGAATCTTCTTGAAGGCAAAATAAAAGAAACTGCTGACATTTGTTCGTGGTTAATACTTTTGAAGCTAAGAAATCGTCTTGATGCGTACAGGAATAAAACATCAACCCAATAGGTTTCGGTCATATCAAGAGATTCACAGTACTGTAATCAGTCAGTTTAAAGCTAGGGACTTTATAGGCGCAGAAACACTATACTTTGAATCCATTGCGTATGGAATTTCCCTTGCAGGAGAGATAGCGTGTCTTGGCAACATTGTTGTTAGTGTCCAAAAGTTTATAGAAATTCTTGATGGTTCTGGTGATAATGCTCTCGTGCAGACCAAGTGGTATTCCTACAACGTCTTCATTCGAGGGCAATACAATATTTTTCGATATGACAATCAAGATGATGGTTTTTTGCGCCCCGATCATCAAGATGAGCATCATAAGCATATTTTTGATTGGAAAACAGGTGAGGAACTTCCTAATAGCCCTGTCTGGTTAGGCGAAGACAACTGGCTTACGCTAGGAGAGGTACTTCAGGAAGTTGAGGATTGGTATTGGCAAAACCGCGAGAAGTTAGCTAAACCCGATATTTATCCTGAACTTGATTTACGCTGATATTCCTAAAATTATCTCAACAATTTACTATCATTTTCTATTTTAGAAATACCTTTTCTCATTATCTTAAGCCCAGTCATTTACTGAATGTTTGTTGTTTTTATTATACCACTTCCAGTCTCTATACTCGTACATTTGAAAGTAAAATGGTGCGGGGTAATACTAGACAAAAGGTAGACTCTTGTTAAAAACAAAAGTGGAATTCTTGCTATTCATAGGATTGCTCGGTTAGGCTCAGAAACTATGTTTTATTCCTAGCGCGTTGTGGACTTCTTTACCAAAGCAATGCCGATTTATTTGTCCGTGCCTTTTAGCCACAAACCTTGGACTAGTTCTATCATCGATTGGTTTGGAGCTACTGTGTCCTGTCAGTGGGCAAGCGCCCCATTCTGTAGTTCTCAACCGGTCATAGCTGAAAAGTCAATCATTTTCTGCCCTTTGCAAAGAACTACTTTTTATGCCTAAACTGCCGATCTTACAGCCTGGAGAGTCTTATTCTTTCAAGCAATACTTCGAGATGAACTACGATCCAGACGATATCTTGGCGGAATTTGGTTACACTTTAGAGCGATCGCTTTTAGCTCTGCCTCAATCTACCGCAGATCTCGACCGATTAGACAACCTTAAGTCTCGAATCGAAGAAAGCCTTCCCTACATCAGCCTTACCAGTGAAGCTGCCCGTCGAGAACTGCTGATTGCGCCACTACTGTTAGATCTAGTTCACTACACTCGCGCTCAGCTCCGCATCGAATACCCTATTATCGTCACCGAGCAGCTTAAAGGCTCCCTCGACTATTACCTCTACTCAGTAGGTAAGCTTTTAGTAGTTCAAGCCAAGAATGCAGACCTTACTAGGGGTTTTACCCAACTAGCCGTTGAGCTAATTGCTCTCGACAAGTGGATAGACTCAGATCGGACTACCGTTGAGGGTGCAGTTTCCACAGGTGACATTTGGCAGTTTGGCATTCTGCACCGAGAACAAAAACAGATTCAACAAGGGCTGACCCTGTATCGAGTTCCAGACGACCTAGACAGCTTGGTTCGCATTCTTGTCAAAATTTTGGAGTCTAGCTCAATCTACGATCCGTTTCCCAAAACTGATTTTGTTTTTCCAGAAACTTAAAAGTCACTTTCTCTATCAGTTTCCAACATAGCTGAAAAATCATTTTCTGCCCTTCGCTGTCGCAATTGTACCTTCTCTCGCATTGCTATATCAGCTTCCCTTAACCCTTCATCGCTGAAGTCCGCAGGATAATTTTGCCATTTGGATTGCTGCGGCGAACGAAGACTCGCGCATGGCTTCTAAGTCATCCCGATGCTCCAAAACATATTCTCCTCAAAGCATTTAGCAGGAAATTAAGACTGAGTTTTCCAGCGATCTTAATCAAATTTCAACGAGTTCGTTGACAACTGCTTGTTTCTCTTCCACTGTCATAAAATCATCTGGTTTGAGCAACCGCAGCTTTGGCTGCTGACTTAACTGACAGAATTCCTGGTAGATTTCATAGCTTTTGACTCTCGGCACGTCCCAAGCAACCAGAGTAATATCCGACCAATAGGATAGGGGTTGGGAGCGTACCAAGTCACCAATTACCCCTACCCTAGTGACTCCATAGTTCTCTCGTAACAATGCGGCAGCTTGTCGTGCTAATCTCCACCATGCCGCTTTACGCTCGTTATCCTGTTGCTCCAGCCCCACTCGCTCTTGTAAAGCACCGATCCAAGCTTGGAGTGGTAGCACCTTGACTGCGTTCGCCAAACCAAAGGTCATCAACAGTAGCCCGATTAAATTACGAATGCCCATGTCGCCGCCAATTTGGATCTTGCCATCCGCAAACTCGAACTTAGCTTCTGGACACCAACAAATATATTGCTCGAAACTAATGGGGGTTGGCTCTAGCTGTAATATTGGCGCAAAAGGTAAGCAGCCCCAACCCAAACCATCGTCTATGCTCTGGCTCTTTTGATAGGGTGGCTGGGAAGCTTCGAGGATAAACATTTCTCGCTCCCCTTGGCTACACTCGCAATCCTCTTCGCGCCAAAGTGGAGTCGGGCAAAAGGCTAGATCGGGAATACTGCTGGGACGATAGTACCCATCCGAGTCGGGGAATTGTTGCTGGTACGAGCCATCGTGCCAACGCTTAAATTCCACCTGTTGCGCCTGCGGGTCAAAGATCCAATACTCCGGCACTCCAGCTGCGGCATAGTAATCTCGCTTTACGATGCGATCAACATCTTCATAACCGGAGTGCAGGACTTCCACCACTAATTCTGCTGGACCACCCAAATACCAGGAATAGAGCTGGTTGCGGTCAGTGCTAGTAAAAAATAGCAAATCTGGGGTAAAGCCATTGTCACCCAGACGCATGACGAAATCTCGCCCCATGCACTCCCCACCCATTAATTTCTTCACTTTCCAGAAAGCAAAAGTCAACTGCTGCCGAATGTGGTTGTGTTCGTACTCGCCACCGCAAAACTGGGCGATGAAGTCTTCGGCATCATACTCTCTGCCTGTAATTTGAGTTTGAAAATAGTCGAGAGTTTCTGTAACGTTACTTGTGGCTGAGGTGATGGGAATTTCAAAACCCAGAAATAGTGCCTCAATCCACCGCTCTATGGGAGCTAATGCCACAGCCGCAGCTGCGCCCCACCCTTGTAGGCTCTGCCACAGCAGGAGACGACTGCCTGCAATCGTGTTTGAGACAATCAAACGATTGTCAATTAGTTCGAGTTTTCTTTCTAGGAAGCGGACGTAAAAGTTGTCCAGCGAGCCAGCAGTCATTAAATACCTTCCTCTGCCTTACTATTTTTTTCACAGCCGCTCGATTTCAACTGGGATGTATTTGCTCGATCGCCCTTGACACCCGATTTAGGCAATTTCTCTGTGCCAACACTTAGCTAAACTCTGTAATTTCGATACATCCCAGCCAAGCTTTCGAGCGCGTCGGCGATCGCCCCAAAGTCAGTATTCCCGTAAGCGATACTTCTAAAGTTATGGCGATCGCCACTACTACAGGTGCTAGCTTGAGCTACCCATCGTCTGTTTTCCTGGGGCAGCGTCATAATATTTAACAACGTGGGCGCAGCCCTGTAAGTCGGCGGGATAGCAGATGGCTTTCGCTCGTAGTTGTTCTGAACCGATAAAGTTATGACCCAAGAAGCGAGATTCGGCTATGGCACGGTTCAGACTTTTTCTGGCACGGTTGCTGAGATTTTTAAATTCAAGCATTACCGTTCTCCGGTGGGAAATTGATAGATTGTTTCACCCTGCTCGCTAACGACGACGCTAGCACCAAAATCGGTAGCCCTAGATTCCAGGTAAGCTCTAGCTTCTTGGGCGCTGAAACCAGATTCTAGAGCATATTCTAGTAACGTCACTCGTCCTTTTTGACGTTTAATTAGTGAATAAAGATATTTATCTTTTTCCCTGGTGGCGCGTAACTTTTGCTCTTCCTCCCGTTGCCGTCGATCCCGATTGCTTTGCCACCATCCTTCACAGAGCGGGTAGACGATTGCTATCAACGCGGCTAATAGGAAAATGCGCTCGTCCATAAGATTTTGATGTATAAGAAAGTGTTAGATCGTTCTTTTACAACAACGATACAAAATTCTATCGATTTAGTTCCTTCAAGAAGCCAAAAGACGTTGTTCGGCAATTGTCTTACCCGTTAGATTGATCGCGAAATTCTGAATCAAGAACTCTACATCTTCGCTCTGCTAGCTTTTCCATCTGAATTGGGGGAAATAAACATTCATTGCCTCGATTCTGGATTTATATAGTATCAGTGTACTATAGCCAGTATATATTGAATAAAAAAGAAAGCTACAAGTTTCGGCTAGTGTAAAGATCCTCTAACATCCCTTCAGGAGCGAACGGGTTAACCTTTACCTGTTGAAAGCATTAGATCCGCTAGTAATTTTTACGAACGATTCCACCTGCCTAATGGTTTGGTAAGAACTAGAACAGGTTATTTTTACATATGCAATTACAACACTGTAATATTAAGAAGCTTAGCCATCATAGCCAATAATTGGCTTTCAACCTATTTTGGTCTGAACAGTCACGTTTTTGTGCGTGTCAGGGTTTACTTCATTTTTATATACTCCTTTCAACCCATCCTGTTGTAGGCAATCGCCGCTTACCCAAGCCTTCATAATTTTCAAGATGTCGTCATTAATATCTTTCAACCCACCCAGGACAAAAGCATCTCGTCAATAAGGAAATTTTATCCGAGCTATTGAGAGTACTTGCAATAATCTCTTTTTGTTGAAAATCTATTTGTCTACATATAGCGTAGGCTTATGTAAATTCTCTAGCGAATTTAGATGTGTTTGCTCTGCAACTCACTCTTTTTTGACTAGGCAATCGCGACGCGGGTACACTGAGAGAACGACAAAAAGCCCAACCTTTCAACCCACCCTATTCAGGAAACGTAATCGCAACAGACTTCTGGCGCAGCAGTAATTATCGGCTCCTGCTTTCAACCTACCCTACTCAGGGAAGGTGATTGCGACTCGGCGGCATCTTCAAGTCCTTCCCAGTCAATCGGGCAACTTTCAACCCACCCTATTCAGGGAAGGTGATAGCGACCATCTCAGTAACTTCAAAACTTCAGGAAACATTTCCTTTCAACCCACCCTATTCAAGGAAGGTGATAGCGACTGTAGCTGCGGTCGCTCGATTGCAACGCGATCGGCTTTCAACCCACCCTATTCAAGGAAGGTGATAGCGACTCTAGTCGGGTGACAATCTATAACTATGAATCTTTCAGTCTTTCAACCCACCCTATTCAAGGAAGGTGATAGCGACAAATTCCTCTTTCGCAGGAAAGCAAAGATTTAGTTCCCTTTCAACCCACCCTATTCAAGGAAGGTGATAGCGACCCACCCTTCTAAAAGGTTTGTTCAGAAAGACTTTCAGCCGTAGGTTGCGCGAACCTAGTTGAATGTTCTGCCCAGATATCATTTTCAAGCCATACCCAATATTGGGGATTGCAAACAAAATCCTTATCGGATAAATAATTCAAGGTTTGCGCGAATTTTAGAGGATTTTTGCCTTCGCTTTAGCTCAGCAAATCAAGAGTTGGGGAGGGTTCCCCCTTGGTCGGGGGTGATTCAGTAGCCACTACAGCAGTATATCCGCGCCCTTTTTGCTGGGAGCGCACCTATCCTGTCTTGCGACAGCAGCATCGGGGTGAGCAGCTACCAGGGTCAGAAAGCAAGACCGTCTTCACAACAGTCAAACTAACCCACATTTTTCACAGCTCAGAGGCTCGAAAAAGCATAAACTGCGGCGCTGTTAATTAATATTTGATTATCAAGGTGCAATTAGTGACACAATCTTACTGAGGCTGACGAGATTGGTAAGCAGCGATCGCTAATTCTTTTGCCATTTCTTGCGGACTGCCTCGAATCAGTTGTTTTCCTTCTTCAACAACAATTTCAGCTTGAGCTGCTTGGCTCTGAATGTTTTGCATTAATCTGCCGTAACTCCACTTATGGATGCTAATCCGATACTGCTTGGCATACTTTTGCTGTCCTTCAACATAGTTAGGACATTTAGCTTCTGCTCTAGCCTGAATCTCGCTTGTCAGAATCTCCTGCATATCGCCTAGTTTAGGCAGAACAATGCTCCCCGCTCGATAATTTTGCGAGATCGCCACAATCTCTTTTGCCAATAATCGCTCTACATACTGCCCTAATTCGGATTCCCCAAATTGATTGGTGTCAGCACGTTTTTGAGCTTTATGGCGCTTGTGAGACAAGGACCGCTGCTGCCTTCTCTGGCGGTTGAGCAGTTTATAATTGTCACCAAGTAGTTGTCGAGTATTACGGTAAGCGAGGACTTTTTCTGCGATCGCATCTACTACGGCTACTGTAGCAGGTTTGTCTAGTCCCAGGCTCACTCCAACTAAAATATGAGATTGACCTTGGTAGATAGATTGGCTAGGGCGATCGAAATGACCCTTAATTCGAGCTAACGTGGATTTTTGACGTTGAATAAAGGCTTGCTGCGTCTCAGTTAGATCGTTCTTCGCCTTGGTTCTATTGATAACTTTCTCAATTTCCGCAGTTTTTTCTTGACGTACCAGCTCAGTTCCTTCAGCAGTCCATAAGCGGGTATCAACACAACAATACAAAATTAGGTAGTGGGTATTCCAAGGTTCGCCCTTCTCCTTGCCTTGTTGCCAAGCTAGATAAGCACTTCTCAAAGTGAACAAGCTACTAGAATGCTGATTTTTGCTGCTATGTTTAGTCTGCTGGTCTTCTAGAAAGCGATGAAACCAGTGAAGCTGACGGCGATCGCAATATACTTGGAAAGCCAAATCCCTTAAGCCAGGGAAGTGAACGCAGAGCCTATCTTGCTGGTTTTTTGACCAAAATAGGTCTTCGTTAGTTTCAAAAATTAGTGGAAATGGGAGAGACTTCGGTTTGGTTAATAGAACATCTTGCCACTGTCTGGCTTGGGCTTCGTCTTGAGGAACAGAGGTTGTGGCAATAGCCAATGTCTCCAGCCACCTAGTATTGGTCAAATCTCGACCGTTCGGCATCCTGCTGTTTAGCTTTTCAGTAAGACGTTGAATCCGGATTTCAACTTTACGGCGACGTTTAGCAAATTTCTCTGGATCTTCTTCGCGATCGCTGAGTTGACAGTTATTTTTCAGCAAATAGCTGATAGCGCAGCGGCATTTAATGTCATCTGTCTCTTGATAAGCCTTAAACAAATTAGCAAACAGGCTAGAGACAGGGCTTGAAGAGGATCTTCCTTTAGACTTTTTACCCTTTTTACCTCTAGGTGGGGAAGAATCCAAGCTAGGTGCTTGTATAGCTTGAGAGAGAATTTCAGCAGCTTTACTGCGAATAGCATCCAAACTGCAATTACTATCTGCCGCTAATTCAGTATCGCTCTGGAGTATTTCTAGCCATCGCCTTTTTCTGTCTAACTGCTGCTGTAGCCGTTTATTTAGAGCTAACCAGGACTTGTAGATGTATTCCACAGCATTAAAAGCAGATTTGTAAAAACGGCTGGGTTGACCTAAAAAACGGGGATCGGACTTGAATGACTGGGATAGCTGGCTAATGAAAGTAGATGGAAGCTTGCCTTTTTGTCGCCACTGCTCGAAGTCAGGGTGTTGACCGACTTGCGCGAGTAGTTCATTAATTAATGGCGTGTTGATTTCTGCCATTAACCTCCACATCTGTTGGCGGGCTGATTCTGTAGCAACAAGACGACACTGAATAGTAATCTGACTCATAAAATTGAATTGAAAATGCTAGGCTAACAAGACAAAATTTGTAGCTAGTAAGCTTTTTGGCGATCGACCATCTCGGCAAAAAACGTCAAACAACGCAGGCATCGTCCTTCTATCCATAAAGCGGGAATAGGAAACGGTTTTTCACAGATTGGGCATTTAGATAGCAAGCGCAACTGGTGGCGATCGCATCCTGCTGTAGTCTTGAACTGCCATGCAATCAGATGATAGGGTTCTTCTGCATAGCAAGCTCCGCATAATCTAATTGGTTTATGTTTCATCCCTACACCAGCTAAAGGCAGCATTTCTCGCAGTCTATTAACATCGACTTCCACCACATTTGCTAGCGCCTCTAACTCCTCAAATGTTGGAAAGGGATTGAAATAAAACTTTTCCCAACGAGCCAACACTGCTCCAAGTCCTGACACTTGACCTAAACCACACGGAGTCGAGAACTTATTTCCTTTTGCTCGTCGAAAGCGACCCAAAAAGTGACTAATACTTTCCCCTTCTAATGGCTCAACTCGTGTCAGCCAGAGTTTTGTTTCTTTAAGTGTTTTAGCCATATCACCACTTAGTTGCAGTAATTACTTCTTTCAAAACGTCTTTGTCTAGGTTTTGATGCCCTCTAAGTAACGAGCGAATTGCTGCTTTGCGAAGGAGCATATCTAGGCGACCAATTAATTTCTGAGTTCCCTGCTTCAAAAGCTTTAGATTTTCTCCTGTTGCTAAGTTGGATGCTACTGGCAAATTCAGAACATCTCGCTCCCAAATCTGTACGATTTGCTTAAACTGGGACTCGTCTAAGCGATCTAATTCATATTGCTCTAGAAAACGATTGAGAACTTGCTCATCGCGCTTAACTATTGCATGGAGACGGCTGGTAGTACCGACTAGGAGAACGGCAATTCCCAATCCATTTTCGTCATAAATATGTCGTACATCAGAAAACGTTTCGTATTTCAGGTGATTGGCTTCGTCAATAATTAGCATTTCTACTTGATGTATTTCCAAGCTATCAAGCGTTCGCTCTCGTAAGTCTGAAATGGTTCCATTTGTAGGCTTATTTAGAGCTTTGAGGATTTTGATAAAGAAATCTCTAGAACCACAAGCTTTAGGAATTTGAATGTGAACTACTGGCTTAAACCGCTGTCCCTGTGTTTTTTTCAACTCGTTGTATTGCTTTGTAAAAGCTTTACAAGTAACAGTTTTTCCGCAACGAGACTCTCCTACCAATAGACCAGTCATCCTTGATATAAGTAACTCTGTCAACCATGCATGACAGTGTTTGACTCGTTCTAATTCTAAGTATGGTGGGCGGCTTAAGTCTTTAATTTTCTTCTGGATTTCTGGACTTAAATCTTCCATTTCAGTAACTTTCCAACTCAATTTAGAATGGTCTTAGCGTCGATCATTTCCTTTAGCTAATCATCTTCAAACAAGTCGTCCATGAAGCGAACTTGATATCTTGGTAGCTCTACTTCCAGTTCTGCTTCTGACATAGACTTTGCCTCTATTTCTTCTGGTTTGGAAATAGCAAATTTCTTAGCAACAGACTGTGTGGGATTTACTTGTTCCTGCGCTGCCTGCTTGCGCTGCTGACGGTTTCTTTTAACTAAATTTTCCACAAATTCGTCACGATCTAGCATCGCGTCTAAAATCGAATTGTTGATTTCCTCACCTGTTTCTCTACGCTTCTTATTTCTCGCTTTCAGTTCTCGTAAAGAAAGCCGTTCAGTTTCTAAATCTAGAGCGTGAGCATAATCGAGTAATTCTTCCGTACCATCTGCATTGCGTTGATAGACGAAGAGAGTAGTGATGTCATCAGGATCGAATCGTACTGTAACCAATTCTCCTGCTCGACCTCTTAAATGTTCTGCTGCAAAATCCCGATCTCCAAATCTTATTCGTCCGTATTTCTGGACTGTCCGGCGCTCTTGCTTCATCAAGCAAATTGCCAAGTCCAATTCATCGTATAGATAAGGATCTACCATTAATCCGCCTTCCCACCGCTGCAACCGACTCTGGTTTCCAGAACGGGCATCTACGTGCTGGTTATATTCATCTACTATGTAACGCACTAAAATCGTTTCTAAACCCTTGAGAGTCAGGCGAGCATCTTTATCCACGGTTGCTGGGCGTTGTTGCACGTTTGACCCCGTGTAGCCTGGTAAATCACGCAATACTTGGTCGTTAAGCGTCCTAAAAAAACGCTCGACAATTCCACCATCTGATGGTCGTCTTCTCAAAGAGCAATTGAAACCTATTTGAACGGCAACTTGCTCTGTAATGTGAATTGAAGTAAAGTCCTTACCGCCGTCAGTATAAAAGTGATTGGGTTTACCATATGTCCCCCAGTCGTGACGAAGTTGATATCCAGAACCATAAGACTTAGGTAGGATTGCATGACGCAAAGCTAAGGCATCAATTTGAGAGCTAGGGTGATCGAATCCTAAATAAAATCCCATCACGCAACGGGAATAGGAATCGATGATTATCGTTAGCCAAGGGCGATCCAGAACGCCATACTCGTCAACAAGCCTGATATCTAAGCGAGTATGATCGCACTGCCATACGTCATTGCTACCCTCGACCTCCAACTCTCGCCCATCACGAGTCATGTGTGTCAACCGCTCTCCTGAGTAGCCTGGGCTTCTTGCTTTCCGTTTTCTGTCTTTCTGCTCGATGTGTTGGTCGAGAATTCGATAAACCGACTGGTGACTTGGGTATTCACCTTTTTTCAGCGCGAGTTGCTTAGCTCTTCCTTTGACCCGCATAAATACTTGATGCCGAGTCATCCGCTTGCTGCCCTTGTTACCGTTGGTATAAGTATTGATGATAAAGTCTACCCAATCCTGCTCAAGGCGGTACTTTCCTTTATCTGATCGCGTTGCAGTTAGTCCAACTAACCCATGTTCTCGCCACTTCTGAAGCAAGCGTTCTACCTGACGCAGCGATACACCCAGTTTTCGCGCAGCCTCCCGCTTTTTAATACCGTAGGTTTTGCGATCGCATGGCTCGATAAGGCTTTGAAGCACCTCTATCCTGCGGTTTACTTTGTCAGTAAGCAATTCGTCAGAGGGTAGTCTTTGAGGTTTTACAGGCTTTTCATCTAGCTGAATATTAAGATGATTGTTGTTTTCGTCTAATATCAAAGGCTGTTGCAAGTCTTGAATCATTCTTCACCTCGCCTCGTTCGTCAACGTAGCCTCAAGTTGCCGCGTTCGGCTTTTGTATATGGTCTGCTCCCAAAAAGCTAAAGCCAGAGCGATTTTAACGATACAAAGTCACCTGAGAGGAGGTTTAGCCTGGACTAGCCTCAGATGTTATCTCCTCTTTCCAAAGTCTTGCTGCCGAATCAGTCATAAGCGTGTAGCGTTGCTCTAGAATATCTAGAAACACAACAGCGTCGAAACCAGTCAAAGCACTTACGCTGTTTCCCTGCCAGTGAATAACCACGCTATCGTCACTGAATTGAATTTCCCGAATTAGAGAAAGATTCACAATCCGGTATGGTAATCGGATAAAATCGGGCATATGTATATTTTTTATGTGTGAGCATGAGAAAACGCTCTCCTATTAGGTTAGGAGTGTTTTGAAGCAAAACATGGATAGTAGGAAGAGTACAGACTTTCTACTATTACTTCCAAGAGGAAGTAGTAGGCTTACTTTCTCGATAAAAGACAAGCTACTATTTCGTAGCAAACAAGTATATCTTGGCTACGTGATTTATGATGAGTATGTAGGAAGGAGAACTATAGCAATAATAATATAGCTCCTTAAATTCCGCAACATAGTCTGGTCAAACCGGAATTGATTATAGGTATGACAAGACCGCCTCTGCCGTCCCTTGTAGTACTAAGGATACTCAAACAAATAACTCAAAAGGAGCTTGCAGATGTTTTAGGAGTTACGGAACAAACCATACATAACTGGGAAAGAGGTAAAGCAGTGCCAAAGTTAACCATCCCCCAGACTAAAACTTTATGTAAAGTGCTAGGAGCAACTCTTGACGAGTTACCGAATGACTTCTCAGTACCTATGGCTGCACCATTCACGAACTGGAGCGGGCAGCAAGAGAATCCTGCAAAAAAAAATGACATGACAAAAGCGCCTTCGCTATCTTTTGTAGTACTAAGGTCACTCAAACAGATAACTCAAAAGGAGCTGGCAGATGTTTTAGGAGTCACAGAAGATACCATATCTAACTGGGAAAGAGGTAAAGTCGTGCCAAAGCTAACTATCCCCCAAACTAAGGCTTTATGCAACCTCTTAGAGGTGAATCTTGAGCAACTACCGGATAACTTTGGAAAACCAGAGCGGCATTCATACCAAATAGACAATGGAAAATCGCCGCCAGTCGCAAACATTGATTTAGAGTAGTTTTTTTTGTGCTGTGAATGTCCTAAGAGTAGGCACACAACCTATTCCTCTGCCTACTCTTAGGACACATGACAAATATAAGCAATACAAAACTTCAAAAAATAGCTATTTCTTGAAGCGGCAAAATTGATACAGTTCTAGTAACACAAGCGACTAAAAGCCTTACTTGGTTCTTTGTCTTTGCTAACCATTTCACCGGATTTTACAAAGTTTGAGCAGTTTCTTACGCTCTTTAATCACCCTAAAAACTTTTTCATATAATAGCGACATCAATTTTGTGAAATGAGATAAAAAAGTGATTCTTCCTATAATTAAACAAGCGACTCATAAAAAGTGAAGAAATCAATTTTGCGACGTATAGTGTGTGAAATTAGCTCTAGAAGAGTAATTCTAAGACAAAATGATAAAAACCCTTGTATAGCAGAGGATATAGCTCAAAGTAACAGCGACATCAATGCGTGAAATAGCGACATCCAATTTGTGAATGTACAGTAGAAATGACGTGGCGGGTATTTGGGGGAGAAATGTCAGATGTCCTGGCGATCGCGCTCAAACAACGCTGCTATAACGATAATCTAGGTGTAGATAAAGAAACTATGGCGACTCAATTTCGCTTGCATCTACATCGGGGTATCGGTTACTTGGCAGGAGATCCTAATATAAAAAAGATAGAAGACTTAATCGCCATTGCCCTACAACCTCATGGTCGAGTCTAACTACCTTGCAACTGTACCGGAAATCGAACGCCATCGGGCGGCTATTTATCGTGTAGAAATATCTCGTCCCGTGCGATCGGCAATAGAATCCGCAATTTTAAACAACGATACCACGTTTTTCGATTATGGTTGCGGTCATGGGGGAGATATCGATCGCGTTGCTAACTTGGGATATACCAGCAGCGGTTGGGACCCTTATTATCGTCCTGATACTCCCCACATCGCCGCAGATGTCGTAAATCTAGGCTACGTCCTCAACGTGATTGAAGATTTGGAGGAACGCCGCCAAGCCTTAATTCATGCCTGGGAACTCACCCGCAAAGTTTTACTCGTCTCGGCGCAAGTCCTGATTAACGACCGCAGCAGCAACCAGATGGCGTATGGCGATGGCATTGTTACCAGTCGCAACACATTTCAGAAATATTACGACCAAGAAGAACTGAAAAAATATATTGATGAAGTCCTCAACGTCGATGCAGTCCCAGTCGCGCTGGGTATTTACTTTGTCTTTCGCGACGAACAAGAACGGGAAAGTTTCAAGGCTTTACGCTTTCGTTCTCGCGCGACTACGCCAAGAGTACGCATTCCTAGCAAGCGATTTGAGGACTACCAAGAACAACTTGCGCCTTTGATGGCTTTTTTCACCGAAAGGGGACGATTACCTGTAAAAGGCGAGTTAGCAGAGGAATCGCAATTATTAACAGAGTTTGGTAATTTCCGCCGCGCCTATAATGTTATCTTACAAGCCACAGATGAGGCAGAATGGGATGCGATCGCTTATCGTCGTTCTTTAGATATTCTGGTATACCTTGCGTTAACTCAATTCAGTCAGCGTCCCAGTTTTAATAAGTTATCACCCGCACTGCGTCACGATATCAAAGCTTTTTTTGGCAGTTATCAAGAAGCCTGTGAGGTAGCAGATAATAAGCTTTTCAGTTTGGGTAAGCCAGGAGTTATTGCTAAAATCTGCCAGCAAAGCAAGATAGGAAAGCGTTTACCAACAGCTTTATACGTTCACGTCTCTGCAATTGAAGAATTAGATCCGCTGCTGCGGATTTATGAAGGCTGTGCTAGTCGTACTATTGGACGCTTGGAAGATGCAACGCTGGTGAAGTTTTGCACGGATAAGCCCAAGATTTCTTATTTGTTTTATCCAGATTTCGATCCAAATCCTCATCCAACTTTACATACAAGTATGCAAATTCATTTGCCGGATTTGAAGGTATTTTATCGCGATTACGATCGCGCTGCTAATCCGCCAATTCTGCACCGTAAGGAAACGTTTGTCAGCGAACGTTATCCTTTGTACGAACAATTCGCTAATCTGACTCGACAAGAGGAAGAGTTGGGGTTGTTGAGGAATTCTCGCGAAATTGGGACGCGGGATGGGTGGTATAGGCGGTTGGAGGAATATGGGGTAGAGATTCAGAACGATCGCGTGGTTTTTGTGAATTCGTAGGGAAGAGACGATCTGTAGGGGCGCACAGATGTGCGCCCCTACCACAAATGTCACACACGCAATAATCGATTAATTAGTTTTGTGTCGCGCATCAGCCGTAGGCGTTAGCGTAGCGTTAGACGCAGAGGCGCAAAGAAAAACGCTAAAAGTATAATTTGTGCGAGTAAATATGGGGCTATTGAGAATCGCGATCGCGTTGAATGGCTTGTTCTATAGCTATTTTTTCTTTGACTCTTTGAACGTAAGGTTTGAGTTGTTTTAAACCCCATCCTGTGAGCATACTCAAATTTTCTAAAGTCATGCCTTTCATTAACATTTCTACACACCATGTTTGTTGAGTTTGGACGATAGCTGGTGCTTGTCCTTCTGGCGTGAGTAGTCCTTTAGTAATTATTTGCCAGCGCTGCTGAATTTCTATTTCTGACATTGGTAAACCAGCATCATTTAAAAATAATGCTGCTCGATCGTCTTTACGACTTTTAAGCCACTGCGTCAAGGGGTTGCGAGTGTAAGAACCGTATCGCTTACCCAAAATCCATTGATTGACGGGAACTTGTCGCACCGAACCTTGAGTAATTTGCAATAAATAGCGATCGCGATCGACGATTTGATGTACTCTTTCTAAGCTGGCAATTTCTGACGCTGATAAACCCGTGGCAAATAAGACATACATTAATGCATAATCTCGTAAATCGATCTTCTTAGCTTTTTGGAGAATTGTATGCACTAAATTTGCTGGTAAATCTATAATTTTTTCTCCACTATTTGCAGACTCAACTTGGTTTAAGAATAATTCAACTAAACTTTCTAAAAACTCATCTCTACTCTGCCAAAGCGCTTGAAATCCTGTCGTGAATTGAATCGCAGCATATCCTAATAGCAAACTATTGAGCAAGCTAGCTAGCTGGGAAACTGGTAAATTAGTTTGTAATTGTTCCCGCTCGATGACAGTCGCAATATACTCAGCCACATATTGATTTGCTTGAGTTAAATATTCACCAATCACTTGCTGGTGTTCGCTGGAATAGCGCCTGGATTCACCCACTACAGATAATACCAACTCTGGCACTTGCTCTAAAGCCTGCAAGCGATCGCTAGCATAGTCTTTGAGTGCCTGATGCAAGCTACTTGTTTGACTCGCTTTCTCGCGCAGAGATTCGCCAAAATCTTTAAATACTGCTGATTCTGAGATTGCTGCTAGCAATAACCCTTGCTTGTTGCCAAAATGCCGAAATAGGGTGACTTCGTTCACCTGCGCTAGTTCGGCAATCTGCCGCGTTGTCGTCTCGGTGATTCCCTGAGTCGAGAACAACTGCAAAGCCGCGTCAATCAATCGCTGTCGAGTGGAAGTTAGTTGAGTAGCCATAAGATAGAAATTTATTAAATCGTGCAAGCAGTACTTGCAATTCTATTTTTGCGTTGTTAAGCTGAGGGTGTAAGTAGCACTTGCATTTCTTGACAAAGGATTTGTTAAGTGCTGAGTACTGAAAGTAGAGATTATGACTATAGGCTCAGTCGCGGAGAGCAAACAGCCGCTTGCTCTCAGCTGGATCAATGTGGCGTTTTTCGGTACGTTTCATGTTGTAGCAATGCTCGCTCCCTGGTGTTTTTCTTGGTCGGCTTTGGGAGTGACGATATTTCTTCACTGGCTATTTGGCAGCATTGGGATTTGTTTAGGCTATCACAGGCTCTTAAGTCACCGCAGTTTGCAAATAACACCGAAGTGGCTGGAATATGCGATCGCCTTCATCGGGGCGCTTGCCATGCAAGGGGGACCCGTCTTTTGGGTAGCGGGACATCGACAACATCACGCTCATACAGAGGACGTGGACAAAGATCCTTACTCTTCTAAGCGGGGTTTTTGGTGGAGTCACATGCTATGGATTCTGTACCCGCGATCGGAGTTCTATATCTACGATAATTACCGAAAGTTTGCCCCCGATCTCGATCGCGACCCATATTATCGTTGGCTAGATCGCTACTTCTTACTGCTGCAAATTCCGCTAGCAGTGTTGCTATACCTTCTCGGCGGCTGGTCTTTTGTCATCTATGGTGTCTTTCTCCGCGCCGTATTACTCTGGCACAGCACTTGGCTGATCAACTCGGCGACTCATTTATATGGTTATCGTCATTTTGAGGTAGAGGACAATTCTCGCAATCTTTGGTGGGCAGCACTTTTGACTTATGGCGAAGGTTGGCACAACAACCACCACGCTCAGCCTAATGTAGCACCAGCCGGACGGCGGTGGTGGGAAATCGATATGACATGGTGGGCAATTCAGGCTTTACAAGCTTTAGGATTGGCTAAAAAAGTCGTATTACCACCAACACCGAAGGTAAAAGTTTAGCTTGTCGATCTTCCAACTAAGTTAAAAAGGGGGCGATTTCTAATCGCCCCTGCTCCCTGCTCCCTAATTTAACGCTACACTGCATGAGTGCGAGCTAATTTCAGTACGCGATCGCCCATATGCACGTCAGCGCCGAACTTTTCACCGTCCGCAAGCGTTTTCCCCTGACAATTAGTCGCGGAACGACAGCCCAAACGACAAATGTGTGGGTGAAAGTCGTACAGGATGGAATTGAAGGCTGGGGGGAAGCATCGCCATTTTCTCTCGGAGATCGTCCGCAATCTACCGAAATGCTGTTGGAGGCAATCCAAACAATTGCACCGCAGTTACAAAGTATGAATCCTTGGGAACGGCAGCGAATTGGTCCGAGATTACAAACAATGCCTTCCTCTGCCCAAGCTGCAATCGATATGGCGCTGCACGATTGGATTGGGAAAAAGGCGGGATTACCCCTGTGGCAGTTGTGGGGGTTAGACTGCGATCGCATCGTGCCAACTTCGGTCACAATTGGAATTAATACCCCAGAAGCAGCCGTAGCCAGGGTAAGAGACTGGTTGCAATTTGTCGAAGTCAAAGTTTTTAAAGTTAAGTTGGGCAATCCAGCCGGAATTGAGGCGGATCGGGAAATGTTAGCAGCAATCCGCGATGAAGTTCCGACTTTAGAGTTATTTGTCGATGCCAACGGCGGCTGGAATTTAGATGACGCGATCGCCATGTGTCGGTGGCTAGCCGACTATGATGTTAAATATGTAGAACAACCGCTAGCGCGGGGAGAAGAGAAACACTTACCCCAATTAAAACAGCGATCGCCTCTACCGATTTTTGTCGATGAAAGCTGTATGACAAGTCGCGATATTCCTCAGTTATCCAACTGCGTGCGCGGAATTAATATCAAACTGATGAAAGCTGGTGGTTTGTCAGAAGCAATGCGGATGGTACAAGTGGCAAAAGCATTAGGATTACAGGTAATGTTAGGTTGCTATTCTGACAGTTCCCTCTCGAATACAGCCGCCGCTCACCTCGCACCCCTAGCCGACTATCTCGATTTAGATAGTCATTTGAATTTAACCGCAGAACCCTTTGTAGGTGCAATAATCCGATCGGGGCGGTTGTTGCCAAATTGCAAACCAGGATTGGGGGTAGAACGCAGTGCGGTTGCAGGCTGAAAGTAGGGTAGCCATTCTCTTACACGACGGCATTAAGGGCAGTCAAGGTAAAACTGGACTTGCCTTGTTACGCTACAGTCATGCCCAAATTGTCGCCGTTATCGATCGCCAATGTGCCGGAGAGTCTTTACCTATAGTCTCTGGGATCGAGCGCGACATCCCGATTGTCGGTTCTGTTGAAGAGGCATTAGCTTACAATCCAGACATATTAGCCATTGGCATTGCTCCCTCTGGGGGAATTTTACCTCCAGAGTGGCAGCAGGAAGTCAAGCAAGCTGTATTTGCAGGTTTATCAATTGCTAACGGATTGCACACACCCTTAGCGACAATTCCCGAGTTGCGCGATAATTTGCGATCGAGACAGTGGATTTGGGATGTCAGACAAGAACCGCCTAACTTACCCATCGCCAGCGGACAAGCACAAACGCTAGCTTGTCGGCGCGTGCTAGCTGTGGGTACGGATATGGGTGTAGGTAAAATGTCTGCTTGTTTGGAACTGGATCGAGCTTGTCAACAACGGGGCATGCGTTCTAAGTTTATCGCGACCGGACAAGCAGGGCTGATGATTGCTGGCGATGGCATTCCCCTAGACGCAATTCGAGTTGACTTTGCCGCAGGGGCAGTAGAACAAATGGTCTTGCAACACGGTAGCGATCGCGATATTGTCTTTGTAGAAGGGCAGGGATCGTTACTGCATCCAGGCTCGACCGCAACCTTACCCCTGATTCGGGGGACGCAACCGACGCATCTAGTGTTAGTCCATCGCGCCGGACAAACTCACATCCGCAACCATCCCCACGTCCCGATTCCAGCTTTAACAGACGTAGTACAACTCTATGAAATGGTAACTAGAGCAGCAGGAGCATTTGCCGATGTCCCAGTCGCCGCGATCGCGCTCAACACATTTCATCTCGATCTTGCCACGGCACGACAGGCGATCGAACAAACTCAAGCTGAGACTGGTTTACCCTGTACTGATGTGGTACGCTTTGGAACAGAGAATATTCTAGATGCAATCGTAAAATAGCGCCGATTGCCAATTGAGATCGCGCCAAAATTAAAGCACTTCCGTGGGAGGGTTCCCCCCCCTGGGAAAGTTCTATGCAAAGCTACTAGCCTTTCTTTGCATCTTTGCGCAACATGTCTTTCAGTAAAGATACGTAAAAAGACAAGCAAATTAACTATGAACTTCGCAATTTTACGCTTGATAGCTAGATATAGATCGGCTTACGATCGTAGTATTTATAGCAGTTAACTCAATTTTTACTTAACCCAAACGAGATATTTTTACTAAGTAAAGCGATCGCATGAAATCCAAAAAGACATTATTCCCCATCGGTGTAGCATTCACCAGTCTGATTGGAGTATTGTATGCGACAGCATCACTTATTTTGTTCAAGAATCTGCACCAAGCAGAACAACGACATACTCGCCAAGCAGTAGAAGGAGTTTTAAGTGCTTTTACTCAATCCAAAAAAGATTTGAGCATTCACATTGATGATTGGGCAAGCTGGAACGATACTTATAATTTTGTCCTAGATCGGAATCAAGATTATATCAACTCTAATCTCTATCCAGCAGGATTGCTGGCACTCAAACTCAATTTAGTTCTCTACGTTCAGCCTTCAGGCAAAATAGTCTACGGGACTGGTTTTGACTTAAATACTCAGAAATACAAGTCAATTTCTCCAGCATTGAAACCTCATCTAGTGCCACAATCTCCACTGGTGCGCCACAAGACTATACAAAATGGCACGGTAGGGATTGTCAATCTACCAGAAGGATTAATTTTAGTCGGAGCGCAACCAATTTTGTCTAGTGAAGATAAAGGACCGATTCGCGGTTCGCTCATTTTTGGGCGTTATCTCAATGCTGGAACGATCGCTACTTTATCTAAGTCTACCCGCCTGCCACTCGCTGTGCGGGCGATCGATCGCGCCGATCTGCCTGCCGATTTTCAGGTGATGCGAAATTTATTATCACCGACCAATAAAATTCTCGTACGTCCGATCGACAAAAATACAATTGCTGGTTACGCTTTGCTACCAGATATTTACGGTAAACCTGCGGCAATTTTGCGCGTTGATATCGCCAGGGAAATATATCATCAAGGTCAGACAAGTTGGTATTATTTAACAATTTTATTGGCGGTCGTTGCCATATTTTTTGCAACAATTATTTTTCAACTTATAGAAAAATTAGTAGCCTCCGAGCGTAAATGGCAAGAAAGTGAAGAGTACCGTCATTTAGTTGCCAAGGCTTCTCAAAGTATCTTTTTAGTCAATGCTAGTACCAAACAAATTATTGAAGCCAATGCTACGTTTGAAAATTTCCTCGGCTATGAGTCCGGTCAACTAATTCAGTTGGCACTATTCGATTTAGTTGCTGAAGATCGGGCAGTTGTAGAGCGCTTTATCTTAGCATTGCAGGTAGAGCGTTATTTTACAGGCGAACAACAATATCGCCGTCAGGATGGAATACTAGTTGATGTTGAAATTAACGCGAACTTAATTACTCGCAACGGCAAAGATGTTTTTTGTATCATCGTCCACGACATTACTAAGCGCAAACAAATAGAGCAACAATTACAACACGAAGCCTTTCACGATTCCCTCACGGGTCTAGCAAATCGCGCCCTATTTATGATGCGGTTAGAACAAGCACTGAGGTTGCAACAACAGCAAGCGGACTATAGTTTTGCTGTTTTGTTTTTAGACCTCGATCGCTTCAAGGCAATCAATGATAGTTTAGGACATATGCTCGGCGATCGGCTGTTGATTGGGATCGCTCAAAGACTAAGAGCGCAGATCCGCACGGGAGATACTCTGGCTCGTCTAGGCGGCGATGAGTTTGCAATGGTGCTAGAGAATTGCAGCGATCCCACCGAGATGATCAAACGGATACAACTGGCACTTAAATTACCTTTTCGATTAGATGGTAACGAGATTTTTGCCACCACAAGCATTGGCGCGATCGCGAATACCAGAGAATATCGCCAACCAGAAGATTTATTGCGCGATGCCGATACTGCTATGTACCGCGCCAAAGCTGGCGGAAAAGCACGGTATGAAGTTTTCGATACCTCCATGCGCGATCGCGTCGTAGCACTATTTCAACTGGAAACTGACTTGCGACGAGCAATTGACAATCAAGAATTGCATTTGCACTATCAACCGATAGTTTCGCTAGTCAACCAAAAAATTGTGGGTTTTGAAGCACTCTTACGCTGGCAGCATCCGCAAAGAGGTACGATCTCTCCAGCAGAATTTATTCCAATTGCCGAAGAGACAGGGTTAATTGTCCCAATTGGCTGGTGGGTATTGCGGCAAGCTTGCCAGCAAATGCAACTTTGGCAAGCACAATTTGCTTTGAACGTGCCGTTCAAAATGAGTGTCAACTTTTCTGCACCGCAGTTTACTCAACCGCAAGTAGGAAAACAGATTATTCAAATATTACAAGCCACTGGACTCGACGCTAAGAGTTTGCAACTAGAATTGACTGAAAGCGTACTGATGGAACATCCTGAAGCGATCGCGGCTTTGATGGAAGAACTTAACGCTTTGGGAGTCTCACTAGCCCTAGATGACTTCGGCACGGGTTATTCTTCCTTAAGTTACTTACAACGGTTTCCGATAAATATCCTCAAGCTAGACCGTTCCTTTGTTTGCCGAATTGGTAAATGCTATCAGAGTTGGGAGATCGTTCGCGCTACAATCATGCTTGCCCGCGCCCTAGACATGGAAGTCGTGGCTGAAGGAATAGAAACTTTAGAACAGCTGGCTCGTCTGCGAGGACTCAAATGTAAATTTGGGCAAGGATATTTTTTCTCTCAACCTGTAGATAGTACCGCAGCTGGAGAATTACTCGCCCAGCAGTTTGATAGGCTAGTCGAAGTCGTAAGTCGTAAGTCGTAAGTCGTAAGTCGTAAGTCGTAAGTCGTAAGTCGTAAGCCGGAATTAACTGACAACTGATAACTGATAACTGATAACTGATTATGAGTTCCGATCGCTTGGCTCAATTCGTAGCAGCAAAAAATTGCCCAGATCTCCCTTTACCTTTGCAAGCACTTTGGCACGCTAAGCAGGGAAATTGGGAACGAGCGCACGTACTGATCCAAGATGAAGCCGACTCTGATAGTGCTTGGGTTCACGCTCATTTACACCGTCAAGAAGGTGACTTGAGTAATGCTCGCTATTGGTATAAGCGCAGCGGGCGATCGCCCGCTCATACCGATCTCGATCGAGAATGGGAAGAAATTGCCAAAAGTTTGTTGACAAAAGTAGCAAATGATGGGTTGCAAAACCAATAGTAAATCACCCCAAAGCACTACCCAATCTCATCAATTAAGCCATTCTGAAGTAACTTCTCAAATCGAAAAAATTAACAACTCAATCCAAACTTTACTCATTTCACACACTTTATAAATTTTATAGACTAACGGACATATGCTTGATAGCCACTAGGTTGTCTTGCTGAATTTGCTCTCTGAATAATAGGCATCTGCCTACTAATAGAGTGCGGCTTTAAAGTATTATGAGATCGACATTTTGCCAAATTTATTCGCTAAGTTCTTGCAACAAAAAATTTAAGTTTAGCAGCAAGTTTTGAAGGTCGCTCTTCTTCAAGAAGACAGCGCGGAAAATCTAAGAGAGTCGTTTTGCAAATCATTTAAATCACAAAGGAATATTGCATTTTGATGTATCGATCGCATCAGTTTTGTCGCGAGTTCATTCTCACTGACAACTAATAAATGATGCAGTATTTTCTTAGTCTTTAAAAAGCGAGTTTTTTGAATGAATTGATGATATCCGTTTGCAAATTGATTTAAGACGAACATTTTTTTAAGTAGGGCTTTAATTAGTCTGCTTGATGTTCGAGCGTGAGCAATTGGTGTAAACAGTCGGAGGTTTTTTGATGGCAACTTCAGATAATCAAACCACATCGCAACCGGAAACTAGCTCTAACAACTTTACAGGTAATAGTAACTGGGCATTTCAAGATGGTCAGTTACAATCCAGTGAAGGCAACACCTTAGATGAAAGTAGTAACCTCTCTGGTGGTAGTGGCAATCCCTTTTCTGGTGGAGATACCGAATCAGATAATAATAACCCTTTTGCTAGTGGCAATACTGAAAACAACCCCCAAGCTAGCAATCTCCCCGATAATTTGCCGTTTGGCGATACTCTTCCCTCTTTACCAGAAGTTGAAACCGACCAACCCGTACCCTTCAACAGTGACAACTTTATCTTAGATGTCAATAACTTAGAGTCCGATTCAGATTCTACTGGTAACACTGGTAGCGGCAATGGGAACTGGAACCTTGGAAGTAACAACACAACCGATGGTAATGGCAACTGGAATTTCAGCAGTGACAGTCAAACCAGTGGTAATGGCAACTGGAATTATGCCGATGGCAATACAAGTACTGGTAACGGTAACTGGAATTTTGGTACTGACAACCAAACCAACGGTAATGGCAACTGGCAATTAGGTGAGAGCAATACCGTTCTTGGCAATGCCAATATGCCTGAAGGCAGCAATAACAACATCCTTGGTAGTGGTAACACTGCCGATGTTAGTGACAGCAATCTTCTAGGAAATCGTCTTGAGATCGACAGTGATGGTAGCGCGATCGGTAATGAAGACTGGGCTTTCCCTCTTAGTAGTGACAGCGAACCGATTTCACTTGGTAGCAGCCAGCCCAGCCAAGCGATCGGGTTTGATATTAACACGGGCGTGAGCAGTTTATTTGGTTCTGGGGGCGCGACTCAAGAAACCATAGATACTGCTACAAACCTTCCAGATTATAACAACCCAAACTATACGTTCGAGGGCTTGGGCTAAAGCTTTGCCGTAGCATGTTTTCAAAATATCTTCTTCAAAACATCTTCGGCAAACAACTTCAGGCTTGGTAATGCGATCGCGTTTAGGTTGTATTGCCAATTTGTCCAAAAAATAGGAGATAAATCATGGAGTTTGAACTCCCACAATTTGCCCAGGATACTATTAATGAATTTCGCTCGTCTGCTAGTACGGGGTTTGCAGAAGCGTTGGACGAAATTCTTGCCAATGCGAATACGACAGAAGGGAATTCAGCCGAACTCGCAGATGATGTGGCAGCAAGCATTGACGCACAGGCAGACTTGATTGGAACTGGGGTAGAGGATGTTTTTGCGAATTTAAGCAATGATTCCTTAACTAACCTCAATGAAGGTAACAGCGATAGCAATTTCCAATTCAATTTTGAACCTGCTACTGACGGTTTATTTGGTGGTCAACTCAGTCTTGTAGTCAACGGAGAAACAGAGCCATTATTCACCTTTGATATTGGTGGAGCTGCCCCTGTCACTGGTGATAGCAGTTCCTTGTCCGGTAATTATCAAGACTTTTTTGCTAGTCTCGCTGGTGGAGAAAATCCCTTTGCCAGTGCTTCGATCTAGTTAAAAGACCTAGTCTAGTAGGGTGGGCATTGCCCACCCTACATACTTGGTAGCGTGAAATAAAAACGACTTCCTTCACCTAACACGCTCTCTGCCCAAATTCGTCCACCATGCTGCTGTATAATGCTACGGCAGATTGCTAATCCGAGTCCCGTGCCACCTTTTTTTCGGGAATCGGAGGCATCAACTTGATGAAAACGCTCGAAAATACTTTCAATCTTATCCTCTGGGATACCACGCCCTTGGTCTTTAACTGTGAAGAGAATATTTGTTGATAGGGAAGCTGAGGCAGAATTTAACTCTGGATTCAAAATTTCGAACTCCGAATTCTCACCAGCTTCGATCGCTTCAACACTTAACTCAACTGTGGAGCCTTCTGGAGAAAATTTAATTGCATTCCCAAGGAGATTAGTTAAGACTTGAATAATGCGATCGCCATCGACGTTGAGTTGAATATCTTGGGAATAAACAGATAGAGTAACTTTGGCACGATTTGCCATTACCTGCATCAAATCCGTTGCTTTTTCTAATAAATCAGCCGCATTGCACGATCGCTGCAATAAACTAATTTTTCCCGATTCCAAGCGTTCCAACTCCAGAATATCGTTCACCAACCGCACCAAGCGATCGGCTCCCTCAGAAGCAATATCGATCACGCGCCGTCCGCGATCGCTATGAGCGTCAATTAGACCGCTAGATAATAAATTTAGCGCTCCGTGAATTGAAGTTAAAGGCGTGCGAAGTTCGTGACTGACAACAGAAACAAACTCATCTTTCATGCGTTCGATCGCGTAACGTTCCGTAATATCTTCCCCAATACTGAGAGTCGCGATCGCCTCACCCTGTAAATCACGCAAGATCGTGTTATTCCAAGCAATTAACCTTTCTTGCCCAGATTTCGTCAAAATCGAATTTTGATAATAGTTATGCAAGCCTTGTTGCTGTAATTGCAGAAAATGCTCTTGCACGCGCTGACGCTGATGCGGTGGTAAGAACACTTCATACCAATTCTTACCCAAAACCTCCTCTGAGGTATATTCTACTAATTCGAGAAAAAAAGGATTGACATACTCGACAACTCCCTGGCGATCGAGTCCTACTACGACTAAACGGACATTTTCTAACAAACTCCGCCAACGTCGTTCTGCTTCTCGCAACGAAGCTTCAATTTGCAAGCGCTGAGTAATATCGCGGGCAATGGTAGAGAGCAGCTTCACCTTTCCCTGCGAGGATTTATGAGCGATCAATAGTTGAGAAACCGGAATTTCGCGTCCATCATGACTCAGAATTGCTGTTTCACCGACCCAAACACCATCCTGAATTGCCTTGGGAATAGCTTCGCGGTGCAAGAGGTCGTAAGCCCAAGCAGGGTGAAGATTGCTCAAATGCAAACCCATGAAATCGCGATCGCGATCGAAACCAAAAACTTTACAAGCAGAGCTATTTAAATAGTGTACTCGTTCGTCTAGATCGGCAGTAGCGACAAAATCTAAAGTTGCTTCGAGGATCGCAATCAACTTTGCCCGTTCTTCTTCTGCTTGTTTGCGCTCGGTAATATCTTCGACAATACCTTCATAATAAAGCGGCTTACCGTTATCATCTCTGACAATTCTTGCTTGCTCTGCAATCCAAATCGCTTGACCATCTCGACGATAGACTTGAGACTCAAACCCCGCTACAGTGTCGTGCTGTTGTAGTAGGCGAATGAACTCAGTTCGGCGGTTGGGATTGACGTAAAGTTGTTGTCCCAAGTCCGAGATATTCGCCATTAGTTCGGCGGGAGAGGAATAACCATAAATCTTTGCCAGCATGGGGTTTGCTGTCAAATATCGTCCGTCTGGTGTTGTTTGAAAAATTCCTTCAATCGCATTTTCAAAAATACTGCGATACTTAGTTTCAGCTTGACGTAGAGCCTCTTCCGCACGCTGGCGTTCGGCAAGTTCTCTCTGTAGTTGTAAATTTAAGAGGTAATAGACTAATAAAAATCCGATCGCACTGAAACTGAAACTAACTAGAGACACGGCAATCGCATTGTCAGCCCGTGTTTTTGCTTCCCGCGCCGTCTGCTGCAACAATTGTTGTTGGGCAACGATCTCTGGTGCAGTTGATGTAGCTAGTTCTATTTGCAGCTCGACTTGGCGATCGACCGTTACCCGCCACTCTGTGAGGGAGTAGAAAGACACCCAGCCCAAACAAAACAGAGTCAGCAAATATAACAGCGCTAAACCTAATCGACGACTGGCAATTCCATTTGTCATTTGTCAGTTATCAGTTATCAGTTATCAGTGATGAGTGACTAGTGGCTAGTGACTAGAAAAGAGTTCAGCCAACAGCCAACAGCCACCAGCCAACAGCCACTGGTTCCACTAGCCACTCACTACTCGCTTGTCATTAATTTTGCCTTCTGAAGCTGCAACATTTGGTGACGAATTTTACTGCGCTCTAAGCGATTTAGTACTCTGGCAACGAGTTCGGGTCCGATAACTGGCTTGTTTACGTAATCATCAGCACCGATGATAAAAACTCGATGAATTGTCTCAGCATCAGTACGAGCGGATAGAAATATAATTGGTAGTTCGCTCCACTGGGGATCGTTGCGTACCACTTGGCACAGATCGATCCCGCTCAATTGTGGCATCTCTATATCTAAAATCAGCAGATCGGGGCGAAAGTTTTCCAAATAATGCCAAAATTGCTGAGGATCGGCAAGTAAGGTCAGTCTAAATCCCCAAGGTTCTAGTAATACCTGCAATCTTTCGAGTAGTTGTGGATCGTCATCCACAAGCATTAACTTGGCTTCTGGAGTTGTAGATGTTTGCAAAGCCTGCGCGATCGCCGCGATCGCTTGAGCTGGTGGGACTGGCTTTTGCAGAAAACTCCGCGCCCCTAACCGAGCTGCTTCCACGCGATCGGCAAAACTCTGTGGTGCAGTCAGGACAACCGTAGGGATCGGTGGTTGTGCATTTGCTAGGGTTGACAAAAACTGCAAACCATGCTCTCGATTTTGGCAAAAGTAGAGGTCGAGCAGGACTGCATCAGGTTTGGTGGAGGCGATTGCCAATTGTGCCTCAGACAAATCGCGTGCCACAACTACCTCCATTCCTGCCGTTGTAGCCTCTGTTGTTAAAGCTTGCGTCATCTGGCGATCGCTGTCTACGACTAGTAATTTGGTAGTTGGTAGTTGGTAGTTGGTAGTTGGTAGGGGAATTTGAGTTTTGACTTCTGACTTTTGACTTTTGACTTCTTCTACAGCGTTCAAATTTTGCCGTAATGCGGCGACAAATGTTGAAAGATGCCCTATACGCTCTTGAGTTACTTGAGTTTCATCAGATAATTCTCTTTCAATTTGGCGACATAATTCAGAAGCAGCAATTAAGCCAAAACTACCAAGAGAGCCAATTAAAGTATGAGCTTCTTTCGCTGCCTGGGATTGTATTTGAGGATCGAGACACTTTTGCTTGGCAGATGCGATCGCCTGTTCTATCACTCCAATCCGTTCAATATACTTCTCTCGATGTCTTTCCCACAATGGAATTAGTTCTACTGGAATTTGGGATTGGGTTGATGGTTGATAGTTGATGGTTGATGGTTGTGGCTCCCCTGCTCCCCTGCTCCCCGACTCTGCTGTACGGGCGGGTTTTGAGCAAAGATCTACTGATGTAAGCCGTAAATCTTTTGATAAACCCGCCCCTACGACTCCCAACTCCCGTTCTTCCGCCTTCAACCGATATCCCAATCCATAAACTGTCTCAATCGGGTCTAGCGCTCCGGCTTTTTTAATTTTCTGTCTTAAACTTTTGATATGCGCTCTGACAGTATTTTCCGTAGGGGGTTCGTCAAATGTCCAGACGCGATCGAGGAGCGCACTTTGACTAAAGATGCGATGGGTGTTACGCAGTAGTAATTCTAAAATGCCGTACTCTTTTGCTGTCAAATGCAAAAGTTTACCGTCATAGGTGACTTCGCAGCTACTAGGATCGAGCCGTAAGCAACCCCACTCTAACACCGGGGATGGTGTACCACTACTGCGCCGTAATAAAGCGCGAATGCGAGCTAATAGTTCCTCTATGTCAAACGGTTTGAGCGCGTAGTCATCCGCACCAGCATCTAATCCCCTAACCTTGTCAGTACTGGAATCTTGAGCCGTCAGTAGCAAAACCGGAGTGCGATCGCCTTTTGCCCGTAGCTTTTTACAAAAATTAATTCCATCTAACTTGGGCAGCATCACATCCAATAAAATCAGATCGTACTCGAAACTGTCTACCAGTTCCCATCCTGCTTGACCATCAGTCGCTAGCTCCACCAAATAACGCTGACTGGCAAGCGTTGGCTGGAGCAGTTGAACTATAGTTTCATCATCTTCTACAAGCAGAATTTTCATGATGCGGGAGTCGGGAGTCGGGAGTCGGGAAAGAGAGCTGAGGGAGAGTCGCCCAGCTGGGGGAGCGGAGGGAGAACGATCGCGCACCACTCACTACACCCTACACCCCACACTCCATTCTTCACTGATAACTGATAACTGATAACTGATAACTGTATTTCCGTCAGCATAAAGGAAGATTTGATCTCACTTGGTAGATTTGGTGACAGTTCTGAGGGTTTGCGGCGATGGATAATTTTTTACCTATTCACAAAATTTTCACTTATACGCTCTATATTTCAAAATCGTTACAGTTTGTTTATTAGTAATTGACGATTGGGCAGAGTTAGCTTTTTCTCTCCCAGTTCCCTCTACTCTCTTTTTATCCCGATCCCTCACATCCATCTATGGTAATTCTCACGCCGAACTCAAGTTATAGTCTGACTTTACGCCTGCAAATTCCGAATCGAGCGGGAATGCTGGCAGCAGTGACTCAAGCGATCGCCAATAGTGGTGGTAATTTGGGACAAATAGATTTAATTGCCCAAACTCGCCAACTCACGACTCGCGATGTGACCGTTGATGCTTCTAGTACAGAACATGCCGAAACGATCGTCCAAGCAGTGAAAGAATTGGCAGATGTCAAGTTAATGAGCGTCTACGATCGCACCTTTAATTTGCATCGTGGTGGCAAAATTACTATAAACAGCAGAATCCCGCTCAAAAGTCAAGACGATTTGGCAATGGCGTATACACCTGGAGTCGGTCGAGTCTGTACGGCGATCGCTCAAGATCCAGAACAAGTTTATAGTCTCACAATTAAACAAAATACTGTCGCGATCGTCACGGATGGCAGTGCGGTTTTAGGGTTAGGTAATCTTGGTGCAGCTGGAGCATTACCAGTCATGGAAGGCAAAGCCATGTTATTTAAAGAATTTGCCGGAATTGATGCCTTTCCGATTTGTTTAGCAACTCAAGATCCAGAAGAGATTATTGCTACAGTTAAGAATATCGCCCCTGTATTTGGGGGAGTCAATTTAGAAGATATTGCGGCTCCGCGCTGCTTTGAGATTGAAAAGCGCCTGCGCCAAGAATTAGATATTCCCGTATTTCACGACGATCAAAACGGTACGGCAATTGTCACGCTAGCGGCTTTATTCAACGCGCTCAAAATTGTCAACAAACCAATCGAGCAAATTCGGATTGTCATCAACGGTGCGGGAGCCGCTGGAGTTGCGATCGCCCGCTTGCTACAAAAAGCTGGTGCAACGAATATACTAATGTGTGACTCTAAAGGCATTCTCTCTACTCATCGGACAGACTTGAATCAGGAAAAGCAAGAATTTGCCGTTAGTCAAGCTGGAAGTCTTGCCGATGCTATGATAAGCAGCGATGTTTTCATTGGCGTGAGCGCCCCTGGTGTAGTCACTCCTGAAATGGTGCGATCGATGGCAAAAGACCCAATTGTGATGGCGATGGCAAATCCCATCCCTGAAATTCAACCGGAACTGGTGATGAACGATGTCGCAATTATGGCGACGGGACGCAGCGACTATCCAAATCAAATTAACAACGTCCTAGCCTTTCCTGGCGTATTTCGCGGTGCTTTAGACAGTCGTGCCAGCACGATTACAACCACGATGTGTTTAGAAGCAGCCAGCGCGATCGCTTCTTTAATTAAACCCAGCGATTTGCACTCAGAGTATATCATCCCGTCCGTGTTTGACAATCGCGTAGCCACAGCCGTTGCAGCTGCCGTCCAAAGAGCCGCCCGCGAAGAAGGAATTGCGAAACAGTAACTAGATATTAGTGACTGGTGACTGGTGACTAGATAAAAATTCTAGCCACAAGCCACCAACCACAAGCCACTCACCAATTACCAACTACCAATTACCATTTCGAGAATGACATCTACCGTATCGCCAACTAAAGAGGCATCATCACAAACAGATAGCAGTCAAATTTGTTTCTGTATTGCTACAGGTAACGCTTTACGCCAACCGCAGCAATCGCAAGACGATTTACTCCAATTACAAACATTATTCGAGCAAGCGGCATTTTGGGCGCAAGGACGCAGCTTAGAAGATCTGAGCATCGCAATTGCCAATAGCGAACCAGTCGTGAGTGTTTGGGATGAAGAACGGCTGATTGGTTTTGCCAGAGCGACTTCTGATGGAATTTACCGCGCTACGATTTGGGATGTGGCGATTCATCCCGATTATCAAGGGCGGGGACTAGGGCGAAAACTAGTGCAAACAGTCTTGAGTCATCCCCGCATGAGTCGAGTCGAACGAGTTTATTTAATGACTACGCATCAGCAACGGTTCTACGAACGAATTGGATTTGAATGCAACAGCAGTACCACAATGGTATTGAAAGATCGGCTTTTCATGAGTTCTTTGGAACAAAATTTTTCGGCGTGAAACTCGGTTCACAAAATCTTCACTCATTTTGCTTATCTTGACTGTTAATGAAACAAAAACCAATAGCAGCTTCCAAGGTTTGACTTTTGTACGGGCGGGTTTACCTGAGATGTTTGTTGGAATCAGAGATACTTTACAAACCCGCTCCTACCGCGTTTACCTATTAACTTTTTCAAGGAGTGTATCATGGATCGCTTCATCTACCAGGTAAATGTTAATGCAATGACCGCTCTACTTGTAAACGAACTCAATACAATTCAAGATAGGGAAAATGCTTTAGAAGTTGAATGTAGAAACCTGCAAATCGAGCAAATGAAGATTGACAGAGCCAAACAAGCAGTCAAAGCCGATCGCGATCGCTTACAAGTTCAACGCTGGGAAATCTTATCTAGATTGCAAGAATTTAGCAACGAAATTTCACCTTACTAATTATTAATTCACGCACCACGCACTAAAATGTTGAGGATCGACAAATGACAACCCCAGCTAATCTCGCAACAAATACAAGTATCAGTAACTCTACAAGTCGGGCTAAGCGCGCTGTACTAGCATATTCTGGGGGCGTTGATACTTCTGTATGCATTCCTTACCTCAAGCATGAATGGGGCGTGCAAGAAGTCATTACCTTAGCAGTCGATTTAGGACAAGGCGACGAACTCGAACCAATTCGCCAAAAAGCACTGCAATCGGGCGCAGATGAATCGTTAGTGGCAAACGTACAAGATGTATTCATCAGAGAGTATGCCTTCCCAGCGATTCAAGCCAATGCCTTGTATGAAAATCGCTATCCCCTCGCTACAGCTTTAGCACGTCCGTTAATTGCGAAAGTCTTAGTAGAAGTGGCTGAAAAGTATGGTGCAGATGCGATCGCCCACGGTTGTACGGGTAAGGGTAACGACCAGGTACGGTTTGATGTCTCCATTGGCGCGCTCAATCCCAATTTAAAAATTCTTGCCCCAGCTAGAGAATGGGGTATGAGTCGGGAAGAAACGATCGCTTATGGCGAAAAGTTCGACATTCCCTTTCCAGTCAAAAAATCTTCTCCCTACAGCTTAGATAAGAACTTGTTGGGACTGGCGATCGAAGCGGGAATCTTAGAAGATCCTTGGGCAGAACCGCCAGAAGAAATTTATCAAATGACAAAGGCGATCGCCGACACTCCTAACCAGCCGGAATATATTGAAATTACCTTTGCAGGTGGTGTTCCAGTCGCTTTAAATGGCGAAACCCTAGCGCCAGTTACACTGATCGATCGACTCAATCAACTCGCTGGTAGCCACGGTGTAGGACGCATTGACATGGTAGAAAACCGCCTCGTCGGAATCAAATCGCGGGAAATTTACGAATCTCCTGCCATGACAGTTTTAATTCATGCCCACCGCGACCTCGAAAGTCTCACCTTGACTGCTGATGTCACTCGCTACAAGCGGGGAATTGAAGAAACCTACAGCCAACTCGTCTACAACGGACAGTGGTACAGCCCCCTCAAAGCTGCCCTCGATGCTTTTATCCTACAGACTCAAGCACGAGTCTCCGGTACCGTGCGCGTCCAACTCTTCAAAGGAAACGCCACCGTTGTCGGACGTAAATCGGACAATTCCCTCTACAACACCGAACTAGCAACCTACGGAGCCGCAGACCAATTCGACCACAAAGCCGCTGAAGGCTTTATCTACGTCTGGGGACTGCCTACCCGTGTATGGTCGCAACAAACTAAGGGCTAGGGACAGTGACCGCAACTAAAACCCTGACTCCTGTACGAGCGGGTTTTGACCGAAGATATACTGTTGAGGTTGTCGATTCACAATTACTCCTGACTCCTGTACGGGCGGGTTTTGACCGAAGATATGACTGTTGAGGTTGTCGATCTATTTGCTAAACCCGCCCGTACGACTCCTGGCTCCTGTCTTCTGACAACTGATAACTGATAACTGATAACTGACAAAGGAAAGGACTATGCCAAGGCGCTCTGACATCAAAAAAATCCTCCTATTGGGAGCAGGACCAATTGTCATCGGACAAGCGTGCGAATTTGACTACTCGGGTACGCAAGCGTGTAAAGCCCTGCGGGAAGAAGGATATGAAGTGATTTTGGTTAACTCCAATCCTGCCACGATCATGACCGATCCTGAAACCGCACAGCGCACTTACATCGAACCGCTGACCCCCGAACTGGTCACCCAGGTGATTGAATCAGAGCGTCCCGACGCACTCTTACCGACAATGGGCGGACAAACCGCCCTCAACCTCGCCGTCAATCTTGCCAAAAACGGCACGTTAGAAAAATACGGCGTACAATTGATTGGCGCTAACCTCGCCGCGATTGAAAAGGCTGAAGATAGACAGCAATTCAACGAAGCGATGGCAAAAATAGGCGTTGCTGTTTGCCCCAGTGGTATTGCTTCCAACTTAGAAGAAGCTAAAAGTGTTGCTCAAGAAATTGGTACATACCCCCTCATCGTTCGCCCTGCCTTCACTTTAGGCGGTACGGGTGGAGGTATCGCTTATAACCAAGAAGAATTTCTCGAACTCGCCACATCTGGACTTGACGCTTCCCCAGTTTCGCAAATTCTGATCGATAAGTCCTTAATTGGCTGGAAAGAATATGAATTGGAAGTGATGCGCGATTGTGCCGATAATGTCGTCATTATTTGCAGCATCGAAAACATCGACCCGATGGGTATCCACACCGGAGACAGCATTACCGTCGCCCCCGCTCAAACCCTGACTGACAAAGAATACCAACGGCTGCGCGACTACTCAGTGCGGATCATCCGCGAAATTGGCGTGGAAACAGGCGGCTCTAATATCCAATTTGCGATTAACCCCACTAACGGCGAAGTCGTGGCGATTGAAATGAATCCTCGCGTGTCGCGTTCTTCAGCTTTAGCATCCAAAGCCACCGGATTTGCGATCGCTAAAATTGCTGCTAAACTTGCGATCGGTTACACGCTCGACGAGATCGCCAACGACATCACGAAGAAGACCCCAGCTTCGTTTGAACCAACCATAGACTATGTAGTTACCAAAATTCCCCGCTTCGCCTTTGAAAAATTTCCCGGCTCAGATTCGACACTCACCACGCAAATGAAATCTGTCGGGGAAGCAATGGCAATTGGGCGTACCTTCAACGAATCTTTTCAAAAAGCCTTGCGTTCTTTAGAAACAGGTAGAAGCGGCTGGGGTTGTGACAAGCAAGAAAAACTGCCTTCCCTCGAACAAATTCGCGCCAACTTGCGTACTCCTAACCCAGAACGGATCTTCGCCGTGCGCCAAGCGATGCTTTTGGGCATGGGCAATGAAGAAATTTACGAACTCACAGGGATCGATCCCTGGTTTTTAGACTCTTTCCAACAACTGCTGGAAACGGAAAAGCTGCTCAAACGCACTCCCCTAGAATCGCTGGATGGCAAACAACTATACGCCATCAAACAACAGGGATTTAGTGACAAGCAAATTGCCTTTGCCACTAAAACCAGTGAAGTTCAAGTAAGGCAATATCGCCAAAGCCTCGGTATCGTCCCCGTTTACAAAACTGTCGATACCTGTGCTGCTGAGTTTGAAGCCTTAACTCCCTACCACTACTCCAGCTACGACGGCGAAACCGAAGTCCGTCCCTCAGACCGTCCCAAAGTGATGATTTTGGGTGGTGGACCCAACCGGATCGGACAGGGAATTGAATTCGATTACTGCTGCTGTCACGCCGCCTATGCCCTCAAAGGGGCTGGCTACGAGACGATCATGGTTAACTCCAACCCCGAAACTGTCTCCACCGACTACGATACTAGCGATCGCCTTTATTTTGAACCCCTTACGCTCGAAGACGTAATCAACATCATCGAAGTCGAAAAACCACTCGGCATTATCGTCCAATTCGGCGGACAAACACCGCTGAAGTTGGCATTACCGTTGCAGCAGTATTTGCAGGGAGCAGGGAGCGCTTCGGTGCAGGGAGCAGGGGGAGTTGGAGGAGCGACTACCAAAATTTGGGGAACCTCTCCCGAAGCGATAGACACCGCTGAAGACAGAGAAAAGTTTGAAAAGATCCTGCACGCCTTAAATATTGCCCAACCGCCTAATGGTATTGCTCGCAGCTATGAAGATGCCCTGGTAGTGGCTCAGAAGATTGGTTATCCGGTGGTGGTACGTCCGAGTTACGTCTTGGGTGGTCGCGCTATGGAAATTGTCTATTCTGACACCGAATTAGAGCGTTACATGACCTTTGCGGTGCAGGTAGAGCCGGAGCATCCAATTTTAATCGATAAGTTTTTGGAAAATGCGATCGAAGTAGATGTCGATGCGATCGCCGATACTACAGGTAAAGTTGTCATTGGTGGGGTAATGGAACATATCGAGCAAGCAGGAATTCATTCTGGCGACTCGGCTTGTACTCTACCTGCGATTTCCTTACCAACTCCGGTATTAGAGAAAATTCGCACTCAAACTATACAACTAGCCAAAGCGCTCAAAGTTGTTGGTTTGATGAATATTCAGTTTGCCGTTGTGGGGGCGCACACCTATAACCCGCAAGTTTATATCTTAGAAGCAAATCCGCGTGCTTCGCGGACGGTGCCATTTGTCTCCAAAGCAACCGGAGTACAACTTGCGAAGTTAGCTTCATTAGTGATGGCAGGGCAAAACTTAGTACAGTTGGGCTTAAATGAGGAACCGAAGTTAAATCACATTGCGGTCAAGGAAGCGGTATTACCGTTTAAGAAGTTTCCTGGTACGGATACGTTACTCGGTCCCGAAATGCGATCGACGGGCGAAGTTATGGGGATCGATCGCGATTTTGGTTTAGCTTATGCTAAAGCCGAGTTGGGTGCAGGGGAAATTCTACCCCTACAAGGAACGGTCTTCGTGACTTGTAACGAGCGCGATAAGCCCTTAGTCGTGCCTGTAGTCAGAGATTTGATCGAATTAGGGTTTGATGTCATTGCCACCGATGGCACTCGTCGAGTATTGCAAGAGCATGGTTTAAAGGTGGGGTTAATTCTCAAGTTACATGAAGGTAGACCGCACGTCCTCGATGCGATTAAGAATCACAACATTCAGTTAATTATCAATACGCCTTCTGGTGAAGAGGCGCAAACTGATGCTAAGTTGATTCGGCGATCGGCACTCACCTACAAAATTCCCATCATCACGACAATCGCAGGGGCGCGGGCTACAGCAGCAGCGATTCGGGCGCTTAAATCTCAATCTCTTACTGTCAAGGCAATTCAAGACTACACGGCAGAAGCAAATCAAGGACAAACTCAGAACCAGCGGCAAGATGACTCTCTTGTCACCTCTACCTCAGCATAAAAATACCAATGGTAGAGGCGCTACTTGTCAACGTCCCTACATTAGAAGTTTTCCTAGCCCCTCTTTTTAAGGGGGTTGGGGGATCTGTTGTCCTAGCCCCCTTTTTAAGGGGGTTGGGGGGATCTCTTATACTGCTACGGTAAGTTTTAGCTTTTCCATTCCGACTCTGGAATGTCAGCGCCAACCATAATGCTACGCAAGGTTCCTAACGGTAAATCGCGACCTCGATGGTATGGCACAATGACTTGCAGTTGTCGCGCCAGATTTCTCCATTTACGATGGCTACCTTTTTGTGACACTAATTCAAAACCGTAACGCTGCAAAATGCTTTCAACTTCACCAGCATTCATGCGTCGTATGCGAGTCATTCGATTGTAACCTCGCAAGCGATCGCTCCTGTAGATAATTCTATTGGTTCAGGCTCAAGATAAAGTTCTATTGCCTCCCGAATATTTTCTAAAGCTTCTTGCTTTGTTTCTCCTGCTGATACGCAGCCTGGTAATTCTGGACACCAAACAGCCCAATCACCTGTTTCTAAATCTGGTTCGAGAATCACGCGCCATTTCATAATTCTTTTACCTAATAAATGTGGTATTTGATGATAAATTTAGTTACAGTTTCGCTTCTCAAATCTGAAACCAACAACTTTATCTGGTACTGCTACATTAATCTTGTTGTTTCCAATAGAAGCGATCCATTCGCCAACTTTGTAGTTCTTACACTCATTGCTTAGCTCGTGATGGCTACTACGAACTATTATATTTGTGAGTAGCCAAGAGACTTGATTGTGTGTTAGCCTCAAAAGATTTACTGATGACAAAAATAATACTAATGCCAAAGTAACCGAACCTACTGCTCTACCACCCCAAAGTATAAACACTTCCCATTCTGGTAACGAAAGACGACGTGAAATCTGAGGGATAGATCTAGCTAGAAGGGCAAAATTAAAGCCGATTGGCATTAAGGCAATGTATGCTATGTGAAAGATTAGGGGCAAGACGATGAAAGCCGTTCCAAGATATATTATTGGTGTTAATAAACTAGCAAGTGCAGTTACGGAGCCAGCTAGAGAAGATGGATCGACACCCCCAGTCATAAAGTTAATTAGCTGTCGCGATACCATTACGGAAATTAATCCTGCAATAAACAATACGAAAATAGAAACATAGTTTCGTACAGGACTGCTCCAGTATTTTCTCAGTCCATACGATAAGTCAAATATAAAGCCAACTGCACAGCTTCCCATAAATCCTAGCCAAGAATACATCATTATATTCAATAAAGTTGGAGCTAAGATTTCTATTAGCTGGTTGAAGTACGGAATTAAGCTCAATCCTAGCACTGCCAAGCATAGGAAAAAAAACAGGAATAACAAAAAAACTGCCGAGTTGATACAATCGTCGCGCATGATTAGTAGCAGAAGAACTAATTCTCATGTTCAGTTCTCCTAATATTTTATTAATTGTAGCTACTGAAGTTTTTTCATTGGTGAGAAGCAATCAGAAAAACTTCTGATTGCACTCTCTTTATATCTTCTATATCTGAATTTACATAATTTCCTACTTCAGTGACAACATTGCTAGATTAAAATTTGAGAAGAATTTCAAACAAAAGTTTCTGTTTTATAATTAAACATATTTTATTGAAAATGTTTCAATTAGATTGAAGACAAAAGATTATGTCCAAACTCATCCTTATCCGGCACGGACAAAGTATCTGGAATGCTGCCAACAAATTTACGGGTTGGGTAGATGTGCCTTTGAGTAAATTAGGGCGATTGGAGGCAACAAAAGCAGCTTATAAACTAAGAGATTATCGAGTTGATATTTGCTTTACTAGCTTATTAATTCGGGCTATTGAAACCGCGATTATTTGCCTGACAGAATTTGAAGAAATTTGTGCTGGGAAAAATCCCGTGCTAAAACATGAAGCTGACGATCCTTATTGGCACGGTTGGGATAAATATCAAGGCGATTCAAGTTGCGAACTTCCCATCATTCCTAGCATGGCACTAGATGAGCGTTTCTATGGCGATTTGCAGGGATTAAATAAAGCGCAGACAGCCGAGAAATACGGTGCGGATGTGGTACAAGCATGGCGAAGATCTTTTTCAATTCGCCCTCCGGGTGGCGAGAGTTTAGAGGATACAATGAAGCGTACTCTCCCTTTTTTTCATAGCCGCATTCTTACCCAGTTAAAACAAGGAGATAATGTTTTAGTTGCAGCTCACGGCAATTCTTTACGCTCTATTATTATGCAACTCGATCGCCTCAGTCCTGAAGTCATTCCAAATCTAGAACTCGCTACAGGTGTACCAATTATTTATGATGTGGATAACACCGGACAGGCAACAAATAAAATTATTTTAATTTAAATATAGCCGTTTTCAATTGGATAAAATACAAGATCTGTAGGGGCGCACAGCTGTGCGCCCCTACAAATATATCGCATCATAATGAGAATCACTATATATCAATTTAAAATTGCAAATCCTGTAAGGGCATGTTTATTGAGTTACTCAAATATGTATAGAGATCTCTGGTGAATCCACCCCTACAAATTTTGACTTTTAACTTTTAACTTTTGACTTCTCTTACTAGCCACCGCTGACGGGAGGAATCAACACCACCTCATCGCCGTCTTGAAGGAGAGTATCGGGTTCGACGAATTGTAAATTTACACCAAAGCGAGTCAAATCCTGCCACTGAGAGAGTTGTGGATGTTCGGAGATCAGGCGATCGCGCACTGCTGCAACTGGTGTATTCTGAGGAAATTCTAATGCAATTTCCGATTTGCCGTATGCCTCTTGATAGGCAGCGAAAAGTTTAATTGTGACTTTGACGGTGTTAGTCATATGGATAATGTCACGCATAGACGCGAAGCGGCTGCTCGTAGAGTAGGACGCAAAGGTGCAAAAAAAAGAGTAGCCATTAGTGAATTGCTAACAGCTAATTGCTAATGGCTAATTGCTAACTACTAAGGACGTTCTTCGACTACGTGATCGATTAGACCGTATGCTTTAGCTTCCTCTGCTGACATGAAGAAGTCACGATCCATGTCTTTTTCAATTTTTTCTAGAGGTTGACCTGTGTTGTTAGCATAAATCTGGTTTAATTGACCGCGAATTCGCAAGATTTCCCGCGCTTCAATTTCAATATCTGATGCTTGTCCGCGAGTCCCACCTGATGGTTGGTGAATCATAATTCGCGAGTGAGGTAAGGCAAGACGCTTGCCTTTTGTACCCGCAGCAAGTAGGAAGGAACCCATTGATGCAGCTAAGCCAACACAAATTGTAATTACATCAGACTTGATGTGTTGCATCGTGTCATAAATTGCCATTCCAGATGTCACCATTCCACCAGGGGAATTGATGTATAAGGAAATATCTTTGCCTGGATCTTCTGAATCCAAATAAAGCATAACTGCAATGATTTGGTTGGCAATTTCATCATCCACATCTCGCCCCAAGAAAATGATCCGTTCTCTGTAAAGGCGGTTGTAAATATCAATCCACTGAGTGTATTGTTCCCCTGGCATCCGATAGGGAACCTTTGGTACACCGATAGGCATTTTTCCGACTCCGTTCTTAAAATTAGGTGACTAGTTAGTCGTCATTGGTCATTGGTTAAAACTGTACAAATGACAAATGACAAATTAGATGACTCCAGCTGGTAGGGGAGGATTGGCTAAGTCTTGTTTCTCCAAGACGCGATCGATCAGACCGTATTCTTTCGCCTGCTGAGGAGTCAAGTAAAATAACCGATCCATGTCTTTAGCAATTTTTTCGAGTGGCTGTCCTGTCGTCTTAGCGAGAATATCTAACAGCGTTGCTTTATTTGCCAACACTTCCTTAGCCCGAATTTGAATATCCGTAGCTTGTCCTTGGGCGTAGCTTTTGGGTTGGTGCAAAATAATGTTGGCATTGGGCAGACTAGCACGACAACCTGGAGTTCCAGCAGAAAGCAGCATTGCTGCCATTCCCATCGCCGAGCCGATACAAATGGTGTGAACGGGAGGTTTGATGTATCTCAGCGTGTCGTAAATGGCAAAGGCTTCGGTTTCAAAGCCGATGGGTTCGCCATTGTAGCTAGAAGTCCCTGTAGAGTTGATGTAGATTTTGATCGGCTTGTCTGGATCGTCAGATTGCAAATAGAGTAATTCGGCAATAATTAACTCGGTAACGGCGGGTACGAGGGGCATACCAAGATAGACAATCCGCTCTTTGAGTAGTAGAGAGGGTAAGTCTGGCGGTGGCGTGCGGTAGAAGTTATCGCCATAGTAGGGGGCTTGAACGGCTTTAATCGGTGAAACCATAGCAAATCCAGACGGTTACAATAATGCGATAATGACATTATCTGATAGTGTAATCCTAGCTTGAGGATGAGTTGAAAAGGGGTACGGATTCCTCACCCGGAAATTTAAGGTATGGATTTGAGGTGGCGATCGCATCCGAGATAGAAGCACATAGGATATTCTGTAATTGACAATAGAGATGGACTTAACATAACTTTTCCGTAGCAACAGTATGGGGCTGTGGAGCAGTTGATATCACATCTGGTTAGATAGGACGAATGGTATGAAGGTTAGCTTGCAGCCTACCCTGAACGATGTCAATTTAGACGCACATCAAGCTACAAGTCAGCGACAGTTGGCGGTGTCAATTTCTGCGCTCGCAAATAATTCGCAGCGGCAAGTTCCGCTTAATCTTTGTTTAATACTCGACCAAAGTGGTTCGATGAAGGGACAACCGATTGAAACGGTGAAACAAGCAGCACAAACACTAGTCGATCGCCTCCAGCCAGACGATCGCCTCTCGATTGTCGTGTTCGATCACCGTGCCAAGGTAATCGTTCCCAACCAAACGGTTAACAATCCTGACTACATTAAACGGCAAATCGACCGCTTATATGCTGAAGGTGGCACGGCGATCGATGAAGGGCTGAAATTAGGGATTGAGGAACTAGGAAAAGGCAAAAAAGAAGCCATTTCCCAGGCGTTTTTACTGACGGATGGAGAAAACGAACACGGCGACAACGATCGCTGTCTGAAATTGGCACAACTGGCAGCTAGCTACAACTTAACCCTCAACACTCTAGGCTTTGGCGATTATTGGAACCAAGATATTTTAGAAAAAATTGCCGATGCGGGCGGTGGCGGTTTATCTTACATTCAACATCCAGAACAAATTCTAGAAGAGTTTGGGCGGTTATTCGATCGCATTCAAGCTGTGGAATTGACAAACGCTTACCTGCTGTTATCGTTCATTCCTAAAGTGCGACTTGCAGAACTCAAGCCAATTGCCCAAGTTGCGCCAGATGCAATTGAATTACCCATACAACAAGATACCTACGGACGTTACACCGTACGCCTGGGAGACTTGATGAAGGACTCCGAACGGGTGGTGTTAGCAAATATGTATATCAGTCAGTTACCGGAAGGCAGGCACACTATTGCTAGCGTTCAAATCTGTTACGACGATCCATCGATTGACCAAACTAATTTACTTTCTGACAATATTCCGGTAGAAATTAACGTGGTACGGGATTATAAACCTGTCAACAATCCGCAAGTACAGCAATATGTTTTGGCATTAGCTAAATATCGTCAAACACAGCTAGCCGAACTGAAATTACAACAAGGCGATCGCGCAGGTGCAGCGACAATGTTACAAACTGCGGCTAAAACTGCCTTGCAAATGGGCGATCGCAGTGCCGCTACTGTTTTACAAGATAACGCCACGCGCTTGCAGTCAGGAGAGGAATTATCGGAAAGCGATCGCAAGAAAACACGGATCGTGTCAAAAACTATTTTGCAGGATCAAGAAGGATGAATAGTTGGTTGCTGCCTAAACTAAAAGATTTTCCTACAAGTTTACCAGGGGAAGGGGCTGTGCGAATAGAGCTAGAAGAAGGGGTTCCGATTTTTCGGGCATCAGCAACCGTTCAAACAAGAATTGAAAAACTGCTAGTAAAACAGCAAGAAGCAAACATAAGTTTAGAAGAAGAACAAGAGTTAGATTTTTATGAAGAAATTGACGATTACTTAAGTTTTGTAAATTGAGTAGTTCGCAATATGTATTTAAGTCAGCAGAGTGAATAAAGTTGGCTGGGCGTAAGTTTCCTGAATCAATTCAAGCACAGGTACGACAACGAGCAAAATACCTCTGTGAATATTGCCACGCTTCAGAGCAATGGCAGTACGTGAAGTTTACGGTAGACCATATAATTCCTCTATCGCTGGGTGGCAACAATAATTTAGAGAACTTGGCACTGGCTTGCTTCCATTGCAATCGTCGGAAAACAAATCGTGTCACAATAGTATTGCCAGAAACATCAGAAGAAGTACCTCTATTTAATCCTCGATAAGATAATTAGAGCCAACATTTTATTTGGTCTGCAGATGGATTACTGATTATTGGAGTGACGCAAGTTGGACGAATAACAGTTGAAGCATTAGCTTTAAATAGAGAGAGAGTCATTGGAATTCGAGCCGCAGATAGACAGATTGGAAGACATCCACCTCAAGAAGATCCAATTCAAAAAAATTAGATTTTAAGTAGAATTTTTTACCGCTGCCAAAATAAATTTAATTGCTGCCTCAGTATGTTTTTCTACCATTTCCTTACTGAGGCGATCGCTCCCCGAATTTAAATGTTTCCAATTTTCGTGTACGGTAAAGTAAAAAATACAAACGCTTAAAATATGAGTTAATGTTAATACTGGATCGAGGGAACGAAAACAGCCTGCTTCCATGCCGCGATTGAGGACTTTAATTAAATGTTCGTGTAAGCTTTCTACGTTACTTTGTTTAAAATAAAAACCTTGATTTTGGCTGGCTTCTTGAAACCAAAGCATCTGACGACGAGGATTTTTTGCTTCGTAGGCGATCGCAACTCGAATAATTTGTTTGAGTGCATCTTCAGGTGATAAATCGTCAAGTTTGAGCTGACTTACCATCGCCTGAACTTCATTTACTGGACGTTGCAAAACTGCTTTATATAAACCTTCTTTATTTTCAAAATAGTAGTGAATTGTTGCAGTTGTAATTTGAGCGCGATCGGCAATATCGCTCATTCGAGCGCCTTTAATCCCATGCTTCGCAAACTCTAATTCAGCAGCATCAAGAATCTGTTTTTGAGTCGCTTCTGCATCTCGAAACTGTTTTTTCATAGAGGGCGATCGAGCCATGTTTGCTATTCCTCTTCTGGACTTGCAAACAGAGATTTTAAATTGCGCTTACCACTCACAACTCTGACAATTTCAATTCTATCTTTCCCAACTTGATAGAGGATAATATACCCATCTAACGGTAGTCCTCGCAAGCCGAGACGTAAATTCTCATACTGTCGTCCCATATTAGGAAAACTAACAAGTTGCTGACATTTCTGATTGAACGACTGTAGAAGACGCTCACCAGCATTTACATTTTCTACTGCAAAATAGCTAATAATGTCTTGCAAATCGCGAACAGCAGGTTGAGAGATAATATACTGACTCATTGCTGAGTTTCTCTTGCCTGCTTGAATTTTGCTAACAACTGGTTGACAAATGTTTCACCATCGATTCCTTCCCCGCGTTCGAGCGATGCGATTCCTTCCTCAACCTTAGCGCGAGTTTCAATCACCCACTGCTGATATTCACGATTATCTTCTTCTAGCAAGTGCAGTGCTGCTTGAATGACTTCATCAACATTCTTAAATTTACCTGATGCTAGCAACGTCTGGACTGTCTTTTCTTGCTCTGGTTTTAAGGTGATATTCATGCTGACTGTTTTTGTTTCCCCTTATCATAAGGTATTGGCTGAGCCTAACTTATCATATGAGCCTATGTTGGTGGTTTGAACCCGTCAGAGTTGATTTTCATTGAAATGGTGGCTACACGCGAGTCATTCTTGAGCGTCTAGTGGGATTAGGAATGTTGGACGGACATTGGTTTTGGGATATCCCCACAGCTTCTATTCCAGCAAACTTGAGAACAATAGGTTCTCGTTTCTTATTTTCGTGGCAAGATACATATAATCATAGTAATTCAGAAGATATTCGTGCTGCTTATGCCGCTCTCCCAATTGTCAAGCTGTTATTAAAATAGCTAATTGCTTGACGATCGCCTCCTCATTCTTTTAGACTTACTAATTAATTAGTAAGTTATTTTTGAGGCAATTTTTATCATGCTATAAGGCGCACCTTGGCTGTTAGCACATCGTTCTATGCTTAAGCCTAACCTGCCGATGAAGGTGTCGCTTTACGGCAAAGACTACGTGCTGTGGCAAGATAGTACGGGTAATATTAGTTGCTTACCGAATGCTTGTCCGCACATGGGTGCAATGCTATCAGCAGGATGGTGTGTAAAAAAGTCTGATGGTAGTAGCGCGATCGCATGTCCGTTCAAACAATTTATCGACAATGGGTTGCATTCCCATGCTTACATTGCACAAGTACGCAAAAAACCAAATCTGCAAGATTTTCTCAAAAACCCCGGACTATTGGCAATGCCTCAAGTACTAGAAGCACATTTAGAAAACTTCTTTCCATTTATGGGCATGGTACACGGTGAGAGTCCGCTGTTGAGCTTAAAAGAGTGCCATTTTTACCTTCCCGAATCAGAAACTCACTCTCGCGTCTACGTTCTGATGTTCGTGAAAGCAAATCACCCGATTGCTCATGCAATTAAACGAAACCTTTTGCGACTAGTTGAAGTCGTCACCGAGCAAGATGCATATACCTTGAGTAAAATCTATGTCAACACACCTCAACATATTAAACTCAATAACGAGGTGGGTATGGATTGGGTGCGGCGCAACTATGCTAGCTTTCCAGCAATTGTAGAGCCTAATTTCTCTCGATCGCAGTATGCACGGTAATTCAAAAAATACTGTATCAAGACATACTATTTATCAAATTACTTGACTGATTGTTCTGAAGTTTCAATAACTGCCAAGCAGAATTGAGAAATAGCCATAATTCCGAAAACAGAAGCTAGATAAGCAGCAGCAAGGAATTGCAGGGCATTTTCAAAAGGAATGTAGGAAGTCATGGCGTAAATCTCCTCTGTTGTTGATTAATTTTGAAGTTAAACCAAAAAGGTGAATAGTTTGTGAAGGAAGTAGAAACTTTCGATGAATAGTTTGTGAAAATATGAGGAATTGGTGACGTAGATTAAATTGCGATCGCCAACTCATTCTCTAGAAATTAACAACAGTATAGTATCTCCTGATTCCGTAAACGTAATACCGATTTAAGTATCGGGAAAATCTTCTCCATCTCCACCCGCATCGCGTTCCCAGTCAATATCGGGCATTCGCTCAAAGGCTTCCCGCAACGAAATTTCCCACTGCTTGCGAATTTTGGTTAAATACGGCGCGCCCAACCGCAACCGCAGATCGTGTTGGACTTTGAAAGAGTCTTTCTCGTACACCACCAGATTAATTGGCGGTCCCACGGAAATATTTGACTTCATCGTAGAGTCAATCGACAGCAACGCGCATTTAGCTGCTGCCTCCAATGTCGTGTTAAAATCCAGTATGCGGTCTAAAATGGGCTTTCCGTACTTAGTTTCGCCAACTTGCATAAATGGGGTTTCTGAAGTTGCATGAATGCAGTTGCCTTGACTGTAAATCATGTATAGTTCTGGCGGTTGTCCCTGAATTTGTCCCCCCAAAAGTAAAGTACATTGGACATCAATACCGTCTTGCTTCAGCCATACGCGGTCTTGTTCTTGAATTTGCCGGATTTTAGCCCCGATGTAGCGGGCAACATCGTAGAGTGTCGGCAGAGTGTGTAGGTTCGCCTCTTCTGGGATTCTAATATCCCTATGCATTTGCGCGATCGCGCCTTGTGTCACAGAAAGATTCCCCGCCGTACACAGCAGAATGACCCGTTCCCCTGACTGGGAAAAATCAAATAGCTTTTGATATGTAGATACGTAGTCTACCCCGGCATTCGTGCGCGAATCTGCCGCCATGACTAAACCGTGTTTGGTAATGATGCCCAGGCAGTAAGTCACAATAGCTTTAAGATTGGGTCATTTTTAACTCTAAGATTTTACAGTAATTGGTTGACAGTTGGCGGTTGACGGTTGACCGATCGCTAGTTACTGACAAATGACGAATGACAAATGACCGCTGACATTTGGTAACTTAGTGTACTGCATTACCAAACAAAGTCTGGTTGAATTAGATAGAACATTCTAATTGAGTCAGGGCTATGACTGAAACTACTGTCAAGGCAGAGATAAAAGCGCCGCTGCGTCCGGTGAGTAAAGAAGGGCTAGAGAAATTAGCGGCGACTGCTAAGGCAAATCCTCATGTTGTCAAGTCCTTGAAGGTGAAGACGGTTTGTGAAGGGCAATTTCGCAATTTAACCTACGTTCGGGATCTTCCAGAACACGTCATTGACGAACCTCCCACCCTGCTAGGGCAAGACACAGCACCAAATCCATCAGAAGCAATGTTAGCCTGTCTGGGTTCGTGCCTATCTGTAGGTATTCATGCCAATGCAGTCATGCGGGGAATTACTCTTACCAAGCTAGAACTGGAACTAGAAGGCGACATCAATATCACGGGTGTCTGGGGAATTGGTGACTTAGCAGAAAAGCGGTTGGGGTTCACCGATGTCCGCGTCAAAGTGGATTTAGAAGGAGATGCCAGCAAAGAGGAACTAGAAGATCTAGTGGCTCATGCAAATTTCTGGTCGCCAGTTGCCAACACATTTCGCTTGCCTGTAAATGTAGATGTTTCTCTTAAGTGAGCATTAGAAGACAGAGGACAGTCAGAGAGGCAGCAGATATTTGTGTAGAGATGCATACGTAAGTTATTGCGTCTCTACTCTGAATTGAGCGCAAATTGATACTGAGAAGACAGACTTGCTAGTCTCAGCAAGCCATAATGTTAAGAAATTTAAATATACATGAGTTTGTGTTGTCGCTCAGGAATTCTAGTATCTAGTATGCAAGCAGTTTCAAATCTATCCGATCGCGCAGTAGCAAGGACGCAAGCACCCGAAACCATGCTGGCAGAATTGCAAAAAGCGATCGCTACCCAATTAGCACCGCAAGTTGCAGATATCGATCTCAAAGGACAATATCCCCGTGACTTCATGCACCTAGTAGGGGAATTAGGCGGTTATCAGCAGGCAGTTGCGGTAGAATATGGCGGTGCTGGCAACGGCTTAAAAACAGCAGTCCAAGCGATCGAAGCTATTTCCCAAGAATGTTTGTGTACTGGGTTTATGACTTGGTGTCAGATAGCCTGCACCTGGTACATGCAGAATAGTGACAATGCCTACCTCAAACAGCACCTTCTACCCTTAGTCGCTACAGGCAAAGTTTTAGGAGGTACGGGTTTATCCAACCCCATGAAACACTTTGCTGGAATTGAGAAAATCGCCCTCGTCGCCGAACGTCAACCTGGAGGTTACGTACTCAACGGGATGTTACCTTGGGTTTCCAACTTAGGTGCAGGACATCACTTTGGCATTGCTGCAAGACTAGCAGATAGCGATGATTACCTCATGGCGATCGTTTCCGACGAACTCACAGGATTAACTCTGCGTTGCAATGCCCATTTCATCGCCTTAGAAGGTAGCAATACTTACAGCTGCATCTTCCGGGATGTCTTTGTACCCGATGAATTAATTCTCGCCGCCCCCTGCGAAGAATACGTCAATCGTATCCGTCCTGGGTTTATTTTGACGCAAGTTGGTATGGGCTTAGGTCTAGTCGCTAGCTGTATCCAAATTATGGAACGGGCAAATCAACGCTACGGACACGTTAACTGCTTTCTAGACGACCAAGTAGAAGACCTAGCCGCTAGTCTAGCAACGACCCGCGAGAAAACCTACGCGATCGCCACCCAGATGAGCCAGCAAGGATGCGATCGCCCCTTACTAAAACAAATCATTCAAGCCCGAATTGATGCCTCAGAACTCTCATTACGGGCAGCAAACGCTGCCATGCTACACGTAGGCGCAAGAGGCTACTTACACGGTGGAATAGCCGAAAGAAAACTACGCGAATCATACTTCGTCGCGATCGTCACCCCAGCATTAAAACAACTAAAAAAAATGTTACACGACATAGAGAATTCGGAATTCGGAATTCGGAATTCGGAATTACCAACCACCTAACTTTTGCGTCTTTTCTTTGCGTCTTTGCGCGACACAAAAAATGCAAAAACTTTGCTGTATTAAAACATACAAAAAGTTTGCCAATACTTGATAGATTCATAACATTAACTAACCGAACGTAGAAACAAATATGACGGCTCTACTAGAGTCTCCAAGCGAGAATGCTATATATTCACTAAATGCGATCGCCAACTGTCCCTGTGGTGGTTCGCACGTTGCCGCAGATCATCAAAATTTTCTGGAAGGAATGCCCCAAGATCCAGCAGATTTGGTGGACGACCTCTGTAAAATGGGACACTACTCAGGAGAAACTCTAGAATTTGCCCGGGCATTAACTCAAGCCGAAATCAGAAAGACTCTGGTACTCCAGATGCTCGATCGCGCCGAACCAGGACAACGCCAGATCTGCTACGATTTGATTCAGCTTGCCGGAGGATTAGAAGAGGCTTTTGCAGCAGCTTTTGGCGATCGCTCAACCCAGTTTTTTAATGATGCACTCCGTCTCAGCAAGTTTCGCCGCCGCGATTTTTTAATTAAAGTTGCAGCTGCCGCCGCAGTCGTAACGGCTGCAAGTTGCGTCGGTAACAATAACTCGCAAGCACCAACCGCAACTTCTACGAATGCCGCAGATACGAGTAAGTTAGAAAAAACAGATTTAACAATTGGTTTTATTCCCATCGCCTGTTCGATTCCCATCGTCGCCGCCGAACCACTGGGATTTTTTCAAAAGCATGGGTTAAACGTAACCCTGAAGAAAATGCCAAACTGGGCAGCAGTAAGAGAATCTGCGATCGCCGGCGAACTCGATGCCTACCATATGCTGTCTCCGATGCCGATCGCGATGACTTTGGGTTTGGGTTCCTCTGCCTTCCCGATTCGACTTGCCAGTATTGAAAACATTAACGGACAATCGATCGCAGTTGCCAGCAAACATCAAGATAAAGTCAAAACTGCGGCAGATTTTAAAGGCATGACTATCGGGTTGCCTTTTCCCTACTCGATGCATAATTTATTACTACGCTACTACCTCGCATCGGGGGGATTGAACCCAGACAAAGACGTAAAAATTGAAATCGTTCCCCCGCCGGATTCAGTCGCAAAGATGGCAGCAGGACAAATTGACGCTTTCCTCATGCCTGATAACTTTGGGCAACGGGCGATCTTTGAGAAAATTGGTTTCATTCACCTACTCACCAAAGATCTTTGGCAAGGACACCCGTGTTGTGCTTTCGCCGCTAGCCAAAGTTGGATCGATCGCCATCCGAATACCTTTCGTGCTGTCAACAAAGCGATTATTGATAGCGCCGGACATGCCAACGCCGCCGAAAACCGTCAGGAAGTCGCCAAGGCAATGTCCGAACGCAAGTATCTCAACCAGCCGGAACCAGTTCTGACAGCAGTGCTGACAGGTAAATTTGACAATGGTTTAGGGCAAACTCTAGACGTACCAGATCGGATCGGCTTCGATCCTTATCCGTGGAAAAGCTTTGCCAAGTGGATTTCTTCTCAAATGGTACGCTGGGATTTAATGCCGACAGAAAAGGCAAAATATGAAGAAATTGCCACCCAAGTCTACATGACAGACTTAGCACGGGAACTAGCAAAAGAATTAGGACAAAATCCACCTGCGGAGTCTACGCGGATCGAAAAACTGAAAAATGGTGACTTTGACCCTGGTAAAGTTGAAGCCTATTTACAAGAACAGAAAAAACAGTTCAAGGTTTAGAGGTAATAGTGGACAACTCCCGACGATTATCCAAGCAGCGATCGCATTTCTCAGCTTATCCTTGGCTCCAAAATCCCAATTTACAAGCCACAATTTTATTCTTTTTGCTCCTAGCTGCGCTGTTACTCGTATGGGAATTGGGAGTGCAATTGAAGCTATTTTCTCCTGTGATGCCTGCTGCCAGTCGGACGATCGCCGACTTTTGGAGTTGGATCGTCGATCCGTTTTACGATAATGGTCCCAACGATAAAGGCATTGGTCTGCACCTACTCGCAAGCTTACAACGAGTCGCGATCGGGTTTTTCATCGGCTCGGCGATCGCCATTCCTCTAGGTATTGCGATCGGATTATCAGAAGTCGTTTCCAAAGCCGTCGATCCGTTTATTCAACTGCTGCGTCCCGTTTCTCCCTTGGCGTGGTTGCCATTAGGACTAGCAATACTCAAAAGTTCTGAAGCAACAGCCTTGTTCGTAATTGCAATTACGAGCATTTCGCCTACATTAATTAATACCAAATTTGGTGTCAGCCACGTTTCTCGCGACTACCTCAACGTAGCGCGAACTCTGGGAGCATCTCGCTGGCGAACGATCGCCAAAGTCATCTTACCAGCAGCTGCACCCCAGATCGTAGCAGGATTGCGAATTAGTATCGGTATTTCCTGGTTAGTGATAGTCGCCGCCGAGATGATTGTCGGTGGTACGGGTATTGGCAGCTTTGTTTGGAACGAGTGGAACAACCTCAATGTCACCAGCATCATTACCGCGATCGTCGTTATCGGACTCGTAGGAATTCTCCTCGATCGCCTCTTGGGACTACTACACAGTTGGGTGTCTTTTGGTCAGTGAACAGTTATCAGTTATCAGTTATCAGTCAACTGTCAACTGTCAACCGTCAACCATCTTCACGGAGTGTAGCGAGCGCGTTTACCGTCAACCACCCATTACCAATTACCAATATGATTTCCTATACACATACGCTCGACTCTATTCAAAAAGACACGACTCAGTTGGTGCTGAAGGATGTGTTTAAGGTCTTTCCTGGGAGACAGAGCTTAGTAGATCGGCTATTGCATCGTACTTCGCCGGATTATATTGCGATCGCTGAGATTAATTTAGAAATTTCGGCTAATACCTTTGTTTCAATTATCGGTCCTTCTGGATGCGGTAAATCGACTCTGCTAAACATCATCGCTGGTTTGACTCCACCTACCAGCGGTGTAGTCATGCTGAATGGGACAGAAATTCATCATCCAGGTCCCGATCGCGGTGTTGTCTTCCAAAATTATTCTCTGATGCCTTGGATGACTGTAGCAGAAAATATCCGCTTTGCGATTGAAACGGTTTATCCCAAATTGTCTCGCGATCGGCAAAAACAGATCGTGCGCGAATATATCGATTTAGTCGGACTACGGGGTGCAGAACACAAACATCCCCACGAACTATCGGGAGGAATGAAGCAAAGAGTCGGTATCGCAAGAGCTTTAGCAATCAATCCGCAAATTCTCTTAATGGATGAGCCATTTGGTGCTTTAGATGCATTGACGCGGGGTTTTTTGCAAGATGAAATCGCGCGAATTTGGGAGCAACAACACAAAACTGCAATTCTCATCACCCACAGTATTGAAGAGGCTTTGTTACTATCAGATAAAATTGTGATGATGAGTCGGGGTCCCGCCGCGCAAATTGTCGAAGTACTTGACATTCCCTTCCCTCGTCCCCGCAAGCGCGAAAGTCTCGATCGCCACCCTGCCTATCACGAACTCAAAGCCGAATTAGAGTTACACCTATCCCGCGAAACCCGCGCCGTTGAAGAGTTGCGGGTGTAGGGTTATGAACAGACAAGGAGGACAAGGAAGACAAGGGAGTAATTCTGGTTCCACTGGTTCCACTAGTCACTGATAACTGATAACTGATAACTGATAACTGATTCAATGGTTAACCTGAAACGTACTCGCGAGGATATTTTAGCCTCGGTTTTAGCTCTGATTCATCATCAAGGGTTTCAATCTACGGGACTCAAAGAACTATTTAGTGTCAGCGGTACTTCGTCTGGCAGTTTCTACAATTACTTTCAGTCCAAAGATGAATTAGCTCACGCACTGATTGATTATAAATGGCAGCAAATCAAGACTCATATTATCGAGCCTGCTGCCGAATATAGTACCGATCCGATCGCACAACTAATTTGGATAATCGATCGCCTAGAAGCAAAACATCTGACCGAACCAGATTGTGGTGGCTGTTTCTTAGGTAACTTAATTGTCGATTTAGCAAAATACGATACCTCATTTCAAACACATTTGATCGAGGTGTTTGACCAATGGCATTTCGCGATCGCCCAATTACTGCGTCAAGGACAAACTCAGTTGCGGTCTGATATCGATCCCGATAATTTAGCCGAACAACTGATGAACGCGATCGAAGGAACTTTACTACTGGGACGCTTATATAATCATCCCAATCGCTTACAACGTGGTTTTGACAGCGTGCGGCAAATATTGAAAGCAGCGCTGAGACAGTGACCAGTTATCAGTTGTCAGTTATCAGTTAATTCCGACTTACGACTTATTCTCTCCGTCTTCTCTGCTTAGAAACAGTTAATGGTGGTAGTTCTGAATTAGAAGAGTGGTAGGGTAAGTAATGCTGAGGCACGGCTTGGGGTGCTTCTGGCTGCCGCTTCTGCGAAATTATCCACCATCGGAGGGCGATCGCAACTCCTACAGTTCCCAATCCGATCGTGAATAGCGACCAGCGATCGCCAAACCCGCCGATAACTGCATCAACTACCCCAATTGTGATCAAAAAGGCAGGTAGCGGCTCTTTCCTATATGCTGACTTCAAAAATCTAGGTAGTGCGGCGTTCATTTCAATATGGTTACTTTTATTTCAGCTATTATCTCAGATTGGATACAATTCTAAGACCTACTGCTCAAAGCCGCTTGTATTGTAAGGTACTGTCTTGCTCTGTAGGTACTACCAATATACCTCACCCACATAACTTATTGCTGTCAACGGTATATCTAGCAATACAAGCGGCACTTCTGCTAAATCGTTATTTCAAGCCCAGCCAAGCTAGTACGCCGTGTCCGGTAACAACTTCGATCGCCACCATCAATAAAAAACCGATCATCGCCGCTCGTCCGTTCAAGCGCTCGGCATACTCATTGAAGCCAAACTTCGGTTCTTCTAGTCTAGGTGTAGTTGTTGGTTGAGGTTGGGCAGTCATGTTTTTATCCTTTGAATTACGCGAATTTATTAAAGTTTACTGTTGATAATAGCCTCGAAAGTCTAACAACTTCTGGAGAAGCTAGCGCGATGTTCGTTTACAATTTTTAACCATATTACATATATTTTGACACTTTTTTCTGCAAGCTAGTGTTAAGAAAATCGTAACTTAGAGTTTGGAATTTGAAATTGGTAATGGGTAGTTGGTTCTTAGTTGACAGTAAACGCGCTCGCTACACTCCGTGAAGACGGTTGACAGTTGACTGATAACTGATAACTGATAACTGATAAAGCCGATCGCAATGTTTTACACACAAGATGAGAGTTGTCAAGCATAAGCTAGAGAGAGGAGTATCCAACCAAAAGAAAAGTAAAAAGAAAAGCAAATGGAAATAGGCGTTCCTAAGGAAACAAAAGACCAAGAATTTCGGGTGGGGTTAAGTCCTTCTAGCGTGCGGGTACTGCACGAAAATGGACACGCTATCTTTGTTGAAACTGAAGCTGGAACGGGGGCTGGCTTTACCGATACAGACTATAAGCTCGCCGGAGCGCAGATCGTTTCTACTCCAGAGGGTGCGTGGAATCGAGAATTAGTCGTGAAGGTGAAAGAACCACTCCAGCCGGAATATAAATTTTTGCAAAAAGAGCAGTTATTATTTACCTACTTGCATTTAGCAGCCGATCGCGCTTTAACTGAGCATTTAATTGATTGTGGCGTAACGGCGATCGCATATGAAACTGTAGAACAACCTGGTAATAATAAACTTCCTTTACTCACTCCCATGAGTATTATTGCAGGTCGCCTCTCTGTACAGTTTGGCGCTCGGTTTCTCGAACGCCAGCAGGGAGGACGGGGTGTGCTGTTGGGTGGCGTACCAGGCGTAAGACCAGGTAAAGTTGTCATCCTAGGTGGTGGTGTTGTCGGTACGGAAGCGGCGCGAATTGCCGTTGGAATGGGTGCAGCCGTACAAATTTTAGATGTCAACGTCGATCGCCTATCCTATCTAGAAACTATATTTGGTTCTAGGGTAGAACTACTTTACAGTAACTCCGCTCACATTGAAGCTGTTGTTTCTCAAGCTGACTTACTCATCGGTGCTGTCTTAGTCCCTGGACGCAAAGCACCGATCCTCGTCCCGCGCAACTTAGTCAAACAGATGCATCCTGGTGCGGTGATTGTCGATGTTGCTGTCGATCAAGGTGGCTGTATCGAAACTTTACGCCCAACTTCTCACACTAATCCAGTTTATGTAGAAGAGGGAGTCGTTCATTATGGCGTTCCTAATATGCCTGGGGCTGTCCCTTGGACGGCAACGCAAGCGTTAAATAACAGTACCCTACCATACGTGTTGCAATTGGCGAATTTAGCTCTGAAGGCTATAGAAGTTAATCCTTTCTTAGCGGCTGGTGTCAACGTTCAAAATCATCGCCTAGTCCATCCCGCCGTGCAGCAGGTATTTCCTGATTTGGTGAGTTAGTAGTTACTAGCAATTCTCTGCGATCGCGATCGATTTGTAGGGGCGCGCAGCTGCGCGCCCCTACAAATCGTTGTTAATTCATACTCGTAATGACTATGATATAACTAACTGCCATGACCTAGCTAGGAATTGGGCTATAGGTAAAGAGGTTTGATATGGCTCATATAAACTTGCGTCGCCCTCAAAATACAGATGGAGATTTTTATGTCGATACCACCTGTATTGACTGCGATACTTGTCGTTGGATGACACCAGAAGTATTTAGCCGTACTGGCGAACAATCGGCAGTCTACCACCAACCCACAAATGAAACAGAAAGATTGCGGGCGCTACAAGCCTTACTTGCTTGTCCTACCAGTTCAATTGGTACGGTAGAAAAGCCAAAAGATATCAAATCTGCACAGGAAAGTTTTCCCATTCTTGTCGCCGAAAATGTTTATCACTGCGGCTATCATGCTGAGAATTCCTATGGTGCAGCGAGTTATTTGATTGTGCGTCCAGAGGGCAACGTGTTAGTAGATTCGCCCCGTTTTACGCCACCGTTGGTAAAACGAATCGAAGAGATGGGGGGAATTCGATATATGTATCTCACCCACCGCGATGATATTGCCGATCATCAGAAATATCGCGATAAATTTCAGTGCGATAGCGAAGCGGGGCGCGGAGGCGCACTTCGCATCCTTCATGCTGACGAAATTTCTGGCAGTACCCGCAGTGTAGAAATCAAGCTAACTGGTACGGAACCTTATCAATTAGCACCAGATTTGCTAATTATTCCCGTCCCCGGTCATACCAAAGGTCACACAGTTTTACTCTACAAAGACAAGTTTCTATTTACAGGCGATCATATTGCTTGGGATGACGACGACCAAATCTTGGCAGGTTTTCCAGGTGTTTGTTGGTATTCATGGTCAGAACTGATTAAGTCTACCTATCGCTTATTAGATTACTCATTTGAATGGGTATTACCCGGTCACGGTCGCCGCTATCATGCAGATGTAGTAACAATGCGGCATAAACTCAAAGAAGGCATTGAGTGGATGGAAAAACAGTTAACAGTTAACAGTTGACGGTTGACAGTTAACAGTCAACCGTCAACCGTCAACCAATTTCAATCAAAATAAGTCGGTAAATCTGGATGGCGGTGGTAGTGAAAAATTCTAGTAATCTGAGTAGGCATTACCCGTGTCAGAGACAATGGGGGAATTTCATCTTCGCCAAAAAAGGCTACCTCATCAGTTTCAATACTAGAAGCTGGAGAACCACCAATGAGTTCGCACAAGAAATGTAACTTGTAAACAGCATAAGGGAAAGGTGGATGTCCCTGTTTATCGCGATCGTAAACAGCGAGTAATTTGACGGCGCGGGTGAGATATCCCGATTCTTCCTGAACTTCGCGCACCACGACTTCACTTGGAGAGTTACCAATGTCAGCATAACCTCCTGGTAGCGACCAGCAACCATCTACTTTTTCCTTTACCAGTAATAATTTATCTTCCTGAAAAACCGCTGCCCGCACGTCTACTTTTGGAGTAGCATAACCAACCTCTTGAGAAAATAAGTCGAGAACGTAGCTAGATTCGACATGACTATAGGTTGCCATAATCTCCGCCGCGATCGCCCGGAGGGATTTGTAACGTTCTTTGTCAAACACTCCTTCGGTATAAGTCAAACCAGTTTGCGCGATCGCCTCTAGCTTTTTTGCCCATTCCAGCCATTTGTATTCAGGGGAACCCATAATCTTACCTGTATTGGGTTAGTAGTTTTTGAGTGACTAGTCACCAGCCACCAGCCACTAGCCACTGATAACTGACATTGCAAAGTTTAGTAAAAGCTACCCGCTTCAGCCTATAGATAGATGCATAATATCCGGTTGTCAGCTTGTCTTAGTGCAAGGCAAATGGTGTGATTCGACCGATCGGCGAAACGCACCTACAATCGGAACACATATGATAAAAGAGATCGATCTAAAAAGCAAAACTATAGATAGCTTGGTGGCGATCGCCAACCAATTTAACGTACCAGGTCAAATTACAGATATTCAAGGTTTTGGTAACGGCAATATCAACGATACTTTTCTCGTCACGCTGAAGAACTCAACTCAAAAACACGTTATTCTACAACGCATTAACACGCATGTATTTCGTCAGCCAGAACTGGTAATGCAGAATATGCGCGTCTTTACCGACCATGCGACCCAGCGCTTGCATGATTGGAATAGCGATCGCCGTTGGGAAATACCGAGTGTCATTCTAACGCAGGATCATCGGGAATATTGGGTGACTGCTGAAGGAGCATTCTGGCGGGCAATTAGCTTTATCGAAGCCGCACAATCTTTTGACATTATTACAGATAGCGATCGCGCTAGAGAGGCTGGTTGCGCCCTTGGTGCGTTCCACAACCTGATTAACGATTTACCCCCTGAAAAGCTAGCCGTCACGTTAGAAGGATTTCACATTACACCGCGCTACCTTCAGCAATTTGATGCAGCGCTGGCAAAATATGACAAAAACACATCTCCTGAAATAGATTTCTGCTTGCAGTTTATTCAGACTCGGAGAAATTGGGTAAGCGTTTTAGAAGATGCAAAAGCAAAGGGAGAATTACCTTTGCGTTTAATGCACGGCGATCCCAAAATTAACAACGTCTTATTTGACAATAATACCGGGCGAGCCGTCAGTGTTATCGATCTCGATACGCTCATGCCTGGTTTAATTCACTACGATATCGGTGATTGCCTGCGATCGAGTTGTAATTTTTTGGGTGAAGAAACTCAACAATGGCAAGAAGTACGCTTTGAAACGGAATTTGCTCAAGCTATTTTACAGGGCTATGTTTCACAAGCAAAAGATTTTTTAACTGAAAAAGATTACGAATATATATACGACTCAATTCGGCTTTTGGCTTTTGAATTAGGATTGCGTTTTTTTACCGACTATTTAGTAGGTAACGTTCATTTTTCTAAGGTAAAATATGTAGAACACAATCTCATTAGAGCGCTAGTGCAATTTCAACTTACCCAAAGTATTGAAACTCAAGAGTCAACTATTTGCGCGATCGTGCGAGATTTAAAACGAGATTTACAATGAGCGATCGCACTTTTTTCCTCAAGCCTTTTCCTTCACAAACTCCAGCGCCTCAGATCGAAATCTCAGGTAGTGTAGATCGGCAGTTCAATCGACTTTCCATTCAATATCAAATTTTAGGACAGTTGGCAGAATTAGCCATTCCAGCCGTAACAGATTCGCCTACTCGTAAAGATGAATTATGGCAACAAACGTGCTTAGAGTTCTTTCTAGGAATTGAAGGTTCTCCTCAATATTGGGAATTTAATCTCTCGCCTACTGGTGATTGGAATATTTATTATTTTGAAGATTATCGTCAAGGAATGCAACCAGAAGCAGCCTTCACGTCACTACCATTTGTCGTGCATAATCGACCGAATTATTTGTTATTAAACCTCGAACTCAATTTAGATAAAGTTGTAGAAATAGAGCAGAAAATAGAAATTGCGATCGCGTCTGTAGTTCAGTCAAAAGCTGGTGAAATGACATATTGGGCATTAACTCATTGCGGTACGCAAGCTGACTTTCATCTGCGCGATAGTTTTGCGATCGAATTGTGAAAATGGAAACGATTAATAGAGAGTACGAAATCAATGATTTTGAGCTTTGTTAATTCAGAGAAATAATTACCGATTTTCATTATTTTGAGTAATTCCTCGTTCGATAATTTCCTTAATAAATTCAGGAATTTCTTTATTCAATTCGACAGCTTGTTGCTTTAGATTTTCGTATATATTAATTTCTTCTTCCTGCCACATCAGATCTATTCTCCTTACTTGTCGCATGGCGATATGTGTATAGTTTTCTGGATAAGCCCAGTAACATGATAAGCAGATAGATTTGTCTTTAATACTCTTCCAATTTTCACAATGTTCGCACGACCAAGACTTTGCTCGGTTAGCGGAGCCACAAAGCAACATAAAGCGTTCAGATGAAAGTTCCGGTTCTCCATCAATTTCAAAAGGAATACGATGATCGATCTGCAATTCACGTTTATCTACTTGTTCTAAATAAATGAAACACTTACAGCCATAACTCTTAATCAGTTCATCCTTTAGCTGCTTCGATAAACCAGTTCTACCAGAAAATCTAGAAAACCGAGCCTTGTTAACATCTCCAAATCTATAAGCAGCAATCCTTCTACCGTCGCTTCCTGTAACCCAGAAAGTGTCAAGGGGAATTCCACGTTCTCGAACATCTCTTGCTGCTCTTGGAGGATGATTATAGCCGTATACGTTCTTAAGTTCTTCCGTAGTTACAAAACCATGTTGCAAAATGTGATTAATAACAGCTTTTGGTCTTTTTGCAGTCACTGACTAACATAGCTGAATGAAATCATAGGGTAGTGGCTGAGAACTGTCCATGCATTTCTAATAGAGTAAGCTGTTTATGCGTCCTGCTAATATAGCTCTCTATTCCTGAAATGTAATTGCCAAGTAAAGATGGCGACAAATATAAAGACTCTATTGTTATTTCGTCTCTGCCCAACAGTGTTGCTTGAGACGATCGCCCAACCTCAATTTCAATTTTTTTTAACCCTAGTTCTTCAGGGAGCGAGTTGCCAAAAGTTTTGTTCCCTCGTTTACCGTCGTAGCTAACTACAAACGCTACTTCTTTCTGGTTGAGATCTGTAAGAGAAAGAACAAAATCATTAAAACTGATTCCAGCAAAATATCTTGAATCGCGATCGCCGCACACACCTTGATAAGGCGGATCTATGTAGACGAAATCACTTTGTCTAACTTCAGCTAGTACGTCTTTATAATCCCAACAGGTGAATTTGCACTTATTTTTCAGCAGTTGAGATACGCCTTCTATATTTTTTCTCATCTTGTCAGGCTGAGTTCCCTTTCGCCTTTTATCAGGGCTTTGGTTAAAAAAACCTTCAGAGTTATACCGTACAGCCCCTTTTACGCATCGAGCTAACAAATAGAGAAAAAGTTGCGGCTCATTAGTCTTATTAAACTGCTCTCTAACTTGATAGTAATGCCCTACAGAATCGCTATGCTGTTCGTTCCATATATCTGTATAAGCAGTTGCTATTTCTTCAGGGGTTTCTACGATCGCCTGTAGTAATTTAACTAGCGGTTGATTTAAGTCATTGATCCAAAAATTTTGAGAAATTTTCTTAGAAGAGGCTGCAATACTAATTGCAGCCGTTCCGGCAAACGGCTCAACCAGCCTATGTACAGTTTCAGGTAGAAATTTCAAAATCTCTGAAGCAAGATTTCTTTTACTGCCTTGATATTGAACCGGATGAGGAAGGCTAACCATTTTATATAGAACACATGTTCTCAATCAGCATACCATAAAGACTAAGACGGCTAATGACTTACCAAATTCCCATATTGATAGATGTCCTACAACTAGACCTACAATTACGATTGTTGTGGTTTGTAGTTGAGCATCCAGAGGTAGCAGCCTTGAAACTCGTGTCCGATCCCGCGATCGCTGACAAAATTAGCAGAATGAAGGAACGAGTGCGCTGGCAAGATCCTGTCATTCAGCGCCGAGGAATTGACCAAACTCGGCTGGTGCTGGAAGACGAACGAGCGGACGATCCAGAGTTTTCGTTTCTGGTTATAGGCGATACTGGCACTGGTTCGCACCGATATAATAATCCCCAACGCGAGGTAGCTGGACTATTACAGCCGCATCTTGCCGACAGTAGTTTTATGCTACATACAGGCGATGTGATTTATCTAGTTGGATCGAGCGAGTTCTACCTGGATAATTTCATCAAGCCTTATCGAGAGTTTTTAGTCGGTGGCGAAAACCCCAAAGCGATCGCCTACGACCAAATGACCTTTAGCCGACCCATCTTACCAGTTCTGGGGAATCACGATTATTACAACTTGCCATTACTATTTGGCGCGATCTCTTTGACAACCTTGCCCGTGCGCCGTCTGCTTAAATTTAGAAGAGACTTTGATGTAGGTTGGCACGGATCGAAACAGGGTGATGCTTATGCACGGGCATTTCTGGATTATCTTAAAGCATTGAAGTTACCAGGTGAATTAGATCGCCACTTAAATAAGCACTACACGGCGAAAACGGATACGGGTTATTGCTTGCGCTACGAACCCGGGCATTTTACTCGCTTGCCCAATCGCTACTATACTTTTCGCTATGGCGGAATCGATTTCTTTGCTTTAGATTCCAACACGTTTAACGACCCGCTACCAATATCAACCACCCCAGAAGGAGAAGCACGTCGTCAGCAGGTATTACAACGCCGCGATCGCCTCGAACAAGAAAAGCTAGAAATTCTTGACGCAGCGGATAAACTGAATCCCGACGATCCCGACGATGCAGAACAATTGGACGATTTGCAAGTCAAACTGTCCCAGATTGAAGAAATTATCGTCGATCTCGAAAAGCAGTTAGATACTAACAAAACAGTAGTGACCGATACCGAACAACTCGATTGGTTGCAACAGCGATTGATTGAATCGTGGCATACAGATGAGGTACGGGGAAGAGTGCTTTACTTTCATCATCCCCCCTACGTGACTGAGGCAACGAAATGGCATCAAGCACAAACTCTGGCAATTCGCGATCGCTTGCGTAGCGTACTCAACGGCGTGGCTGAGGCTGTGGGTTCTCTTCCCCAAGGTCGTCCCATTGTCGATTTGGTTTTAAACGGTCACGCGCACTGTTTAGAATACCTAAAAACTACAGACACGGGACACGCTGACTCCAATATCAATTGGATTGTTTGTGGTGGAAGCGGGTACAGCTTGCGCCGCCAGCGTGAAGAAGGGACAGATTTAATAGAAGGAGAAGAAGAAAAGTTAGTAGCGCGATCGCATCTTTTTATCGGTCGCAACGGTTACGCTACTGAAAAGCGTCGTCCCTACACTTGTTTGCGGATTGACGTGCAAGATGGTTGTCCCCCCAAATTTGTTATCCGTCCTTTTGTTACCGAACGATATCAAAAGCGGTGGCACAGATACGCGATCGAGCCTTTTACGATTTGAATGGGATAGCGAGGAGTGAGGAGCGAGGCGATCGCGCTTGCCAAGGGTTATGCTAAAAATTCAACTCTATGATTCACTACTTGCTACTCGTTAAACAGGATCGACCGCTACAAAAGTTGTAAAAATCTTGTCACCCACATCATTAATTTGATGCTGAATGCGATCGAGAAATTCATGCAGTCCAATATTGACAATTTCCTCAATCGTGATGTATTCCAATTCAGATCGCGATCGACCGAGCGCGCGTTCGGCGGGGTTTTGCCAAGTACCGATGGGAGTTCCAGTAATTTGATGTAGCGATTGCTCTGCTTGGAGTAAGCAAAATTGAATCGAACGGGGAAATTCGCGGTTGAGAATCAAAAATTCCGCTACAGCTGTAGGCGCAATCCGATGTCGTCCCCATTTACGATACATCTCATAAGCACTCGCAGATTTTAACAGTGCTATCCATTGCAACTGGTCTAGAGTCGTCCCCACATCTTTAGCTGAAGGTAGCAAAATATAGTATTTTACATCTAAAATTCGAGCAGTTTTATCAGCCCGTTCTAATAAACGTCCAATTTGTCCGAAATGCCAACCTTCGTTGTGAGTCATGGTTGCATTCATCACCCCAGCAAACAAGTGACTGGCTAGCTTGACTTCAGCAAAAAAATTCGACCATTCAGGGACGGTATGAGATTGAGCCGCTTCTTTAACCATGAAATAAAATGCATTCACCCGTTCCCACATTTCCGAAGAAATAATTTCCCGGATCGATCGCGCGTTCTCTCTGGCAGCAAACAAGCAAGAAGCGATCGAATTAGGATATTCGCGATCGAAAGTCAAGAACTGAATCACATTTTCTGCGGTCGCTTCACCGTAGCGTTCTTGAAATAACGATAAATCTCCTGTAGTCAAAATCAAAGGTTTCCACTGCTGCGCTTCTCCAGTAGGAGCGTCCAACAATAGAGTTAAATTCACATCAATAAAACGAGCAACATTTTCTGCCCTTTCTACATAACGATTTAACCAGTAAATTGAATCAGCAACTCTGCTTAGCATAATCAGTTATCAGTTATCAGTTATCAGTTAGCAGTTAGCAGTTATCAGTTAGCAGTTGTCAGCCAACCGTCTTCACGTAGCTTGCTTCCCCGAAGGGGTAGTGTAGCGCAGGTTTACCGTCAACCGTCAACCGTCAACCGTCAACAAATGACAACTCATTTACACACCACCCAAGTATCCTTACTACCACCACCCTGGGAGGAGTTTACGACTAAGGAACCTCTTCTGAGGGCGACGCGGGTTAGTCCGCCTGGGTTAACATAGATGTCTTTGCCGTAGAGGATATACGGTCGCAAGTCTACGTGACAACCTTCAAATTGATTTTCCAGAAGAGTAGGCACGCGAGACAAACACAAAGTTGGTTGGGCGATGTAGTTGCGCGGACTAGCCTTAATTTTCTCGGCAAATTCTTGTCTTTGTTCTGGAGTAGCAGAAGAACCAATCAGCATTCCGTAACCACCAGATTCATTCGCGGCTTTGACAACTAACTTATCGAGATTTGCCAAAACATGAGCTTGTTGATTTGGTTCCCAACAAAGGTATGTAGGAACATTAGATAAAATCGGTTCTTCGCCTAAATAGTAACGAATCATGGCTGGAACGTAAGCGTAGATGACTTTATCATCGGCTACACCAGTTCCTAGTGCGTTAGCCAGCCCAACTCTACCCGCACGATAGACTTCCATTAGTCCAGGTATGCCTAACAATGAATCAGGACGAAATGCTAATGGATCGATAAAATCGTCGTCAATCCGGCGATAAACGGCATCAACGCGCTTTAAGCCTTTGGTAGTTCGCATTTGTAGGTAGCCATCCGCCACTACCAAGTCTCGTCCTTCTACCAACTCCACACCCATCTGCTGCGCCAAGAAGGAATGCTCGAAGTAAGCTGAGTTATAAATTCCTGGTGTTAAAACAACTACCGTTGGATCGTAGAGTTGAGGAGGAGCTAGGTTGAGTAAAGTTTCTAATAAATGACTGGGGTATTCTTCAACGGGCTGAATTGTCATCGACTCAAAGACCTTGGGAAAAGTGCTTTTCATGACGCGACGATTTTCCAGTACGTAGGAAACGCCAGAGGGACAGCGCATATTATCTTCTAACACGTACCAGCGACCATCGCGATCGCGCACTAGGTCGGTTCCGGTAATATGACACCAGATCCCACCAGGTGGTTTGAGTCCAATACAAGGCTTTAAAAATCCCGTAGCCGATTCGATTAACTCAGTCGGAATCACGCTATCTCGTATAATTTTCTGTTCGTTATAAATATCGTTAATAAACAAATTCAGGGCAAAGATCCGTTGCTTCAGTCCCTTTTCTAGAGACTGCCATTCCTCGGCTGAGACAATGCGGGGAATGATGTCAAAGGGAAAAATCCTTTCTGTACCTTCACCCTCACTGTAGACATTAAAGGTGACTCCCATGTTCATCAAAGCAATTTGCGCTGCTTGATGTCGCCGTTGTAATTCTCCTGCTGGGAGAGAATTAATTCTTTCTAGCAGTGGAATTGCCTCCGCACGAGGTTTATCTTTAGCGACGAATAGCTCGTCGTAAAAGTCTCCTGGTTCGTAATTGTCGAATCGCACAATAGAAAGGGTAGGGGTAAGGGGAAAAGTCGTAATTTGTAAGTCGTAAGTCGTAAGTCAGAAGTTGCTGACGACTTGCTACTTTTTAGCGATCGCAGTTTGTCTGTCGTTAATGTTGAATTACCTTACCAAATAGAATATCGATCGCATTTCAACTGTAGTTTTGACTACAAAATCAATGATTAATTGATAGTTGACAGATGGCGGGTGGATAGTGGCGCTTTGGCTGGAGTAAGACCAGCCTCAGAATTCAAAACCACGCAGTTCACATGGTAATTGGCGGAATTCGCGCTACAATACCTTTTTTTAGTGGTTCCGGTCGCTCCGACCAAGGCAGCAGACCGTCGCTCTTAGCATAATATTTGCTGGCACAGTCGAGTATGGCAGCAGCACTATCTTCAGCGGGTATTGTCCCAAATACATAAGTACACTTTCCTGCTGCCGCAAACGTCACAACGCAGGGAGAGTTACACGCACTCATGCACTCCACTGCTTGTAAAGAAAATTCTGGTGCGAGTTGCCACTCTTCGTAAAGTTGGGTTAAGCGATCGAACAGGATTTGACCGCCACTCACTCCCACTCGTTTACCGTCCTGCCAAGTACTGGCGCAGGTTGTACAGACAAAGACCGTGTGTTTCTCGTTCATAAATGTTGCAAAACTTAATAAATTTTGTTAAGTTTGTTTAAGACAAAGTAACAAATAGAAAAAACAATCTCATGACACGCTCTGGATATATTACTTCACCTGGCGAAGGCGAAAAGCTCAACAATTTCGCAGTCGAACCCAAAATGTATGTAGATGAAACCCCTCGCATTGGCTTTACTGAGTATGCCGAACTACTCAACGGGCGGTTAGCAGCGATTGGTTTTGTGGCTTTGATTGTCATGGAAGTATTGACAGGTCACGGTATTTTTGGGTATTTAGCTGCTTTAGGACAATAGATATTCGTACCTCAGATGCAATGCAAGAGGTAATTTAAGGTTGCTAGATATAGCAGGGAGCAGGGAGCAGAGAAAAAAACTTGGCTAATATTGCTCGTAGACAATTGAAATGTCCCGAATCTATCCGCTCTCTGTTATAAAGGTGAGAAATTGCTAGCAACCCATAATTATTCACTTTAGGAAGAGTGTTTGACCGGTGTTGATTCTGGTAGGTAGATCGCAGGGTTGCGCGTGAAGAATCCTACAGGCATCAACTTAAAACCAGCATGGTGAACGGGCATAACGGGCCAGTCTTCAGGGCGAGGAACGTGGGTAGTACCGAACGTGTACCAAGCTACCAAGTCTTGACCTATAAGCGGCTCATCATTCGCAACAAGGGTAGGTAATCCCCGTTGGGAGTTGCTTTGGTTGGGGTATTCTCCTCCAGCGTGAAGTTCTTTAGGTTTATACTTAGTCACCCAGAAATGGTGAGTAGCGAAGCCCGCGCGATCGCGAATTGTCGCATCTTGGCTGGGGAAAAAGACTGTATTTCCAGATGGCATTAACATGTAACTTGTGAGTGCGCCGAGTTGATTTTTGCGAGTCGTACTGGCGATCGCCCATTCTCGGTGTTCTGCTATATTTAAATCCCGAACGGCGCTTTTCTCCGATCTTAAGGGTACGTGTTTGGCAACAAATGCATTCCCTTGAGGATTATTCGCATTAGCGGGTAGGGATTGAACCGTCATTTCCATCGGCATGTTTGCTTCGCCGTCTACATCCAGGTCTAAGCGAAAGTTAAAAAAGTGCTGGTGATTGACACCGACAATATTTTTGGCGATTAACTTGCCGTAGGTATCTCGATTTGTAGTGGTGACAGAATCCGAGCCTTGAGCTAAAACAAGTCCGTGCAAATCAATCCGCACGTCTAACGATCCGTCTTGGTGAAAGATCCAGTTGATGGCATAGTCGTAATTACCGATTGTTGCTGTCGTTGTGACGATGAGCTGGCGATCGCGTCGGACATCCTTGCGTTCGGATCTATAATCGTAGTGCTTCCACAATACGCCATCATCTTTCTCGTAGATCCCGATAACATCAGGCATGACATAAGGTTTCCCCTGCGAGTCTGCTAGCACTGCATCTAGCAATACCCCATTTTCTGGAACTTCCTTACCTCGTTCCTGGGTATTACTTAGCGTACCGAAATTGTATTCTCCGATATCAAAGGCATTGCGAAACGACCACTGCGGATTGGGATCGCCATAGGGAACGACCATTTCAGATAAACTGGCACGATACATGAGCGGACGAAATTTGCGACCGTCTTCATGCTGCACTTGGTAAAGGATCAAGCCATCCCGTGGATGCATCATGTAGCGGAATTTCCACCCTTGCCAACTCACTTCATTACCATTGAGTTTGAAGGTGTGACCGTTTGGTTGCAAAACTTTGAGTAACTTGGCTGCCGTTCTCAGGGGAACGAGCGATCGCGAATCGTAGTCCCAATTTTCCTGGGAGAGAGCTACGACACCTGTATCGCTAAAACTAACCAGTTTTTTAGCATTGAGATCGACAGTTGCAACGACTCCCTCTATCGGCGTGCCGTAATAGTTCCAGCGATCGCCTTTGAAGTAAGATAACGTTCTACACAGACGCGCCCCACTTGACTTTTCTGCTTCAGATACCAGCCCTACTGCCCAACCTTCAACGACAACTTGTTTGAAGTCAGTAATGCCTCGCTTCCTCATAGCTGCTTGCCAACGGGGATCGGCTTTGGTGACTGCCGCTGCTATTTCATATTCTGGTCCCATGATGGCTGGCTGCACGCCAGGAATCTCTTGCCAGGATGACAAAACCGCAGCCTTAGTTTTCGGTTTTAAAGTTACAACAGCTTCGTAGGTTTTGTTTTGAGAGCGATCGTAAACCACGGTAAAAACTTCGCGTTTGAAGGGTTGCCCTGGCTGGAAATTCAAGACTTCTGTTTTATCTGGTTCGTTCAGAGCAATGATGGGAAAGTTAATTTCCCGTTGGGGTATTTTCTGTTTAATGACTGCAACTGCTGCTGTAATCTCTTTTGCCGTTAATGCATCGAGCGGATGAGTAGGGGTGACGATTCGAGCTAGAGAGATCCGCATCGAACCAATGGCGATCGCAAATACGATGAGCGTGGCTATGGATAACCAAAATTGCTTTCGCCACTGCGAGAATAACTGGGAAAGAATTTGCAACATAGGACAATTTCTGCGCTGTCAGATTTGCAGCCTTGGCTATCGCACTAAGGCATCTGCTTGCTTTTGGGTGGTGATAATAGCGCGATCGGGAACTTTGACACCGTTTTGCAGCGTTACGTCCACCACAATAGCCTCGCTACCAATTGTCACATCGTTACCAACTTTAGAGCGAAATAATACAGTATCATCTCCAATTGTGAGATTATCTCCAACTTCGAGAGGTCCGTGAAAAACAATGTTATCGCTCGTATCTAAGTTTTTACCGATACGGATGCTCGTACCTCTGAGCGCATGAAACGTGACTCGATCCTCAACTTGAGCATTCTCCCCAATAATAATTGGCGTGCCTTCATCAGCACGAATTGAAGTTCTCTGTCCCACGGTGCTATTATTGCCAAGCCTGACATCTCCAACGATGCGAGCAAACTCATCAAGTTTCACATTCTGACCGATCGTGGGTTTGACTGGTTTCGGATTCCAAGATGTTTTTGGGGCTGTACTTACACCTGTTACAGCATCAAATCCTGCTTCTTCGTATAGGTGGCTGTAGTTTTCAGCAAACTCGACATTGACTTCTAATACTTCTTCTTGGAACTTAGAATTAGCTTCTGTTTTGAGTGGGAGAGCATCAGCCTGCGCTTGAGTTGTAATAACTGCCCCAATTGGGACTAGGCGGTTTTTGCCAATCCGCACGTTTGACAGAATCGCACCATGCAGTACAAAAGCGCCATCTTCTAACACTACGTTGCGCAAGCGAGTATGAAAACCAATAAAAGTGAAGTTGCCAATTTGTGAATTCTCAATATTTGCTTGATGAGCAATACTCACTCGTTCGCCAGTACTACTTGATTTTGCCCCACAAGCACTTGGGGGAGCCGTATTTCTACGGAGGGCTAGAAATAAAATATTGTCTTGAAAATTAGTGCGATCGCCAATACAAATGCGAGTGTTAGGTTCCGCTCGGATGATAGTGTTACTAGCAATAAAAACTTTACGACCGATCGAAACATCACCGAAAAACTCATCTAACGGACTAATAAAGCTAGAGTTAACTACGATTTTAAATGGTTCAAATAAACTGGTCGAACCCTGAGACTGAGCATTAAAAACAATCGTTCTTAGTGTAAAAATAATAACAATTAGACTGAGGAACACGAAAAGATTCAACCTACTTTTAGCATTCTTTAGCATAGATTCTTTACCAAAAACTATGGCAAATTGTGTATTTAGAAGCTTACCTTGAAGTTCTAAGGTTGAATAGTTCGTCATAATAATAATACAAGATGCGATTTATCAAAATAACAACTTTTATAGCGGGTCTATTTGAGTTGTGAACCACTCTTTGGGAGTGTCATTTGTCATTTGTCATAGCCTACGGGAAGGGCTTCGCCCTATGTCATTTGTGAAAGCACAAATAGCAGGTAATAGACAGATAGAAGGTATTTCACAATTGGTTTAGACAGGCTATATTTGGATTTATGTCTTTAATAGTAGATTTAATAGCAGTTCTCGATTGCGTGCGCGACATCCGTAGGGACGCACAGCCGTGCGCCCCTACAGTCATGTGTTTTATCCAATTGCAAACTGCTTTCATCGCACCACACAATCCGCAATTCGCAATTCACTGATAACTGGTCAGGAGTCACTGGTCAGGAGTCACTGATAACTGATAACTGATAACTGATAACTGACTTGAGAGTGATGGCAAGGGAGGATGGTAATGTGAAAATAGCGCCAGACATATTGCGATTCCAAGCAGAGTGTCATAGCGCTAAGTGCAGTAATGAATGTAGATCGAAAATTCAAAATAGCGCGATCGCCCTTTTTGAGAAGTTTACAGTTGCAAACGCTCGGTCAGGAACAATAACCTATTCCATGAATATCCTTGAAGTCTCCACTACTCCCTTTACCGACCAGAAGCCAGGTACTTCTGGTTTGCGAAAAGCGGTCAAAGTGTTTCAGCAACCCCACTATTTAGAAAACTTCGTCCAATCCATCTTCGATAGTCTCGAAGGTTGTCAGGGACAAACTTTAGCTTTGGGTGGTGACGGTCGTTACTACAACAGAAAAGCGATCCAAATTATTTTGAAAATGGCTGCTGCGAATGGTTTTAGCCGGATCAAGGTCGGACATCGCGGTATTCTCTCTACTCCTGCTACTTCCTGTATTATTCGCCAATACAAAACTTTGGGGGGAATTATTCTCTCTGCCAGCCATAACCCAGGTGGGGTAGATGGGGACTTTGGCGTAAAATATAACACTGGCAATGGTGGACCCGCACCGGAAAAGGTGACTGAGGCAATCTACGCCCGTAGTAAAACAATCGATCGCTACAAAATTCTAGATGCGCCAGATATAGATTTAGACACGTTAGGCGAGTCTCGTTTGGGAGAGATGACGGTTGAAGTTATCGACTCAGTTCAAGACTACCAAAAACTAATGGAGTCGCTATTTGATTTCGATCGCATTCGTCAATTTCTCACCTCTGGCAAACGCATCTGCATTGATTCCATGCACGCAGTCACGGGTCCCTATGCCCGGGCAATTTTCGAGCAAAGCTTGGGCGCACCGCAAGGTACGGTAGTCAACGGTACGCCTTTAGAAGATTTTGGCGGCGGACACCCAGACCCGAATTTAGTTTATGCCCACGATCTCGTAGAAATTCTGTTTGGAGACAATGCACCTGACTTTGGTGCGGCTTCCGATGGAGATGGCGATCGCAATATGATCTTGGGCAAGCATTTCTTCGTCACCCCTAGCGATAGTTTAGCAGTGCTGACAGCCAACGCTAAATTGGTCCCTGGTTATGCTTCAGGAATTGCTGGAGTTGCCAGATCTATGCCCACAAGTCAAGCAGCGGATCGCGTGGCGGCTAAGTTGGGGATCGATTGTTACGAAACTCCGACGGGATGGAAGTTTTTCGGCAATCTCCTCGATGCAGGCAAAGCAACCTTGTGCGGGGAAGAGAGTTTTGGTACGGGTTCCAACCACATTCGCGAAAAAGATGGGCTGTGGGCGGTGTTATTTTGGTTGAATATCCTTGCCGTGCGCCAACAATCGGTAGAACAAATCGTCCGCGAACACTGGCAGACATACGGACGTAATTATTACTCGCGCCACGACTATGAAGGAGTAGATAGCGATCGCGCCAACACCTTAATGGAAAAGTTGCGTTCCGTTGTCCCCACACTCAAAGGAAAGCGGTACGGGCAATATGAAGTCGAATATGGAGATGATTTCAGCTACACCGACCCAATTGATGGTAGTATCAGCAGCAAACAAGGCGTGCGGATTGGTTTTGTTGACGGTTCTCGGATCGTCTTCCGCCTTTCCGGTACGGGAACCCAAGGAGCAACATTGCGGGTTTACTTTGAAAGCTATGAAGGTGACTCTAGCAAACAAGATCTAGAGGTACAACAAGCGCTAGCCGAACCAATTGCGATCGCTCAGGAAGTTGCTCAAATCCGCGAACATACTGGAATGTCAAAACCGACGGTAATAACTTAATCAGTTATCAGTTGTCAGTTATCAGTTATCGTAAGCCGTAAGCGTGTTTTTCACTTACGACTTACGACTTACGACTTACGACTTATTACTTACCCCCATGTCATGGCAAAAACTCTAGGAGAACAGCTTTTAGCAGTGACTGTACGACGCTCTCGCCATGCAGGAACTCATTCTAATTGCTGTAGTGTCTGTGGGAAACCATTGAGTAACGATCGAACTCCTAGCAATCGGCAAGTTGTCACTGAATCAAATTCGAGTCACGTACTCGTTTTTGGGCTAACTGTACTCATCGGTTTACCCATGCTTTGTGGTGTACTGTATCTACTCGGAAGTACGCTAGCAGATCTGCAAACTAAAGGGAGTCGCGCGAATCCTGCGATCGTCAATCGTTGCAACGCCCCCGCTCGATAGGCATGTACGGGTACGCATGTATGGGCGCACGGCTGTGCGCCCCTACCGACTCCCGCTTCTGACAGCAAACACTGGCAAATAAGTCAACTTTTCGATAGTTTCACAACAAAATCCAATGTTTAATTCCTAAGTCATAGTTAAGTTGCAAATACTACCATTTTGAGTGGGTTCCAATACTACTATCCTAATGACCGAGCGTTAAAACAAGAGGGTAGGAGAGCAAAACCATGAAATTGAGTAGAAATACGACCATTGGCAGTTCGCGTTGGTGGCAACTGTCAGTTTTGCTCTCTTTTGCGTTTCAGTTACCCGTCAGCAGCACTCAAGCCGCACCGCTCCAGGGGGAGTGTAAAGCTAATACTGATGCAGTCCCCAGAATTGCTCTCGTTTCTGCATTCTCTGGTGAGGCAGATCGATTTATTGATGAAATGCGCTTGAATGACGGTAAAAATAAATTCGATGGTTGCGTCAATATTAACGGACATCGCTTTAGTAAGGGAAAATTGCGCGGTAAGAACGTCGTTGTCGTGCTGACTAATATCAGTATTGTCAACGCTACAATGGTGACGCAATTAACGCTAGACAAATTTAACGTCTCAAAAGTAATTTTTAGCGGGATCGCTGGTGGAGTTGGTGGGGTTGGGGCAAACGACGACGACCCTAACACCCCGAACGAGACACCCATCGGTTCGGTGACGATCCCCAAACGTTGGGGTTTCCCCCAAGAAACGTATTTCAATAACACGGCAGAAATTGTCCCGTGTGCGTTCTCGCCTGGACTTCAACTCAATCACGTCTTGCAAGATCCCTTGGAGGAAGCCAAGACTTGCAATTTTTTACTAGGACAAGCATCTGAACCAGGGCAAGCTAACCAAGAAGGAATCTTTCAACCCGATGCTAAGAATGCTTTTTTACGCAATACAAATGTCAGTTCCGATCGCGCACCGCAATTTTATTTCAACCAGAATAACGAACAAATCATCCGTCAAGTGCCATTCCCAGGTGCGTCTGTCAACCCAGAGACAGACCAGGACTTAAAATTCTGGTTTGCGGTTGATGAGGCAATGTTTGAAAAAGCAAGTCAGCTGGAAGTTAAATTATTAGATTGTCCCCAAGTTGACCAGGCGGGAAATTGCGCTACTACGCCGATCGATCCACCACCTCAACTCATCGTCGGTCAAAATGGGGTCGCTGGACCTACATTCGTTGACAACGCCCAATATCGGAGATTTCTAGCAACAACCCTCAATTTTGACGAACAGGGCAACCGCAACGCCGACACGGATGTATTGGTTGTCGATATGGAAACCACCGCTTCGGCAATGGTAGCCTATTCCAACAATGTCCCCTTCATTGCTGTCAGAAGCGTTTCTGATTTAGCTGGGGGTGGCGAAGAAGCAGCCGCAACGCAAATCGGCACGTTTTTTGCGATCGCGGCGGAAAATCAAGCGCGGGTTGTATTTGCTCTTTTAGAAAAGCTGTAGGCGATCGGTTGGCAGCAACCTCGTCCGATCGCGAAAATCGGCAACGCCCCAATTCCCTTGATAGCGATTTTCAATTGGATAAAACACACGACCGTAGGGGCGCACGGCTGTGCGCCCCTAAAGATGTCACGTACGCAATCGAGAATTGCTATGAGTACAAATGGTAGCCAACGCAGTATATATTGACTTCGTGCTACCTGTAATACTGGAGGGTTCGATTTATGTCTGCTCATGATGCTAACGCACCTGCCCATCCTACAGACCCAACCATGTTGGATAAGGGATTGACCAAACGCGAATACATTGCTGCGATCGCCCTAGCCGCAACTGATGCTAGTGCAACCGCCCAGGAACGAGCCAAGCAAGCGGTTGAACTGACAGATGCTCTGTTTAAGGCATTGCATGGTTAATTCGTAATTCGTAATTCGTAATTATTGCTCTGTCATGATTGTTGTAGTTGCGAATTGCGAAGAATTAAGTGTAGTGAGTGCAAACCACTTTATTTTTTCCTAATTTGGTTTTATAATACTTATATTATAATGGGAATATTTACTACTTTTTAAAAATCAAAAATAACTCCATTATAAAGTAGATATTAGCAAAAACCTCGGGCAAAATCAAGTAGCGCACCTACTGATTAAATAGAACTACCATAGCAATTTCTATAATTAGAGAGAGATAGCTACTCAGTAAAACAATGGAACGCGGTTTGATTTGGTTGCCACTGCTAGGATTATTTTTTTGGTTAGCTTGGCAGGGACGAAACGAATTTCAAAAAGTAGAAGCCTACCAAAATTGGGCGCAACAGTTTGAAAAATCTAAATACGATCTTTATGCGGTTTTGGGGCAGAACGGCAAGGAATTAACTTGGGGAAAACCAACACGCACAGGACCCATTGACCTGAAAACTTTTTCTTTGGAACGGGTGCGAGAAATCCGCTTACTAGTAGAGGAAAAGCCAGTAGCGTTGGAGACACCACCAAATAAAGGTAAAGCGATCGCGCTAGAATTTATCATGCAAGATTCACAAGATACCGTGCGAATCCCTTTTACAGAGATCCCCATTGCTGTAGAGTGGGGTCAATATTTACTTAAAAAGAAGAATTGAGATCCCATTCTCGCAAAGCGATCGCAACTCCCTGTTGTAGTTGTGGTGAAATGTTAGCATCAGCAGCAAGTTGAATTAACTGCTGATAGGCAGCAGTGGAATTCAACTGTTTGAGAGCAGCGATCGCGTGCAATTTAACGGCAAGATCTGAGTCCGCCAGTAATTGAATCAGCGATGGAATTGCTTGCATTTCACCTAATTGACCTAAAGACAAAGCGATCGCTTGCTTGAGTTTGACGTGTTCTGCTGCTAAGCGATCGGTCCGTAGCAATTCGAGTAAAATTTCTGCTGCTTGTGGCTTTAAACTTAACTGTTCGACTCGTCCTAAAGCATGAATTGTTTCTTGCCAAATTGCGATGGAAGTCATTTGCTCGAAAATTTGTCGTAAATATTCCAGACTGGCTGAGGTTCCAATTCTGCCCAGAGCCAGGACAATTTCTATTTGTAAAGCGCTCGGCGTATGGGGAGACTGCAAGACTCGGAACAAACCTGTTGCAGCTCGATCCGTTCCCAATCTACCTAAACCATTTGCAGCAGCCAGACAAACATCTATGCTGAAGTCATATAATCTCAGCAGCAAGAGATCGACTAAATTCAATTCTTCACGTAAATCGGGGCGAAAACTCAAGCCAGTAACAGCTTCTTTTCTCACTTTTGCCCCCAAATCGCTTAAAGCTTCAACCAGAATGGGCGGAATTTTAGGATCGTGAAAGCTACTTAAAGCTTCGATCGCGATCGCTCTAATTTCCACATCTGAGTCTCGAACAACGCTAAGTAAAGGCTCGATTGTTTCTTTGGTACGAATATAGGCAAGCGATCGCGTGGCTAGCGCTCTTGTATGCTCTGGCTCTAACAACTTTGTAATTGCAGATACAGCATTTGAGCCAATTTCTGCTAAAGCTGCGGCTGCTATTCCCTGTTCTTCTGGATTTGCTGATGTTTGCAACAGCTCTACCAAAGCTGCGATCGCTTCTGGATTGTCAAAAGTCCCCAAACTCCGCACGGCAAACCAGCGCAATTCTTCATCCGCATCTTCATCTGCCAAAATCTCCAATAAAGATGCGATCGCCTCTCGTCCAAATTTAGGCAGTAACTTCGCCACATCCCACCGTTGATGAAAATCTCCCCAAGTCAAAATATCGATTGCCCAGCTCAGCGAAATCGGGAGTCGGGAGTCGGGAGTTGGGAGTCGGGAACTCGATGTAGGCTTAATTCCGAATTCCGCATTCCGAATTCCGAATTCTGAGATGAGTTGCTGAAGGCATTGGAGTAGCAACGCCCAGTTAGAAGCAGCATGGGCGAGTCGTGCCTGTTCTAACAAATTAGCAGTTTGTAAATTCACGGTTAAATGACTGCGATTTGAATTAGATGATTGTCAGTTATCAGGGAGCAGGGAGCAGGGAGTAGGGAGTAGGGAGTAGGGAGCAGCGATAAAAAGTGCTAGTAAAACAAAGTCTCAATCTCTGTACGAAAAATCTGGTGGCGATCGCTAGCTGCTAGCTAATTATGCCAAGAGCAACATATCGCTTGTATACGCTAAAAACTAACAACTGACAACTTTATCAAGACGTTACATGTAACGTCTCTCCACCGACACCTGACAACTGATAACTGATAACTGATTTCAGTCTGACCTAATTGAGACATGCTGCATCCGTCTTTGTACCGATTTCCATGTCATATCTGCATAGAAGTGATGCAAAAAGTTCAATAAAAGCAATGATTTGTTACTTAAGTTACGAATTGGTAGGAAAAATCCGCGTAATTTAGTTTTTAGCAAGCAAGCAACGCGAGTCGGCACTGGATCGAACTGCGATCTATCAAATTATTATTCAGACTGCGAGGACTGAGGTTGTTGCTTCAATTCGGAGGGTTAATAGTAAAGAAGGCGATCGCGAAGTATCGAATGTATCAAAAATACAGGGATGACTTTTCATATGATGCCATTTTAAAACAGCTGCGTGGTGTCTTGTTTGATTCCAGTCCCAAACAAACTGAAGGTGCGTCGCAAACGCTCCATCATACAATGAAAAGAAGATTTTGCCAAGGAAGACAACGGGCAGCAGATTGTCACAAAATCTGAGAGCCGATCCGGAACTTTAGCACTAGCGGAATTTTTAATTTTTTCAACTTAAGTGCTGGTAGTAGCACGACAACAGCAGATAACAGGGATAAAGCCATATGACGGACGCAGCAACCTCCAAGGCAAGTCTGAATAAATTTGAAAAATTTAAGGCAGAAAAAGATGGTCTTGCGGTTAAAGCAGAGATCGAACAATTTGCATCCATTGGCTGGGAAGCAATGGATGAAACAGATCGCGACCATCGCCTTAAGTGGCTAGGCGTGTTCTTTCGTCCGGTCACTCCAGGTAAATTCATGATGCGGCTGCGGATGCCTAACGGCATTATCACCACCCAGCAGATGCGAGTGTTAGGTGAAGTCTTGCAACGCTATGGCGATGACGGTAGCGCAGACATCACGACCAGACAGAATATTCAGTTGCGGGGCATTCGGATGGAAGACTTGCTAGAAATCTTTCACAAGTTTGCTGCTGTGGGATTAACCAGCGTTCAATCGGGGATGGATAACGTCCGTAACATCACTGGCGATCCGCTAGCAGGACTCGATGCCGAAGAGTTATTTGACACGCGAGACTTAGTGCATCAAGTGCAGAACGCAATCACCAATTACGGTGAGGGAAACCCAGAATTCACCAACTTACCGCGAAAGTTTAATATTGCCATTACTGGCGGTCGCGATAACTCAGTCCATGCAGAGATCAACGATCTTGCTTTTGTTCCCGCGTTTCAGGAAGGGAGTCGGGAGTCGGGAGTCGGGAGTCGGGAAAAAGAGTTTGGTTTTAATATCCTCGTAGGAGGTTTCTTTTCTGCCAAACGTTGCGAGGCGGCAGTTCCTCTTGATGCTTGGGTAGCACCAGAAGATGTGGTTGCTGTATGCAGAGCAGTTTTGGAAGTCTATAGAGATAACGGACTGCGAGCCAATCGACAAAAAGCGCGTTTAATGTGGCTGATTGACGAGTGGGGCATGGAAAAATTCCGTCTAGCTGTAGAAACCCAATTAGGTAAATCTCTGCGATCGGCAGCTGCTAAAGACGAAATCGACTGGGAAAAACGCGACCATATTGGAATCTACCCTCAAAAACAGCCAGGACTGCACTACGTCGGCTTACACGTTCCTATCGGACGGCTCTACGCTCAAGATATGTTTGAAGTAGCGCGGTTAGCAGAAGTTTATGGCAGTGGCGAGATTCGCCTGACTGTAGAACAAAACATAATTATTCCTAACATTCCCGATTCGCGTCTTAGAACCTTCCTGGCAGAACCACTCTTACAACGCTTCTCTATAGAACCCGAGACACTCACCCGAGGACTCGTATCCTGTACGGGCGCTCAGTTCTGCAACTTTGCCCTGATTGAAACCAAAAATCGAGCGCTGGCAACAATTAAGGCGCTAGAGGCAGAACTAACATTTACTCAACCAGTCCGCATTCACTGGACGGGATGCCCTAACTCCTGCGGACAACCCCAGGTAGCGGACATTGGGCTGATGGGAACCAAAGCCCGTAAAGATGGCAAACCTGTAGAAGGCGTTGACATCTATATGGGTGGCAAAGTCGGCAAGGATGCTCATTTAGGTAGCTGCATTACAAAGGGAATTCCCTGCGACGATTTGCAGCCAGTGTTGCGAAATTTACTCATCGAGCATTTCGGCGCTAGACCCAGGCAAGAAGCCGTATTAGGAGCTAGAAGCTAGGGACAGCGATCGGTTATCAGTGACCAGTGACCAAGGTTTTGAGTTTTGAGTTTTGAGTTCAATTCAACATTCAACATTCAAAACTCTCTTCCACGCACCACTCTTTCACCAACTACCAACTACCAATTACCAACTACCAACTACCAATCCAGAATGACCAAGTTTACAAGACGGCAATTCATCATTACTACAGGTGCAGCAGCGGCAGGTTCAGCTTTCGTTCACGGTTGCAGTTCAAGCAACACGGCAAGTAACAATACTTCTACTACGAATACTAGTTCGACAGCTAATGTTAGTCCCGTCGCCGACGCTCCCAAAGTAGAGACAACTACAGCAAAGTTAGGCTTTATCGCCCTGACTGATTCTGCACCCTTGATTATTGCTGCGGAAAAGGGACTGTTTGCCAAATACGGCATGACTGATGTGAAGGTGGAAAAGCAAGCCTCTTGGCCCGTCACCCGCGATAACTTGGCACTGGGTTCTAGTGGTGGCGGGATTGATGGGGCGCATATCCTCACGCCAATGCCTTACTTAATGAGCTTGGGAACGATTACTGAGGGTAAAAAGATTCCCATGTACATTTTGGCAAGGCTGAATACCAACGGTCAGGCAATTTCTGTTGCTGAAACTTACAAGGAGTTAAAGGTAGCGAAGGAAAGCACGCCACTCAAGGAAGCTTTTGCTAAATCTAAAGCTGCTGGCAAAGATCTCAAAGTAGCCATGACTTTTCCTGGCGGGACACACGACTTATGGATTCGTTACTGGCTAGCAGCTGGTGGTGTTAATCCTAACTCTGATGTTTCAGTCGTTCCCGTTCCACCACCGCAAATGGTAGCCAACATGAAAGTAGGCAACATGGAAGCTTTCTGCGTAGGAGAACCTTGGAATGCCCAACTGGTGAACCAAAAGCGAGGATACACGGCTTTGGTAACTGGAGAGTTGTGGAACGACCATCCAGAAAAAGCTTTTGCAATGCGGGCTGACTGGGTAGATAAAAACCCCAATGCGGCGAAAGCATTATTGATGGCAGTACAAGAAGCCCAGCAATGGTGCGAAAAAGCAGAAAACAAAGAGGAGATGGTGCAGATTGTCTCCCAGCAGAAGTGGTTTAGAGTCCCAGCTAAAGATATTATCGAGCGAGCTAAGGGCAACATTGACTACGGCGACGGTCGTACAGAAGAAAACTATGCCTACAAAATGAAGTTTTGGGCAGACAATGCTTCTTACCCCTATAAGAGTCATGACTTGTGGTTTTTGACGGAAAATATTCGCTGGGGTTATATTCCGGCAAATACAGACACGAAGAAACTCGTAGACCAAGTAAACCGGGAAGATCTATGGAAAGAAGCTGCTAAAGCGATTGGTGTACCAGACGCAGAAATTCCTAAGAGTTCTTCCCGTGGTGTGGAAACTTTCTTTGATGGAGTCAAATTCGATCCAGAAAATCCCGCAGCATATTTGAAGAGTCTAAAGATTAAGAAAGCTTAATGAGGGGTGAGGAGTGAGGAGCGAGGAGTGAGGGGAAGAAGAGAGCTAGGGAAGCTGGGGGAGCTGAGGAAGCAATTCTAGTTCCACCAGCCAAAGCGCCACTAACCACTTTCTCGACTCCCGACTCCCACAATATTCTTAGCAACCACAGCAGAATCGGAGGAGCATGACCGCAACGCTAGAGAGTCGTTCGAGAAAAAGTTTACAGCAGAAAGCGATCGCCAAGTTTATCGCTAAAAAAGTGATTCCACCCATCGTGGCGATCGCTATTTTTGCAGTGATTTGGCAGTTACTTACAATGAGCGGTATCCTCGCTCTACCTTCCCCGATCGCGGTAATTCAAGAAACATGGGACCCTTACATCATCAATCCCTTTTTTGATAATGGTGGGACGGATAAAGGATTAGCATTACAAATCATTGCTAGTTTGGGACGGGTCGCTATCGGTTTTTCCCTCTCAGCCATTGTCGGAATTACTCTGGGAATTCTGATTGGCTCGAATGAATTTGTTTACAACGCTGTAGACCCAATTTTTCAAGTCCTCAGAACCGTTCCACCTTTGGCATGGTTGCCTTTATCGTTGGCAGCATTACAACAATCCAATCCCTCCGCAATTTTTGTCATTTTCATCACAGCAATTTGGCCCATTATCATCAACACGACAGTGGGCGTACAACAGCTGCCTCAAGATTATCGCAACGTCGCCAGAGTTCTCAAACTCAGGGGAAGCAAATATTTCTTTAAAATTCTGTTTCCCGCCACCGTGCCTTACATCTTTACAGGTTTGAGAATCGGGATCGGCTTATCTTGGTTAGCAATTGTTGCCGCAGAAATGTTAGTTGGTGGTGTCGGAATCGGCTTCTTTATCTGGGACGCTTATAACAGCTCTTTATTAAGTCAAATCATCATCGCCCTGATTTATGTCGGTGTTGTCGGTCTGCTATTAGACAGAATCGTTGCTTTCATTGCTAGTAAAGTCGTTCCAGAAGAACAGAACTAGTGGCTAGTGGCTGGTGGCTAGTGGCTAGTGGCTGACTACCAATTACCAACTACCAACTACCAATCACCAACTACCAACTACCAATCACCAACTACCAATTACCATGTCAGTTTTTGTTGAAGTCGATCACGTTGACAGAATATTCACGCTGCCGAATGGTAGTACCTACACGGCACTGAAAAATATTGAATTAAAAATTAAACAGGGTGAGTTTATTTCCTTAGTCGGTCACTCTGGTTGTGGCAAATCGACGCTACTAAATATTATTGCTGGTCTAGACCGTGCCAGTCGTGGCGGCGTAATCCTAGAAGGACGGCAGGTGAAAGAACCTGGACCCGATCGCATGGTGGTATTTCAAAACTACTCTCTACTGCCCTGGATGACAGTGTACGAGAATATCTCGCTGGCAGTTGATGAAGTTTACAAAAATCAAACCAAGGCAGAAAGACGCTCGACTGTCGAACATCACATCGATTTAGTCGGCTTGCGTCACGCCAGAGATAAGCGTCCAGGCGAACTCTCTGGAGGGATGAAACAACGGGTAGCGATCGCCCGTGCTTTAGCAATTCGCCCCAAGTTGCTGCTCCTCGACGAACCCTTCGGGGCATTAGATGCTCTGACGCGAGGCGGCTTGCAGGAACAGTTGATGAAGATCTGCGAAGAAAGTCACGTTACCTGCGTGATGGTAACGCATGACGTAGACGAAGCCTTATTGCTGAGCGATCGCATTGTCATGCTCACCAACGGTCCCGAAGCGCAAATCGGACAAATTCTGGATGTCAACATTCCCCGTCCCCGCCAGCGGATGGAAGTCGTGAATCATCCCAGCTACTACGCCATGCGTAACGAGCTGATCTACTTCCTCAACCAACAAAAACGCATCAAGCAACGCAAAGCAAAACAACACGTCGTCATTGCTGGCAACGGTTTAGAAAAAGTCAATTTAGAAATCGGTTTTATCCCCCTCACCGACTGCGCCCCATTGGTAGTAGCTAAAGAGAAAGGCTTCTTTGCCAAATACGGCTTAACCGATGTCCACCTCAGCCGCGAACCGAGTTGGAAGGAGATCGCTAAAGGTGTCGGTACGGGACGCTTAGATGCAGCCCAAATGGTTGCAGCGATGCCCTTAGCCATGACTTTAGGGGCGGGTGGTAAAACTCCAGTTCCCATTGTCAGCGCTCTTACCCTGTCCCGTAACGGTAACGCGATTACGCTGAGCAAAAAGTTTTTTGAGCAAGGAGTCAAAACCCTAGCTGACTTAAAAGCCGCGATCGCCTCTGACTCCGATACCGTCCACACCTTCGGGATGGTACACCCAGCCTCAATGCACAACCTGCTGTTACGCTACTGGCTGGCTGCGGGAGGCATCCACCCCGATGAAGATGTTAGCCTAACCGTGATTCCGCCACCACAAATGGTAGCTAATCTCAGAGCTGGTAACATTGACGGTTATTGTGTCGGCGAACCTTGGAATTCCCGCGCCGTTTACGAAGAATTAGGATTTGTCGTTGCCACCGACCTAGATTTGTGGGCGGGACATCCAGAAAAAGTTTTAGGCGTGCGGGAAGAATGGGCGAACCAGTATCCCCAAACTCACGTTGCCCTAGTTAAAGCATTACTAGAAGCTTGCGACTACTGCGACGATCGCCGCCATCGGGAAGAGATTCTCGAATTACTCTGCCGACCGGAATACGTCGGTTCCGATCCCGCTTACACCCGTCCTGGGTTCCTCGATCCCTACAATCGCGGCGACGGTTCCGCACCCCAACAACTATTGCATTTCAACCAATTCCACGTAGACAAAGCCAACTATCGCGATCGCACCGATTTGCTGTGGATCTTGACTCAGTTGGCACGCTGGGGACTGATCCCATTCCCGAAAAACTGGGTGGAAGTCCTCGATCGCGTCAGCCGTACCGATGTATTCGGCATCGCCGCCCGCGAACTAGGATTCATGGACATCGGACACGATCCCCAACCCATCAAACTATTTGACGGCAAAATCCTCTATCCCGATCGCCCGATCGACTACCTCAACAGTTTGGAAATCAAACATCAAATCCGCGTAGAAGAAGTCGCGATCGATCCTGTAGTCACTGTTTGAAAGAAGGATAAGAGAGACAAGGGGGACAAGGAGGACAAGGGAGACAAAGAAGAAGTCAAAATCTAGCTTTCGCCTCTTGCCTTTTACCCCTACTCCCTACTCCTGTACGGGCGGGTTCACCAGAAATCTCTGCTAGTAGTAAAGCCGCTTGGTAAATCCGCCCCTACCACTCCCGACTCCCCTAAACAAAACAATGCAAATTAGAGAAACTCACCCCTCACTCCTCACTCCTCACTCCTCACATCGCGACCCATTTCTAGTTATCGAGGATGTTTCCAAGGTCTATCCGACGAAAAATGGTTCTTACACAGTTTTAAAAGATGTCAATTTCACTGCTTATGAAGGTGAGTTTATCTGTCTGATCGGTCACTCTGGTTGCGGTAAGACTACCCTGTTGAACATGGTGGCAGGATTTAACAAACCGACTACAGGGGAAGTCAGGCTGCAAAACGATCGCGTCACCGAACCAGGACCGGAACGGATGATGGTGTTTCAAAATTACTCTTTGCTGCCCTGGATGACGGCGTTTGATAACGTCTATCTATCAATTGATGCCGTTCATCCCAATATGCCAGCGGCGCAGAAAAAAGCGATCGCTAAAGAGCATTTGGCAATGGTAGGACTGACGGAAGCTGCCGATAAAAAGCCCCGCCAGCTATCTGGTGGGATGAAACAACGAGTCGCGATCGCCCGTGCTTTAGCTATTCGTCCCCAAATCCTGATCCTCGACGAACCTTTCGGGGCGCTGGATGCCATTACCAAAGAGGAACTCCAAGAAGAACTGCTAACAATTTGGCGAGAACACCGCGTCACCGTGCTAATGATTACGCATGACATTGACGAAGCCCTATTTTTATCCGACCGAACGATCTTGATGACCAACGGTCCTTCGGCAACGATTGGCGAAGTTGTGGAGATTCCCTTCGCCCGTCCCCGCGAGCGCGCCCGCATCATCGAAGATCCCCGTTATTACGAACTGCGCAACCACATTCTCGACTTCTTGTATCATCGTCATGCTCATGTGGAGTAGATAGTGGCTGGTGGCTGGTGGCTAGTGGCTGGACTCTTTTCTAGTCACTAGCTACTAGTGACTCATCACTGATAACTGAAATCGCGATCGCCCCGCTCTTTAGGCGATCGCGATTTTTTTTGCAATCTGTCTTTGGGTGGTAAATATGTATGAAAATGCATGATTATTATGCGTTTATTTCATGATTAATGCAATTCCGTTACAAAATATACGAAACTTCTGGCTTTAGTAATCCAATCTAGAGTAGTAACCAGTATTGAAAGTGACAATTAAAAGTTCAGATGCAATAAATTTTCTATCAGTGCGATGAATGCAATTCTTGTGATGAGAAAAAACTCAAGCTAGCAGATTTTTACGATATGGTTTGCCGATATGGTTTGACGCTGATAGAACGTTTTCAAACTGGTAAAAGATAGCCTAATTCAGACGCATAAATCCCAATAGCTCGTACACCTTCTCTTGAGGCAATTTCAGAATTGCCAATAGTGCAACTTTTGCAATTCCTACTCTTTTGACTTAGGAAGTCATCTCATGCTCAAAGGCTTAATTTCTTTTCAGGGTCGCTACCGTATCTTACATCAAACGTGGTTTGCTTTCTTTCTAACGTTTGTTTGTTGGTTTAACTTTGCGCCGTTCGCCGGATTAATTCAGAAAGAACTTCATTTAAGCGATCCGCAAAAAACAACTCTCCTCATCTGCAACGTAGCACTGACAATTCCAGCCCGTATTATTATCGGTATGCTGCTGGATCGGTTTGGTCCGAGAATTACCTACTCTTGTCTGTTGATGTTTGCCGTAGTTCCTTGTATGGCAACAGCAATGTCTCACGATTTCAACCAGTTGGTATGGAGTCGTTTGCTGATGGGGATTGTCGGTTCTGGGTTCGTGATTGGCATTCGCATGGTGTCTGAGTGGTTTCCACCCAAGGATATTGGTATTGCTCAAGGTGTCTATGGCGGCTGGGGTAACTTTGGGGCTTTTGGTGCTGAATTTGCTCTCCCAATTCTTGCAGTAGCTACTGGCTTTGTTGCAGGTGGTGCATCTAACTGGCGCTTAGCGATCGCCCTTACAGGTATTGTTGCTGCAATTTACGGTGTTATCTACTTCAATACTGTCCAAGATACTCCTAGCGGTAAAGTTTACAAGCGTCCTAAGAAAAATGGTGCGATGGAAGTCACCAGCAAAGGCAGTTTTTATGCCATGCTGCTGTCAAATTTCGGTCTGATTTTCGCTCTGGGTTTGTTAGCTTGGCGTTTGGCTCAACCTAAAATTCACTTCCTCAGCCAAAGCCAAATGTATATTGTTTGGATTGGGCTATTAGGGTTGTATGCTTACCAAACTTATCAAGGTTGGCGCGTCAATAAAGAGTTATTAACCGGACAAAAAATTTACGCTCCATCCGAACGCTATCAATTTCGTCAAGTTGCTTTACTCGAATTCACTTACGTCACCAATTTTGGTTCGGAATTGGCAGCAGTTTCTATGCTCCCAATCTTCTTTGAAACAACTTTTGGATTAGATCATCATATGGCAAGTACCCTTGCCTCATCCTATCCATTCTTAAACTTAGTTTCTCGTCCTAGCGGTGGTTTAATTTCCGATAAATTAGGTTCGCGCAAATGGACGATGACAGTTATTTCGGTTGGAATTGGGATTAGCTACTTACTCGCTTATGAAATTAACGGTAGCTGGGCTTTACCGCTAGCGATCGCCGTGACAATGCTCTCTGCCTACTTTGCCCAAGCTGGTTGTGGTGCAACTTATGGGATCGTACCTCTGATTAAAAAAGAAATTACCGGACAAATTTCTGGTAACGTCGGAGCATATGGTAACTTTGGTGGAGTAATTTATTTAACAATTCTTAGCCTGACCAATGCCCGTACTTTGTTTGCCACAATGGGAATTGCTGCTCTAGTTTGTGCTAGCTTATGCGCCTTCTGCTTGAAGGAACCAAAAGGCTCTTTTGCTGAAGATTACGAAACTACTGCGACAGCAGAAAATTCGCTACCAAGTAGTTCTATGTTGGCAGAAGAATTAGAGTAAAATCTTCTATTGCATTCCACCTACCTAATCTTTACATGGGATAACGCAGATAAATCTGAAACTGCATTATCCTATTTTTCTATTATTAACCAATGACACTTAGAAAAGAAAGCGAACAGTTATCAGTTATCAGTGTAGAGATGTTACATGTAACGTCTGTACAAAGTTATCAGTTATCAGTTAACCGTCAACTGTCAACCGTCAACCGTCAACCGTCAACCAATGACCAATAACAGCGATCGCCAAAAGTTTTGAAAAATACTACTTCGTTTGCCTCTCTCTACGGTTATAATTTTTACTGGAAGTGACTGAGGGAAATACTACATCTGATAGCAAAATTAAATAGGATCTGTTCGATCTATTTCGATTGTGATTATGTCAGAACTCTCAGACAATTTTACTCCTGAAAACGGTATTTGTGTAACATTTTCTACAGACTAAAATTCCGAACGTAGGTAAGTTATCTGGTAATGTAGAATCGTGGTTTAAAGTGGTGAAAAACTGTCAAATTTACTGGAATATCTTCTCCTAATTCTCCAACTTTAAACTTGAAGCCCATTAACGAAAAAATTGCGGTAACACTGTCATGACTGACTCCACCAAAACCCTGTGTCCTTATTGTGGTGTCGGCTGCGGCTTAGAAGTCTCACCCCCAGCCGCTGCTGGCAAAGCTACCAATCGAGACAGTCAAGGGAATCCAGTCTGGAAAGTGAGAGGGGACAAAGCCCATCCTTCCAGTCAAGGAATGGTGTGCGTCAAAGGCGCGACAATAGCAGAAGCGATCGCCAAAAGCCGCTTACGCTATCCGATGGTGAGAGACGCGCTCAATGAAGAGTTCCGCCAAGTAAGCTGGGAAGAAGCATTTGAAAAAATTGTCAATCGCATTCAAGCAGTTCGCCAGACTCAAGGGGCTGACGCAATTTGCATGTATGGTTCCGGTCAGTTTCAGACCGAAGACTATTACATCGCCCAAAAACTCATGAAGGGGTGTTTGGGGACGAATAACTTTGATGCCAACTCTCGCCTGTGCATGTCGTCCGCGGTATCTGGTTATATACAAAGTTTTGGTGCTGACGGTCCTCCCTGTTGCTACGAGGACTTGGAACAAACCGATTGCGCTTTTTTAATCGGTACGAATACTGCTGAGTGTCACCCAATCATTTTCAACCGCCTCAATAAATACTGCAAGCAGAACCGCAACGTCAAAATGGTAGTCGTCGATCCGCGCCACACAACTACGGCGGAAGCTGCTGACTTGCATCTTGCCATTCATCCTGGGACGGATATCGACTTACTTAACGGGATCGCCCATTTGTTAATGCGTTGGGGCTGTATCGACTTAGATTTTATTGAAGATTGTACGAGTAATTTTCCTGCTTATGCAGAGACGATCCAACACTACACCCCAGAGATGGTGGCGCAAAAATGCGGGATCTCTGCTGCCGATTTAGAGACGGCGGCGCGATACTGGAAAGAATCGAAGCGCGTCCTATCTATGTGGTCGATGGGCGTAAACCAGTCTTCGGAAGGTACGGCAAAGGTAAGAACCATTATCAACTTGCACCTCATGACAGGGCAAATTGGCAAGCCTGGTGCGGGTCCATTTTCTCTGACAGGACAACCAAATGCAATGGGTGGACGAGAAGCAGGGGGATTGGCACATCTGCTTCCAGGCTACCGCAGCGTCAAAAATCCACAACACCGCGCCGAATTAGAGGGAGTTTGGGGCGTGCCAGCTGGCAGTATTTCACCCTACATGGGTCGCACGGCTTGGGAAATGATTACAGGATTAGAGTCAGAGGAAGTCGGCGTATTGTGGATTGCAGCAACTAACCCAGCTGTAAGTATGCCAGATTTGGAAAGGACGAAAGCAGCACTATTGCGATCGCCTTTTACCATTTACCAAGATGCCTATTATCCTACCGAAACTGCTGCCTACGCCCACGTCTTGCTGCCCGCCGCACAGTGGAGTGAAAAGACGGGTGTAATGACAAATTCCGAACGGTGCGTGACTCTGTGTAGTGCCTTTCGTCAGCCACCAGGAGAAGCCAAAGCAGACTGGGAAATCTTTGCTGAAGTTGGGAGAAGGTTGGGCTTTACCGAACAGTTTGCTTTTTCTGCTGCTACCCAAGTCTACGCTGAATTTACCAAAATTACGCGCGATCGCCCTTGCGACATGTCAGGCCTGAGTCACGAACGCCTCCGCGCGGAAGGACCGCAACAATGGCCCTGTCCTGAATCTGAGTTAGGGAAATCGGATCGTCACGAAAAAGCCAAACGGTTGTATACAGATTTTAAATTCCATACCCCTGACGGGAGGGCGAAGTTCGCCGCCTACCACTCGCGGGGATTAGCAGAACCACCCGATCCGAAATATCCTTATGTCTTGACAAACGGGCGATTATATGGTCATTGGCACACTCAAACCCGCACGGGCAGAATTGAAAAAATTCAACAGATGCATCCCAACCCGTTTATTGAAATTCATCCCCGCGATGCTGCGACTTTGAGAATTAACAATGACGACTGGGTAGAAGTGCGATCGCGGCGTGGTAAAGCTAAGTTTCCTGCTAAAGTGACAAAAGCGATCGCTCCTGGGACGGTGTTTGTCCCGATGCACTGGGGGGCTTTGTGGGCAGAACAAGCTGAAGCCAATGCCCTCACCCATCCCGAAGCCTGTCCTGACTCTGGACAGCCAGAACTCAAGGCTTGTGCGGTACAACTCGTACCCCTCAGCAGCAGTCTGTTTTCTGCTCAAGAAGTAGAGCAATACGATCCTGCACCCTCTCCTATTTCAGTGTGACCGGAACAATTCAAAAGTCAAAAGTCAAAAGTCAAAAGTCAAAAGTCAAAAGTCAAAAGTCAAAAATTGTCGGGGCGGGTTCACCAGAAATACTGGTTAAAGTCAAAGACAATTGGTAAACCCGCCCGTACAGGTATCAAAAGTCAAAAGTCAAAAGTCAAAAGTCAAAATTTAAGAGGGGACAAGCCTTTAACCAATACTTCGTAGGTCTTGATTCGATCCCCCCAACCCCCTTAAAAAGGGGGGGCTAAGAATGGCTTGGTTTCCCCCTTTTTAAGGGGGACTAAGGGGGATCTCCAAGGACTATGGACTCTAACCGAGAAGTATTGAGCCTTTAACGGATGTCTGTGTCTCGTTCTGGCTATAGCAACGTAAAGAGTGCAAATTCTAGTAGCAATGGCTGCAAGTAAAGAGGTAAAGTAAATACCTAAGATTATAAAGATTTATTAAAGGCGATCGCCTCTATGACGGTTCTCCTGTTGGCAGTGTCGAGCTTTATTGCTTGGGTTATTAGTAGCTTAGCTGGTGGGGGAAGTCCGTTTATTATTATTCCGATGGTAAACTTCCTGCTGGAAACGCCAGCTATTCCGCCAGTCGTGACCACAGGAATGTTATTGGGGAACTTACAGCGAGTTTTTGTTTTTTGGCGAGATATAGATTGGCGGCTAACTTGGTGGTATTTGCCTGGTGCAGTGACAGGGGCGATTTTGGGTGCGATCGCGTTTACTCAAACCCATCTAGAGTGGATTCAAACTCTGCTAGGGCTATTTTTAGTGAGTTCTGCTTTTAGTTTGTTTGTGGGCGAGAGCAAACCATCTTTTCAAGTCTCGGGTTGGGTTTTCTTGCCTGCTGGTTTTATTCACGCTTTTCTCTCTGGCTTACTCGGTAGTATTGGTCCAATCTTAAATCCATTGTATTTAAATTACGGTTTATTTAAAGAAAAAATGATCGGCACGAAATCCGCCCACGTTTTAGTAGTACATATAGCCAAAATGTGTACCTATGCTAGCTTGGGAGCATTTACACAATCGTATCTCTGGTATGGATTAGTCATTGGGATGGCAGCAATTCCGGCGAACTGGATAGGACAGCAAATTTTACAGAAAATGAGCGACGAGCAGTTTCACAAGTTTGTAACTGTACTGATAACTATTAGCGGTTTATCAATGTTGTGGAATCAAAGAAGATTTTTTGCTGTTTTATTGCAATGAGATCTAGCTATTCTCAATTAGATGAGGTATATAAGATCTGTCGTAGTAGGGGCGCACAGCTGTGCGCCCCTACGAATGTATTTCACCCCTATTAGGAAACGCTATAAGTTAGAAATCGGACATCCTCTCAACCATCCAGCTGAGTGCGACTGAGTTGAAGATCGGCGATGCGTCTCGTCCTGTTTTAAATTGTCGCACTCACGTTAAGATAGATCGCAAAAGCGATACACCAAACGGTAGCTCGGACTCGATATGCCAAGAAGCCAGCGTAATGACAACTTTGTAGATAAAACATTTACCGTCATGGCAGATATCATTCTGAAGATTCTGCCTACCAATAAAAAAGCTAAAGAAGCTTTTGTCTATTACCGCGATGGTATGTCTGCTCAGGGGGCTGGAGAGTATGCCGAAGCTTTAGACAACTACAGACAGGCTTTGGAACTAGAAGAAGATCCCTACGATCGCAGCTACGTTCTCTACAACATGGGATTAATTTATACAAATAATGGCGAACACGAGATAGCTTTGGAGTACTACGAAAAGGCACTCGAATGTTACCCCAACATGACGCAAGCCTTGAATAACATGGCTGTGATCTATCACTTCCAAGGGGAAAAAGCCAAAGAAGAAGGAGATAGCGATCGCGCCGATAGTTTATTCGATCTCGCCGCTGACTACTGGAAACGCGCTATCCAAATAGATCCCAACAACTATCTCGAAGCGCAAAACTGGCTCAAAACCACCGGACGTTTATCAAAAGATATTTACTTTTAATGGGAATGGGTAATGGGGAAGTCAAAAGTGAAAAGTTAAAAGTCAAAAACTATAGATGACCAACTACCTTCACGCAGTGTAGCGCCAGCGTCTACTACCAATTACCAACTACCAATTACCAATTACCATCCATGCTCGACAAAGAACAAGTTCATAAAGTTGCCCATCTCGCACGCCTAGCACTCACTCCCGAAGAGGAGGAACAATTTACCACTCAATTGAGTAGTATTCTAGATTATTTCGAGCAGTTGAGCGAACTTGACGTAACTGACGTACCTCCAACCATGAGGGCAATTGATGCTAGTAACATCACCCGCGCGGATAAACTAGAACCATATAGCGATCGCCAAGCTATACTCGAAAGCGCTCCAGAACAGGATGGGGAATTTTTCAAAGTTCCCAAGATCCTCAACGAAGGCTAATTCTCTCATCATCTATGCTGGTTAAATCTAGACTTAGAAGCCAGCAATCGCGCTATGACATAGACTAAGCTACCTGCAATCATTCCTGGTAGGACTTCGTAAACTACAGAAGATAACTTAAATACCAGGTTCCAACTAATAGCGGTGACAATTCCGACAGCCATCATTGATAGTGCTACAGGCGTACTGACGGGCAATTGCCCAACTCGCAATAGTAACAGTGGACCTAAACCCGAAGCTAAAGCCGACCAAGAAAATGTAATTAAGAGAAACACGTTATCATCGCCTACTAAAGCAATACTCAAAACGATCGCAGTGACAGTTAAAGTGCCTAACTTGACAATTCGATAGGAATTAGCAAATTGAGGCGCGATGTCTTGAGTCAACGCCGCCGAACAGCACAGAATTTGAGAATCGGCAGTAGACATAGTAGCAGCAAAAACTCCGGCTAGCATCAGTCCGACAAAGCCAGCAGGTAGCAATTCTTCTGCTAAATACGGCAATGCTAACTCAGGATCGCCACCTGATATCAAGTCGGGTAACAACACCCGTGCTGCTAAGCCGATGGTAATGGAAGAAAAAGATGTGGTTAAACTAGCCAGGGTTTTGATATTCAGCGCCCTATTGACATTATCGGGCGAGTCAATTGCCATCGCTCGGACTAAAATATGCGGTTGACCGACTACACCAAATCCAGCCACAATCCAACCAATAAAAAAGGGCAAAAAGCCCAATGGTAGATTAGATGGACTCAAATTAATTAGTTTTGCATCAATTGCGCCCAATCTTGTCCAAAGTTGCCCAAATCCACCACAGTCTGTAATTGCTACGGATAGTAGTAGCAGCAACGAACCAATCATAATTATCCCTTGGACTGCATCCGTCCAAATCTCCGCACGCACGCCGCCAGAAAAACAGTAGATAACAACTATTACTGCTCCGAGAATAATTCCTAGACGATAATCCCAGCCGAAGACGACATTCAGTGCTTTGCTACCTGCTACGAGTTGCGATGCTGCATACGCACCGAGAAAAGCCACAATAATTATGCCTGAGACAATCGAGATCCAACGAGCGCCGGAAGTGTTTTGCGCTAAGAAATCAGAAACAGTATCCGATGCTGTTTCTTCAGATCTTTTTCTTAAACGTTTGAAAAATAACAACCAAGCGAGATAGTCTCCAATTGCCCAACCAATAACTAACCAAATCGCAGAAATTCCAGCTGTGTAGGCAAAGCCAACTTGACCGAGAAATAACAAACCACTCTGACCCGTTGACATGGCAGAAAGTGCCGTCAGCCAAGGACTTACCCCGCGACTAGCGAGGATGTAGTCAGCAGTTGTATTTTTCTTATGAGTTGACGAGTAGATGCCAACGCCAATAATCAGAGCTAGAAAAACAATGAAAGTAGCTGCAATAAATATGCGATCGCTCATAGATTTATCAGTTATCAGTTATCAGTTATCAGTTATCAGTTATCAGTTATCAGTTATCAGTTATCAGTTATCGTAGGGGCGGATTTTGATAGCACATTTACTTGCTGAGGCGGTTAATCTATTTACTAAACCCGCCCGTACAGTAGTCAGCGATCGGCGATCGGTGGTTGCTGATGCAGATAAATTTACTTTTTGTTACATCTTAGGACATCCTGCTTCTGAGTGAAAGTGAAAATCAACACCTGATTTGGTTAGAAGGTGAATGGCGATCGCAATTTGAACATTTAGGTGGACATTGCCCACCATACACTTAAATTTCAACTTTGCTTCATTTCAATCTCAATGTTTATACCATAAGATAGATGCATTTTCATGCCTTGATAGTTACTGAAAAATAAAAATAGACTTTTGACTTTTGCCTTTTGATTTTTGACTTTGCTTTATTGGTTTAGCATGTATGAAGAGCGAACTTAGAAACTCACAAATACAAATTTGCAAGAGGTGCGATCGATGGGTTTAGGTATTCTAGCTGACGGTAAATGGATTTCCGAACGGGAACAAGAAGATAACCAAGGGAAATTTATCCGCCCTTCTACTACCTTTCGCAATAAAATTACTGCTGATGGTTCGAGTGGTTTTAAAGCAGAAGCAGGACGCTATCACTTATATATTTCTTGGGCTTGTCCCTGGGCGCATCGAACAGCAATTATGCGTCGTCTGAAGGGACTAGAAGATGCAATTGGCTTATCAGTAGTAGCAGCAGAGATTGACCAAAATAGTTGGGAGTTTAATAGCGAACCTGGAGCAATTCCCGATACTGTTAACGGGACGCAATATCTTTGGCAACTTTATCTAAAAGCCGAACCAAATTATAGTGGACGGGTGACAGTTCCCGTGTTGTGGGATAAGCAAACTCAGTCAATCGTGAATAATGAATCGCGCGAAATTATTCGCATGTTTGATACTGAGTTTAACGAAATTGCTAATAATAATGTCAATTTCTACCCCAAAGATTTACAGGCACAAATAGACAAAACTATCGATGAGATTTATCAACCAATTAATAATGGTGTCTATCGAGCCGGATTTGCCACTCAACAAGTAGCTTATGAAGAGGCTGTAACGGAGTTATTTGAGGCTTTAGACCGTTGGGAAAATGTTTTAGCTAAGCAGCGTTATTTATGTGGCGATATCATCACCGAAGCCGATTGGTGTATGTTTACAACCTTACTACGATTCGATGCTGTTTATTACGTCCATTTCAAATGCAACTTACGCCGAATTGTAGATTATCCTAACTTGTGGAACTACTTGAAAGACTTGTATCAACAACCAGGAGTCAAAGAAACGTGCAACCTGGATCATATTAAAAGACATTACTATCGAAGTCATCCCAAGGTTAATCCTACTCGCATCGTACCAAAAGGACCGATAGTTGATTTTGAGGCTCCCCACAATCGTCATGAAATAGGTGTTGCAGTTTCAGTTTAAACTGAGCTTAGAAGTCGTGGGAGGCAGTTTGCCTTCTGCGATCGCACTTTTTAACTAAACTTTTTAACTAATTTTAGGTCGCTGTCGAAACATAAATATTAAGAAATTTAGTATTTCGTGAATTAGCTCTTTCCGGTTTGGTAGTTTAAATAATGGAGTAATTTTAAATTTTCAATCTTTTTGTTAAAAATGTTATGTTATCTGCCTTAAAGTTATTTGGTATGGCTTTAGAGGCATTCCTTTTATCACTGACCCTTTCCGAAGCTTGGAATTTAATTGCAACTCAAAACGAGCTTGCCATACAGGGAGGTATTTTTCTTTTAGTGTTAACTATAATTACAGCGATCGCCAGTACATTTATATGGTTTCCTAGTTTGAATAAATTGTTTAAATAATATAAATTCAATGAAATACAGTCAGGTGGGCATTGCCCACCCTACATTATCCTTTGACGCAAACAACTTGCTTCAAGGTTGCTACAATTTCCACGAGATCTGACTGATTATTCATCACCTCATCTATCGGCTTATATGCCCCTGGAATTTCATCTAAGACTCCCGTATCTTTGCGACATTCTACACCCTTAGTTTGCTCGATCAAATCGTCAAGCGTATAGACATTTTTTGCCTTATTCCGAGACATCAAACGCCCCGCACCGTGACTGCAAGAACAGTAACTTTCAGCATGACCTTTACCTCTAACAATGAATGATTTCGCACCCATTGAACCAGGGATAATCCCATAATCTTCAGTCCGCGCCCTTACCGCACCCTTACGAGTCACGTAAACATCTTCGCCAAAATGCACTTCCTTTTCGGCATAGTTGTGATGGCAATTCACCTCTAACAGAGGCTTGAATGGCTTACCACCAGCTATATGTTTTTCCACGACTCGCTTGAAGCGTGCCATCATTACGTCACGATTGACACGGGCATAGTTTTGCGCCCACTGCAAGTCTCGCCAATATGCAGCAAACTCTGGCGTACCGGAAATAAAGTAAGCTAAGTCAGGATCGGGCAAGCGATCGCCTGCTAATTTTGCTAATTCTTTAGCAGTATTAATATGGCACTGTGCCAACTTGTTGCCGATATTTCGAGAACCAGAATGCAACATCAACCAAACTCGATCTTCAGTATCGAGACAAACTTCTAAGAAGTGGTTGCCACCGCCAAGAGAACCCATTTGTTTCATGGCTTTTCCTTGCAAGTCTTGCACCCCGCGATGTAGATCTTTAAAATCATTCCACCGTTGCCAGTTTGTGACAGATTTTTCTACATCTTGATTTTCGTTAAAACCAACCGGAATTGATGCTTCAATATCTAAGCGAATTTTTTTCAACTTACCTTCTAATTGTTCGGCATGATATGGAGTTTGAATTGCAGCCATGCCACAACCAATATCTACCCCCACAGCCGCAGGCAAAATTGCATCTTTAGTTGCTACAACCGAGCCAACTAAAGCACCTTTACCCAAGTGGACATCGGGCATCAATGCGACATGTTTAAATACAAATGGTAGAGATGCCACATTTTTCGCCATCTGGGTTTCTTCATGTCCTAAAGCATGATTTGCCCAAGAAAGTACGGGCGCTGGTGTATTAATTTCTAGTTTTTCGTATGGCATATTTTTAGTTAAAAATTAAGGAAAAATGACTGATGTATCAGCTAGGGCGCACGGCTGCCCCTACAGAAACATGACCCAGGGCGCACGGCTGCCCCTACAGAAACATGACCCAGGGCGCACGGCTGCCCCTACAGAATACTTGGGTTTTTGATTCCCAGATCTGCTATTTCTACAGGGGAGAATACTAACTTAGCTTATGCAAGTTCGCCGTACATATTACAACGTACTACAAAAAATACAATAAGACAATCCTGACGAATATGGCGATCGTGGCGGGTTTGTTAAATCACCTCGTCAAACCTCTGCTGTGCGAATATGGCGGTTAGGGCGGGTTTGTGAAACCGCTTCGTTTCTGACATCAATCTTGGGTGAAACCCGCCCCTACATCGATCGCTATTCGCTGCTCCCTGCTCCCTGCTCCCTGCTCCCTGTTCCTACTAACCATCGATGTACAATTACCATCACTAAGGCTAAAGGTATCATCAACACAGGAATAATTTCCAAACTAGTACGAGAGGCGATCCAGCCGACTGCACTTGGCAAACTGGCTGCACCCAAACTAGCGACACTCGACACGAAACCGATCGCAGCTGGGACTAATGCAGGAGATATCCTCTGTGGTAATAAGGCAATTGTTGCCGGATAAATTGCCGCAAAGCCAAAACCAATCAGCGGTAAGCTCAAAGATAGGTTTGGTACTAGCCACCAAACTAGTAAACCAAGACTCAAAACCACTAGAGAGATATCCAAAGTGCGGACTGCACCGAGTCGCCGCATGAAATATCCCAAACTCAAACGCCCAATTGTCAGCCCCAGCCAGTAAGCACTGATACTATATCCAGCAACTATTGGCGAGATACCACGACTGAGATTTTGCACGGCATAAGCCCAGTTACCTACACAAACCTCTGCACCCACGTAAACCATCAACAGCAAACCCGTCAGTAGGACAGCAGGTGTCCGTAAAGCGACACGCAGATTAGCCCTAGCACTCGTTCCAGAAGCTTTGATTTTCTGCGTCATCGGTCGATAGTTTTGGACGATCGCCCAACCAACCGCCACCACCAACAGCCCCACTACTCCCGCAAATACTAAATAGATCGATCGCCAATTTAACCCAAAAGCTAAAAGAGAAGTTGCGATCGTGGGACCCAACAGCGCCCCAACTCCATAAAAAGCGTGCAACATCCCAACTAAATGATTAGTCCGTTGGTTATCCACAATAAAAGTATTAATTCCAGCATCAATTAGGGCAATTCCCAACCCCAAAAGCACACCAGCCGCCACCATCACCGACCAAAATGGATTCAACGCATATATGATCAGCGCCCCCATCAGCAACATTGCCGCTACCAACAGCATCCGCGCCAATCCCAAACGGCTGCTAATCAGACTACTAGAGAACGCTGCCACAACATAACCACCCGTCTGACTGATAAACAGCAGCGTCACAGTTGCCGGATTTAAATTGTATGCCTCCAGAATCGAAGGCAACAAAACCCCCAATCCCGCCTCTGCCACCGCGATCGCCACAAAAGCATAAAACGCGATCGCCACCCCAAACCAAACCGCCCCATTTCCAAAATGCGATCGCTTCACACCTTCCCGTAATCCTTGCTTCTCACCCATAACTCCCCTGAATTTATTTGGCTTGGATACGGGCGGGTTTTAACCAAAGACTCACTGTTGGAGTTGTCGATCTATTTGCTAAACCCGCCCCTACAACTTCTGACTTCCTCACGCTGCTAACAACACCCTTAACCCAACCCGATCGCCATCCATCACCTGTTGCTCGATCGCCATCCCCACCAAAGCAGGTACGATCGCATCCGCCTCAATTAAATCTGCTGGCTGATAAGTCGTCGCTACCGCCACCACACTCATTCCTGCTGCCCGTGCCGCTTTAATTCCAGCTACAGCATCCTCAACCACCAGACAGCGTTCTGGCGCGACACCCAACCTTGCTGCTGCTTTGAGATATCCTTCAGGATCGGGCTTGCCACGGCTAATATCATCTGCCGTAATCATGACTTTGGGAACAGATAAACCAACATGACGCAGGCGGTTAGTTGCGATCGCCTGCGTTCCTGAGGTGACAATTGCCCATTGCCGATCTGGTAAAGAATCAAGTAAATTTGCGACTCCTTCCACTTCCACCACACCAGCTAAATCCTCCGCCTCCCGTTGCAGAAACGCCCTACCTTCTGCCTCTGCTATCAAGTGCGGCGCAACTTCGCGAATTGTCTCTGTCGCCGGACGACCGTGAGAGATTTTCAAAATTGCCTCTGCATCCAAACCGTGCTGCTGCGCCCATCTACGCCAATGTCCTTCTACAGCCACGTTTGAATTGACCAATACACCATCAAGGTCAAATAGGACTGCCTCACAGTCGAAGCTTTTCATGTTGTTTTCCTCCTGTACAGACGTTACATGTAACGTCTCTATAATGCTAATTTGTTTGTTAGAAAAACAAACTTACTGAAGGTTAGAAAAATGACCGCAGATCGACATTCAGCATCGATCGCCACCAATACAACACTGTTAAAACAAATCAACTATGCCCGCATTTTGGAACTACTCAGATGCCGTGCGCCAATGACTCGGGCTGAGATTGCCCGTTCCACAGGACTGACGCGATCGACTGTGACTGTAATTACAGCCGAATTGATCTCGCAGGGCTTAATTCGAGAAAGCGGTGAAATTATCGCGCCTACTGGAGGGGGAAGACCAGGAGTTGGATTGAGTTTGAATCCCGACGGGGCATTTTTTATCGGTGCGGCGATCGAGTACGAACAGCTAACGGTAGTGCAGTTGAATTTAGCTGCCCAAGTTGTCAACCGTATTCAAGCACCACTCATAGGTAGTCGAGAACCAGAAGTTGTCCTCAGCCAACTCGTACAATTAATTGGGCAAGTGCAGCAGTCCGAGCCGACCAAACAAGAGCGATCGCGCGGAATTGGGCTAGCCATCCAAGCAACCATAAACTTAGCAGGTGTGGTCATCTACTCGCCGTTTTTGCAGTGGGTAGGTGTCGATCTACGCCGCTATCTTCAACCTCACATTCAATTGCCTTTATTTGTAGATAACGACGCGAACGCCGCCGCTTTAGCAGAGGTGTATCTAGGTAGTGCCATGCACTGTCATAGTTTGCTCTATCTATTAATTAATAAAGGAATTGGGGCGGGAATCGTGTTAAACAATCGCATCTTTCGCGGCGCTTACGGCACTGCGGGGGAAGTCGGGGCAATCTTACCAATGCCAACTGGCTGCGGCGATTTAGGTACATTTGTTGGTAGAGAGGCATTGCTGCAAAACTATCGCCAGCGGGGAGGACAAGCAGGAGAACTGAGCGACTTAGTTGCAGATTTCCACCAAGACGAACCCCTCGCCCGTGCAATTGTCTCTGAATGGGCGCAGGTATTGGGCTGGGGATTAATTAACTTAGCAAATATTCTCAATCCCGAACGAATCGCGATCGGCGGACCGCTAACTGTATTGGTTCCTCACGTCAAAGAGCAATTGGATTCGATGTTGCGAAACTACGTCCCTGGTAATGGTGGTGGTGGGTTTTTCAGCGATCCGAAAGCCCGTTTTGACGTATCAGTCTTTGGCGAAGATGCGGCAGCAATTGGCGGGGCTGTACTTGCCTATCAGTCACTCTTTCAAGTTCCCGATTTAGTTTTGTTAGCTGGATAAATAAGTCAAAAGCGAGTGGCTGGCGACTAGTGACTAGAAATAAGAATCTAGCCACCAGCCACTAACCACTAGCCACTGACAACTGAAACAATGTATTAAAATTTGTAAATAGAAATAGCGATCGCAGTTATCCCCAAGCAAGGCAGACTTATGGCAGCGCGTCAAGATACAATTTGGGAAAAGTTCTTAGCGCCCGTTGCGCGCCTCTTCATTGATGAAGAGGAGTTAAGGCGATACGCCCGTAGTATAGATTGGGAGAAAGAAAGCGATCGCTTTCGCCGTCGGGAGGTAGAAATTCCTGCATACTACAGCAGTCAAAATTTTCACGGCATTAAGGGCGGATATCTCAATTCTGGTGCAGCTGTTTCTTACGATCCGATTACTCAATATGTTTTACCACCGAATGAAACTACAGTCCGTCAAGGATTGTTAGAACGCATCCGCGTCCAGCCGACGAGAATTATAGATTTAGGCTGCGGTACTGGTTCCACGACGCTGATGTTAAAACAGGCTTTTCCCCAAGCAGAAGTCATTGGCTTAGATTTATCTCCCTATATGTTAGTCAGAGCAGAAGACAAAGCCAAAACTGCTGGATTAGCGATTCAATGGCTGCATGGTAATGCTGAAGACACAAAACTGCCCGCTGCAAGTTTCGATCTGGTGACGATATCCTTGTTATTTCACGAAACACCAGCACAGGTAACTCAAGCAATCTTGCAAGAAAGCTTTCGGTTGCTAAAAGCAGGCGGCGAGGCGATCGTTTTGGACGGCAATCAGCAGACTTTACGCCATCTCGATTGGTTGAATAATGTGTTTGAGGAACCATATATTCGAGAATTTGCGCAAGGCAATTTAGATGCCTGGATGGTTAAAGCAGGCTTTGCAGCAGTGCAGACTGATGATGTGTGGTTAGTCAATCAAGTCACTCGCGGAATTAAGCCTTTAACGCAGGAGTCGAGAGTTAGGAGACAGGAGACAGAAGAAGATATGGTAATAACAGAAGAATGGATTCCGGCTCCTGGGTATTAAGGTAATAACATCATATGGCGTTAAAGGCAGTTTTATTTGATTTTAATGGCGTTATTATTAATGACGAACCAATTCATAAACAACTGATCGAACAGTTATTAATTGAAGAAAATTTACGTCCAATTCCTGGCGAATTTGAGGAAGTTTGTCTAGGGAGAAGCGATCGCGTTTGTTTAGCTGAATTGCTCAAACGTCGAGGTCGATTTGTGAGTGAGACATATTTACTCCAATTAATGCAGCGCAAGGCGCAAGCATACCAGCAAGAATTAGAAAAAATCATCAACTTACCTACTTATTCAGGGTTAGAAGATTTGATTTTTCAAACCCGCAGCCACCAATTAAAGTTAGCTGTAGTTAGTGGTGCAATGCGATCGGAAATTGAATTAGTTTTGCAGCGTTTGAATTTGACACAATACTTTTCTGTATTAGTTGGTGGCGATGATATTACTACTAGTAAACCAGAACCAGATGGCTACTTGTTGGCAGTAGAACGCCTTAACCAACTCTATCCTGAATTAGGATTACAGCCTGGGGAGTGTATTGCGATCGAAGATACTCCAGCAGGAGTCCAAGCAGCGAAGACAGCAAAAATTCCGGTTGTTGGAGTTGCAAATACCTATCCATTTCACATGATGCAACGTCAAGCAAACTGGGCTGTAGATTACCTCAACCAGTTAGATTTGGAATGGGTGCAACAAGTACTTTCCAAAGCAGACTCACAAGCCACCGTCGCTGAATGTTAAAATACCAAGTGGCATATAGAAATTTGAGACTAGCAGTCCAAAATCTTAAAGCTAAACTGCCAAATTAGTACGGGGAATTAGCTCAGTTGGTAGAGCGCTGCGATCGCACCGCAGAGGTCAGGGGTTCGAGTCTCCTATTCTCCATCGGCGGAAACCCTTTCTAGGAGGTGCTATCGTACCTCCATTTTTGTGTTTGCGATGCGATACGCCTAGTTTGAGTATCGCAATGAGTATCAAGAAGAAAGCCTCAAAAGGCACTGTTTCAGTTGAAAGTTTTCGGGGTAGGTTAAGGCTGAGATTTAGAATCGACGGCATTCAAAAGACGCTGGCAGTTAACCTAGACGACTCCAAAGAAAATCGCATTAGAGCTTCACTAGTAGCCCGTCAAATTGAATTAGACCTACTGGGTGGTACGTTTGACCACACGCTAGAGAAGTACCGTCCTAGCCCCCAAAAACCACCGCTAATTCAAAACATTACTGTAGCTACTTTATTCGAGCAATTTATCGATAGCAAGGTAGAGGATGTAGCAGCTAGTACGTTGAGCAAGTACAAGTCTACTCTGGGACACATCAAAGGACACGCCATAGGTAACAAGTTAGTACCTACTATTGGTGTCGATGCTGCTAGAGAGTTTGCAGCATTCCTGAAGCCCAAGCTGTCAGAGCGCGTGTACAAGGAGAGATTGGGTTTGCTAGCTGCCTGCGTGTTGGAGTTGGACGAAGCAACCGGATAACCCTTGGAAAGTCATTCAGGGTAGGGTTAGATGTAGCGAACTGCAAACATCGAGAGATAAAACTGCAAACAAGGCAATTTTGAAACCACATTCACTGCAAATAAAGGGGGTTTCAAAACCACAATATTTGCAAATGAAACCACAATCGCGCTCATACAAACCACAATCACTGCAAATCAAACCACATTCACTGCAAATAGGCTGTAACCCAATTAGAGTCAAAGTTGCAGTATTTATAGCGGCAAAAGTGTCCAAGAAATACGAACTTTTTAACCAGACATATATGTACGCTTTTTGTGGTTTAATTTGAACTAATACCGTTTGATTAAACCCCCAAAGCTGTTAAACCCAACAGCCCATGTGGCTATGGTGATTTATGCTTATTTGAGAGTTTCTAGCGACAAACAAGACCTGCACAATCAACGACATGGCATTTTAGAGTATGCCAACATACATGCTTTGAGTCCTATCCAGTTCATAGAAGATACCGTTTCTGGACGGGAAAAATGGGAGTCGCGGGGTGTGGGACTACTACTGACTCAAACAGCGCAAGCCTAAGATGTAGTCATCTTCTCAGAAGTCAGTCGGATGGCACGCTCCACCCTACAAGTATTAGAAATGCTAGAGTGCTGCGTGCGTCGGGGAATCAACGTCCATATTGCCAAACAAGGAATGGTATTGGATGACTCAATTGCCTTGCCGAATTACAGCAACGGTTTTGGGCTTGGCAGCAGAAATCGAGCGGGAATTGATTGTCCTGAAAACCACTGAAGCACTAGCCAAGCGTAAAGCTGAGGGGAAAGCGTTAGGGCGACCCAAAGGACGGCAATCTGCACATTTGAAACTAGACATAAGGGAAGCAGAAATTCGCAGCTATTTAGCCAAAGGGATCAGCAAACGCTCAATTGCCAAACTCGTCGATTGCTCTCTTTCCACTCTCTACGACTGGTTGTCACGCAAACATCTCCACCCACGCCACGAGAAAGCCGTGGGAAGGTGAAGCGGATGCCAAAGAAACAAATACCAATTGATGCCATCGTAGACTTGCGCCGTCGCCTCGACCAACTACCACCACGCAGCTCATCTCGTCGAGCGTTAGTCCAGGAAATAGCACAACTGTACGGAATTTCTGAAGATACTGTGTATCGGGCGCTACGAGAGCCTAATTGTGTCCGGTCAGTGCGCCGCGTCGATTATGATGTCCCGCGTATTATCCCCAAAGCCAGACTAGAACGCTACTGTGAAATCATTGCGGCAATTAAAATCCGGACCTCCAACCGCAAAGGTCGCCATTTATCTACCGTACAAGCAATCCGGCTATTGGAAGAAGATGGGATTGACACTCCCGACGGTCACGTTACGGTTCCAGTCGGTTTACTCAAAGCAACCACCGTCAACCGTTACCTCAAAAAGTGGGGCTATGACTACGATACTCTCCTGCGGCAACCACCTGCCGTTCGCTTCCAAGCAGAGTATAGCAACTCTTGCTGGCATTTTGACCTCAGCCCCAGCGATCTCAAGCACGTCAAAGCACCTGCTTGGATAGAGCCAGGACGCGGACATCCCCTATTGATGCTTTATAGTGTCGTGGATGACCGTAGTGGTGTTGCATATCAGGAATACCACGGTGTTTATGGCGAAGATGTCGAAGCAGCATTGCGGTTTATGTTTGCCGCCATGTCGCCGAAGTCGAGTCCAGACTTCCCCTTTCAAGGTATTCCTCAGATGCTGTATATGGATAACGGACCGATTGCCCGTAGCCTGGTGTTTCACTCATGTAATGGAATACTTGGGCGTGGAGGTACGCACCCACCTGCCGAATGGGAAAGACGGACGAAGAGTGACGGCTCGCGCCAAAGGCAAAGTAGAGCGCCCGTTTCGCACTGTCAAGGAAATGCACAAAACTCTTTACCACCTGCACGCGCCGGAGACAGAAGCCGAAGCGAATGCTTGGTTGATGCGGTTTTTGCTGCACTACAATAGTCAACCGCATCGCAGCGAACCCCATTCCCGCAGTGAGGACTGGATGGCTAACCTACCAAAAGTAGGAATCCGGCAAATGTGTAGCTGGGAGCGGTTTTGTACATTTGCACGTTCGCCCGAACGTCGCAAGGTTGGCATTGATGCTCGCGTTACGGTTGAAGGGGTGGCTTATGAAGTCGAGCCGGATTTGGCAGGTGAAACTGTAGTTCTTTGGTGGGGATTGTTCGATAACGAACTATACGTAGAATATCTTGAACGCCGCTATGGTCCTTTTCTTCCGGTAGATGGTCCAATTCCCTTACATCGCTACCGTAGTTTCAAGAAAACACGGACGCAGAAACGAGCTGACCGAATTGAATCTTTGGCTAAACAGCTATCTTTACCACGCAATGCTATTGGTAAGGTAAATCTAGCTGGCGAACAACAAAGTCTCATTGAAATGAACTACCCCGCCGCAAGCGGACGGGGTATCAGAATCAAAAGAGAGATAATTGCTCATCTCGATGCAATTTGAGATAGTCATTCCCCTGTTTTTTCACATACCTGGCAATCATCCCTTCATCACCATGTTTTCCAACTGTACTCGCAAAATACCCATCACTCCAAAACTCGCCGCCCCACAGCTGTTGTTTCACTTGCGGACAGCGTTTAAATACTTCTCTGGCTGTGAGACTTTTGAGCATTGTTACCAGCTTGGTCACACTATAAGTTGGCACTGACTGTACTAAGAAATGCACATGGTCTTTGTCCACACCAATTTCGACAAACTTGATTTCATAGCGTTTCTCAATCTCTAAACACACCTCCCTCAAAACTGCATCTACCTGTTCGTCGAACACAGCTCGTCTATACTTTGCGGGAAACACCAAATGGTAAAGCAACACCGTAACGTTATGACTTTTATGAATATATTCGCTCATTCCTCACATTTTACGCCGCAGAGCGGCGGGGAATTTGACCCGCAGAGATTAA